>BAHP02000052.1 GCA_000508865.1 Clostridiales bacterium VE202-01
TATTAGACAAAAAAAGCCCGAGCTTTATATAGAATAATTATTGACTTGATTGTTAGCTTGGTCAATTAGATCTTGTAGTGTAACACTATCAACATATTCTTTTATCACCTTATCCAATCCCTGCCAAAAAGGTAACGTAATACATTCATTACTTCGTGAACAATGATTAATATGATCTTTTAAACAAGCTATAGGTGCAAGATCACCTTCTGTAATTCTTAAAATATCACCGATAATATACTCATCAGGGCGTTTTGTTAAGCGATAACCTCCACTATTACCTCTTAAACTCTGTAAATATCCCGCCTTATTTAATAATGATATAATTTGTTCAAGATACTTGACTGTTAATTCCTGCCTCATGGCGATATCTTTCAGCGGTATAAATTTACCATCATCATGCATAGCAATATCCAACATAACCCTCAAAGCATAACGTCCTTTGGTTGAAATTTTCATTTATGTTCACCTCGATATAATAATACTGATATTATTCGATAAATACAAGCAAAATTAATCATTTATCTTATCAATTATGCAATTATCATGCTTTTCCAACAAGAAACAATGTTCAGCATTACCTAATGTTTCTAGAAAATCCCCTAAATCAGTAGGTGTAATAACTACATGATCTAAAATATTACTCGTCTTAGTTACCTCGATGCCAACTGCCTGCAAAGCATAATATACAAGTTCACTACAATATAGAGTCGTATCATCATAAGTAATCATGCTGTAGTCATAAGGAGTTCCTAAATAATCTAGAGCACGATCAATATAACATTTGATAAACTCATTGTCTTCGTTAAATCGATAGCCTGAAAGAGCCTTGAGATAAGACTCTTCTTTTAAATTTGCCATCTGATCAAAAGTTCTGATTTTAACTCCTGATGAATTACTATCTAAAACTAAAACTTCATTTTGATTTTGATAATGTTTGATTATATCTTGATAATATTTATCATCTGGTTGGTAAAACTCTGTAAACTGCTGATATGTACCAAGATAAAAAACTGTATGTTTCCATCTTCCAGGAATAGCATATGAACTTAAATAATTTGTATTTTCAATATTTATGATATCGCCAACTTTAAAAATATTTGTATAATTTAACAGCTCTTCATATTCAATAACTTCATCTTTTGCTATAGATGTACTTTCGACAACTTCAATATGATCGGCTGTTTCATTTTTAAAAGAGCAGCCACTTATCATTAATATTAATACTATTACCAAAAGAAATTTTTTCATCAACTCATCCTTTAATCTTTAATCATACTTAAACCAACACGATGTTTATTAACATCAACATCAATAACATATACTTCAACAATGTCTCCTATACTTAGTTTATCCAAAGGATGCTTAATTCTTTCATGTGAAATTTTAGAAATGTGTACTAAACCATCATTTTTTAAACCAATATCAATAAAAGCTCCAAAATCCACGACATTTCTAACTGTACCTTCTAAAGCCATTCCTGGTTTTAAATCCTCAATTTTTAAAATATCTTTCTTTAAAAGTGGGGTTGCATAATTATCTCTTGGTGAACGATTCGGTTTAATAAAACTATCAATTATATCATCCAATG
The DNA here is from genome assembly GCA_000508865.1 of Clostridiales bacterium VE202-01. Lineage (GTDB taxonomy): Bacteria > Bacillota_I > Bacilli_A > Erysipelotrichales > Coprobacillaceae > Thomasclavelia. The sequence goes on from BAHP02000052.1 coordinate 1,592, forward strand.
TATAATTATCGATTTGTAATTCCTTTATCGCCTCTTCTTTATTAAGATTTGTAAGTTTATCAGCAATCTCTTTTGTTCCTAGTTCTTTTTCATCTGCACCTATTAATTTTAATAATTCTTTAGCTTGAGTATAATTTTCAGGATGAATCGCAGTTGCATCGAATGGATCATTAGCACCAGGAATTCGTAAAAATCCAATTGATTGTTGATAAGTTTTAGCTCCTAATTTATTAACATTTTTTATCTCTTCACGGTTAGTAAATTTACCATGTTCATCACGATATTTAATAATATTTTTAGCTACGCCACTGTTCAATCCAGAAACATATTGCAGTAAAGAAGCAGACGCTGTATTAATATCAACACCAACACTATTAACAGCTTTTTCAACAACAAAATCTAACTGTTCTTCAAGTTGTTTTTGAGCTATATCATGCTGATATTGACCAACACTGATTGCTTTAGGTTCAATTTTTACCAATTCAGCTAAAGGATCTTGTAATCTTCGAGCTATTGATACCGCAGAACGCTCTTCTACTTGATAATCTGGAAATTCTTCTTTAGCAAGTTTACTAGCTGAATAAACCGAAGCACCAGCTTCAGAAATAATTGCATAATCAACATCAAGATTATTTTCCTTGATTAATCGTGAAATAAAAGCTTCACTCTCTCTACTGGCAGTTCCGTTACCAATTGCGATGATTTCAATTTTATATTTCTTAATGATATCTAATAACGTTTTTTTATCTTTGTCATAATTATTTTTAGGTATCGTAATGAATACTTTATCGATCTTTAATACTTTTCCTGTTTGATCAACAACTGCTAATTTACAACCAGTACGATAAGCAGGATCAACACCTAATACCATTTTATCTTTTAATGGCGCTTGCATAAGTAACTTTTCTAAATTGATTGAAAATACTTTTAATGCTTGTTCACTAGCTTTTTCTGTTAATTCATTACGTACCTCACGTTCAATTGAAGGTAATAACAAACGATTTAAGCTATCTTCAACAGCTTTTAATAAATAATCATTAACACTACTGTTTCTCTTTTTAGTTACACCGCGATATATATATTGAATCAAAAAATCCTTATCCATAACAATATTAACTGTAATTACTTTTTCATTTTCAGCACGATTAACAGCTAAAATACGGTGTGAAACGATTCGATTAACACGTTCATGATAATCGTAATACATTTCATATACTTTTGTTTCATCGGGATTTTTCTTTTTAACTTTTGTTTCAATCGTACCTGATTTATACATGATATCTTTAACAAATTTACGGTATTTGATATCATCACTAATAACTTCAGCAATAATATCTAAAGCACCTTGAATCGCATCTTCAATAGTCGTCACTTTATCATTTAAATATTTTTTGGCTTCCTCATTAATATCTCCTTTAGGTAAAGACAATATCCATTTACTTAATGGCTCTAAACCTTTAGCTTTTGCTTCAGTTGCCTTAGTCTTTCTTTTTTCCTTATAAGGTCGATATAAATCTTCTACTTCATTTAATTTAGTAGCTTTTAAAATATCTGCTTTTAACTGCTCTGTTAACATTCCTTTTTCATCTATTAATCTAATAACATCTTCTTTACGCTTTAACAAACCAACTTGATATTGATAATACTTATCAATATTTCTAATTTGGTCTTCATCTAAGCCACCTGTTGCTTCTTTACGATAACGCGCAATAAAGGGAACTGTATTTCCCTGCTCTAATAATGATAAAACTGCAACTACTTGTTTTTCAGTTATTTCCAATTCTTTTGCTGCTATTTTAATAATTTCCTCGTTCATAATAACTCCTCTTATAATTAAACTTTAACTATATTATTTTATCCAAAATTAATAAAATATCAACTCTTATTTAAAAAAAGGAAGCTATCATTATCAAGCTTCCTTCAAAATATCGTTATTTCTTTTTCTTTTTAGATAAATATGCAAGCATACTTAATGAAGCAGCAACTCCTAATGCAGCATTTAAATTAGTAGTATCACCAGTAGCGACACTTGCTGTTGTATCTCCTGCTTTTACCGGATTGCTAGTTTCTTTTATTTCTACTTGTAATCCCGCAATTGCTTTTGTTAAAACATCTTTTACATTATCCACTTGATCCTGTGTTGCTTCTGGATCTTCTAATACTACCTTAGCTTCATTTAAAGCCTCTGCGACTGCTGCCCATGTTTTAGCACTGTAGTTTGCAGCGTTTAAGTTATTTGCCTTATTGATCAATTCTTGTAATAAATCTTTATTTGGTTTTAATCTTAAGTTCAAGAACGCTTTTACTAATTCTGTAAAGGCTTCATCTACTTCACCTTGCATTGCGTTAACATCAGCCAATACATCATTAGCTTTATCTAATACTGGTAACATATCAGA
>BAHP02000051.1 GCA_000508865.1 Clostridiales bacterium VE202-01
ATTTCTTTACATATTTTTTTAGTTTCTGGCTCAATATAAAAATCAAACCTAGATGCAAACTGGGCTATCCTTAAGACCCGAAGGGGATCTTCAGGAAAGGTTTTTCGATCTACCATTTTCAAAGTTCTTCGTTTTAAATCATCAAGACCATGATAAAAATCATAAATTTTACCTGTTTTCACTTCATACATTAACGCATTGATCGTCAGATCACGCCTTGAAGAAGCTACTTTAAAATCTAAATCTTTGTTGACTTCAACTTTGAAATCTTGATGATATTTACCTACTTTTTTTTCTGTTCTAGGAAGTGCAAAATCATAATTTGTCAAACAATTTAATTTTAAAATTCCAAATGACTTACCTACACAATTTACTTCACCATATTTATTCAAAATATTTTCTAACTGTTCAATCGTCAAACCATATATTTCAACATCAACATCATGATAATCAACTTTTCCATAAAGCAGCATATCACGAACTATTCCTCCGACAAGAAAAGCACGACCATTTAAGCTTTCAATATCCTTAAAAATTTCATTTACGGGATAATCAAATTGATATTTATTTTTCACCTTGAAGCTCCAATATGATATCTCTTAGTTCCATGGCTCTTTCAAAGTCTAACACTTTCGCAGCATCTTTCATCTGTTTTTCTAGTTCATGAATCATTGCCTGCTTATCTTTCTTATTTGCTTTACGTCCTTTTTTTACAAGGCTTGCAGCATCATCAATAACTTCTTGACCACGTATTGCATCACGAATTTCTTTATGGATCGTTGTAGGAATAATATTGTGTTCTTTATTATAAGCATCTTGAATTTTGCGACGACGATTAGTTTCTTCAATTGCATATGCCATCGATTCGGTAATTTTATCACCATACATAATTACTTCACCATTACTATTACGAGCGGCTCGACCAATAGTTTGAATCAATGAACGGTTACTTCTTAAAAAACCTTCTTTATCAGCATCAAGAATACAGACCAAACTTACTTCCGGTAAGTCAAGCCCTTCTCTAAGTAAATTGATCCCTACTAAAACATCATATTTACCTAGTCGCAAATCTCTTAAAATTTCTGTTCTCTCTAATGTTTTAGTATCACTATGCAAATAAGCAACCTTAATTCCTAGTTCTTTTAAATAAGCACTAAGATCTTCAGCCATTCTTTTTGTCAATGTTGTAATTAATACACGTTCATTTTTATCTTGACGAATTTTGATTTCATTGATAATGTCATCAATTTGATCTTTAGTAGGTCGAACTTCAATTTTTGGATCAAGTAAACCTGTTGGTCGAATAATCTGCTGAACGACCTGATTATTTACATGTTCTAACTCATAATCACCAGGTGTTGCAGAAACATAAATTACTTGATTAATTATTTTTTCAAATTCTTCAAACCTTAACGGACGATTATCTAAAGCACTGGGCAATCTAAAACCATACTCAACAAGAGTTTCTTTACGCGAGCGGTCACCATTATACATTCCTCTTACTTGAGGTAACATAACATGACTTTCATCAACGATCATTAAAAAATCTTTAGGAAAATAATCAATTAAAGTATATGGTCTTTGTCCAGCTTTACGTCCATCGATATGACGAGAATAATTTTCAATTCCTGGACACATGCCTACCTCTTTTAACATCTCAACATCATGCCGTGTTCTTTGTTCTAAACGTTCTAATTCTAATAACTTAGTTTCAGCTTTAAATTCTTCTAATCGTGTTTCTAATTCAGCACTAATAGTATCACAAGCTCTTAAGATTTGTTCCTTTTTGGTAACATAACCATAAGCAGGATAGATCGTATATGTATTATAAGCAGCTAAAACATGTCCGGTTAAAGGATCAACCTCTGTTATTCTTTCCACAGTATCGCCAAATAATTCTATTCTAATTAAATAATTTTCACTATGACCAGGAACAATTTCAATTACATCACCACGAACCCTAAAAGTACCTTTAGTTTGTTCAATATCATTACGCTGATATTGACGATCAACTAAATATGTTAATAGTTCTTTACGATCAATATCCTGATCAACACGTAAAGCAAAAATCATTTCTTTATATTGTTCAGGATTACCAAGACCGTATATTGAGGCTACTGATGCTACTACAATAACATCTTCTCGTTCAATTAATGAATTCATCGCAGCACTTCTAAGCATTTCAATTTCATAGTTAGTTTTAGCATTTTTGTCAATGTATAGATCTCTTCCTGGAATATATGCTTCAGGCTGATAAAAATCGAAGTTGGAAATAAAATATTCAACTCTATTTTCTGGAAAAAATTCTTTTAATTCGGAATACAATTGTCCAGCTAATGTTTTATTGTGAGCTAAAACGAGCGTCGGTTTATTAACTGCAGCAATAACATTAGAAACAGTAAAAGTTTTTCCTGTTCCTGTTCCTCCTAATAAAACCTGTTCCTTTTTCCCAGCCTTTACACCAGCTACTAATTGTTCAATTGCTTCTATCTGATCTCCCATGGGTTTAAAGGGAGAAACTAATTTAAATTGATGCATTTATCCACCTCCTATAAGTCTTTTCTATTATATCAAGAAAACAACCAAGTTAAAAGAATTATACCCATGACAATAAAAAACATAACTCATCATATGATTATATAATATTTTTCTAACTCAAAAAGAAGAGCTAATAATTTGCTCCTCTTATCTCAACTACATTATTATCCCATTATCTCTAATAATTTTTTATACTGATTATCATTACTTATATCATTGATATAAATCAATATTTTACTTATTAATACATTCTTGTCATTATCATCATAGATGCCATCTACGGTTAAATTATTAGCACTTTCAAACTGTTTTAGACTTTCAACTGTATCACTAGAAAAATAACCGTCTTCTCTTTTACAATCATAACCTAATATTTTTAACCCTTTTTGCATCGTTAAAACACGATCATCAACACAATCATAGCTTAAACTCTGATCAATAGCCTTGGTTGAAATATCACTAATATCAATATTTTCAACTAAATAATCTGGTGTCAATCCTTTTCCATTGATCCATGTTCCACTTGGCAGCATCCATCTAGCATAAGTATATTTCAAAACAGAGCCATCACTTAATTGTTTTTGTGTTTGAGCTGTACCTTTTCCATATGTTTGAGTTCCAATCAGCTTAAAATCACATAATTCTTGTAATGCTCCAGCAACAACTTCTGATGCCGACGCAGTCTCACCATCTACTAAAATATAATTATTAGCAAAATTATATTTATTTCCATCGCCTGCTTTAGTTTTTTGAATAGCCCCATTTTTCTCTTTCATCTGATAAATTGTTTTACCCTCATCAACAAAAAGATCAAGTACATCATTGGCAGCAACTAGATAACCCCCGCCGTTACCACGTAAATCAATAACTAAATTACTTATCTGTTCATCAACAAAAGAACGCAAGATTTTTTCAATTTCTTCACCTGTTGTTGTTCCAAAAGTACTGATTTCAATATAACCAAACTTCTTGCCATTTTCTTCTCTTATTTCACCATTTACCGCTGTTTCTACACTACCACGTTTTACATCAACATCAAAAGTTTTACCATCTCTTATCACAGTTAATTTTACATTAGTACCAGCCTGCCCTCTTACGAGTTCTTTTACCTCGTCAGCACTCATTTTCGCAATACTAGTGCCATCAACATTAGTGATAGTATCACCTACCAGAATGTTACTTTGACTAGCTGGACTGTTTTGATATACTTTAGTAATAATAATTCCATTATCTAAAGCGATATAAGCAACCCCTATGCCATCAAAGTTTCCTTCAACGCTTTGATTAAAAGCAACAGATTCTTCAAAAGTAAAATAAGATGAATGTATATCACCTAAGGAATTAACTAATGCGGCAATCGAATTTCCTTCAATATCAACTTCTGTATCATTGGGATTATACCAATATTCATTTAAAATTTCATATGCTTCATCTAATACTGATGTATCTGTTCCATTATTATTAAAACTTATATCTGTCTTTTTTACTATATAGCCTGAAACAAACCCAATTCCTAAACAGATGATCATCAAGACGATAAATACTGTCTCTTTAAAATGACTCTTTTTTACTACTTTTTTAGGCTTTGGATTTGGTCGAATAAAATCTTCCATGTTAACACCTCACATTGTTATATTTTAGCATATAATCTAAATAATTTTTAGTAAAAAATCAAAAAAACATTATTCTTTATAATTAATCATCATACCCATTATTATTACACATATTCCCGCATATCATCTCACCTTTATAACACTATATAAGTTTATAATTAATATAGGACTATTAATTAATAATATTTTAATTTTAAAATTTATTCCCCAGGCAATTATTATCATTATCAAAAAGAATAAATAAAAAGATTCATTTCGAATCTTTTAATTCATATACTCATTGATTCCCTTAACTATTCCGGTGACAATTTTATCCTGATAATTACTATCAGATAATAGCTGGTCTTCCTCTGGGTTAGACAAAAATCCCATTTCCACAATCGTTACTGGAACTTGACACCAGTTTATCCCACTCATTGTATCGCTAATCATAACCCCACGATTTTTAGCACCAGTTTCATTACATATATTATTTAAAACACTTTTTGATAATGCTTGTGAAGCATTGGCAATTTGATGACAGTATTGATTTGAAGTAGATGGTGCTATTGTTAAAGCTCCTTTAGCTCCGCTTGAACTGTCACTATTACAATGGATCCGAATAAAAGCCCCAGCATTATTTTCATTAGCAATTTTTGCTCGTTCACTATTTGACATGTCAACATCCTGACTTGTTCTAACCATAATAACTTGGTACCCGCTAGCTTCTAATTTATCTTTTAATTTAAATGCTACTTCTAGATTTATTAAAGATTCTAACTTTCCAGTGACAACGCCTGTTGCCCCGCTTGTTACTTTGGCTTTTGTCTCACTAGCACCTGGTCCAATTGGTTCTTGTTCATTATTACCATAACGCTGATGTCCAGCATCAATTACAATTAAACGACTATTTCCTACGATTGGTAAATTTTCTTGTGGTAATGATTCATTTACTGGTTCTTCTTTAGCAATAACAATTTCTCTTGAATCTTTTATAAAGCTATTTCTTTGTTCCTTTACAATATTAGTATCGCTTATCACTGTATCTATTTGTTTTTCCTGATTACATCCTACTATAAAAAATAAAATTAGGAAAACACTGAGTAACTTTTTCATTTTACCACCTGCTTTCCTAATTATTATAACATTAACTATTAATAATTGCTTCTAATTCAGTATCAATCATTTCTTTTAATGTTTCGCAGCTTTTATCAAATTTTTCCTGGTCAACATTATTTAAAGATAATGGTATAACTTTAGATATTCCTTGTCTATTAATAATTGCTGGAACACCAATATATAGACCCTCTTGATTATATTCCCCCTGCTGATATGCTGAAACAGTTAATATCGCATTTTCATCTCCAAATATTGCACTGATCAAACGATTTAACGATAACCCTATTCCATAATAAGTCGCATTTTTTCTTTTAATGATTTCATATGCCGCTTGTTGCACCTCTTTGTATATATTATGAAGCTGGTTCATATCAATATTCATTTCAACGATATATTCCATCATGCTTTTACATCCAATATAAGTATTCATCCATGGAACAAATGATGAATCACCATGTTCTCCTAAAATATAAGCGTGAATATTTGTTGAAGAAATATTTAAAAACTCACTCAATAAGTATCTAAGTCTAGCGGTATCTAAAATCGTTCCACTTCCAATTACCCTATTAGCTGGTAAATAGGATACTCTTTGTACAACATAACTCATTAAGTCCACAGGATTACTAGCAACAATAATTATTCCATCAAATCCTGTAGCCATGATTGATTGAGTAATTGATTTCATGATTTTAGCATTAATACTTGCCAGTTCTAATCTTGTCTGTCCCGGCTTTTGAGCAGCGCCTGCTGTTATAACAACAATATCAGCATCCTTACAATCATCATAGTCTCCTGCTTTTACTTTTAAACTGCTTTTACTATAAGGTAGTCCATGACTTATATCCATGCTTCTCCAATTGCTTTTTCTTGATCAATATCTATTAAAACTAATTCATCAATACCTCCCGTATTTAACACTGAATATGCCATTGACATCCCAACAAGACCTGTTCCTATCAATACAACTTTTTTTAAATCTTCATCTTTTTTCATTGTTAGATCCTCCTTATAATCTAATAATAATATTTATTACTAAAATATTCATTTAATATGCACTTTTATTTATTGTTTCCTAAAATAACATAATAATACTAAAAAAGTAGTCACTTTTTGACTACTAAATCATGATGATTGATATTACATATCCAATTACTATTGCCACAACATATGAGATAAGCAATATTTTAAGTGAATTCTTTCTGTCTTCATTATATCTCAATAGTGCCAAAGTTCCTACCCCAGCACTTGTAGTTAGTCCAGTAAGTAAAGCACCAAAACCCAGTCCACCACTTACATATAATTGTGTTAAAATAACCGATCCTGCACAATTAGGGATAAAACCAATTATTCCTGCAATAATTGGTTGAAAAAACCAATTTGTTTGTAATAAATTACTTAAATTTTCTTCACCAATTCCACTTATAATAACAGTTAAAATAACATTAGTCAGTAAGATAAAAATAAATATATTAAATGTATGCCTTATCGCAGGTATGAATATCCCATTTTGACAACCACAATCACATGGCTCGATTTGTAGATATTCATAATTATCACGATTTTTATGATTTATGTGATCAACTATTAGTCCTACTACTGTCCCAAGAATTATTTTTATAACAATTAATAAAACTAGTATTTGCCACAAATCAGGATGAATAGCTAAAATAGCAAGAGCTTCATCACTAGTTGCTATAAAAATAGCTAATAGTGTCCCCATAGTAAGATAGCGCATAGAATATAGTTTAGCGGCTATAACAGAAAATCCACATTGAGGAATACTTCCTAATATCGATCCAATAAAAGGACCAACTTTACCAAATTCCATCACTTTATTAATAACATCTCGGTTGGAAAGATATTCAACTAATAAACATGCTAAAAATAAAACCGGTAATGCCACCAATGATTCTTCAATTGGCTCAATTAATATTTCCATTTATACACTCCAATCTTTTAAGTTAGCTTATTATAACTCATATATAATACCACAATATTTAATATTTTCAATCTTTTTACTATTATACAACAAACAATAAAAAAATAATAATTCGTCTAAACTTAACATAAAATATTATAAAACCAATAAATTGCTATAAATAATTTACATATATACAAAAATAATTAACTCGCTATAAAAAAATAAATTTTTATGCCTAAATCTGACTAAATTAGCTCTTTTATTTTAATTTATGTTACAATAACACTAGTTGTGAGAGCGTTTACATAACAATGGGATGAACATAACTTTATTTGAAAGGATGTAGATATTATATAATTATAATGTTATATTTTAATATGTTTTTTTACTTTAAAAATTAGTACTTCTTTTTATTTTATAGTTATGTAATGCTCATATGACTAAAACTATAACAAAAAGGAGAAAATTTTATGAAAAAAATTGTTGCATGCATACTTTCAATAATGCTATTTTTGGGTTCTTATACTAGTGTAAGTGCTGCCCAATCACCACAATTAGAAAAGGCTACAATACAATCAAGTACTACAGCTTCTACTAAAGTAGATCAAACACAATTTACAACCCTTCATCCTGATGATGTTTTAATAAGTGGAATATCTGCATCTATAATCAAGCACAGTATATCGGCTCACCGTGAAGATGATGGTAGTGTTACTCTTACTATTAATGAAATAATACACACTGTAAGAGGATATTACGAACACCTAGCTACTGATACAAGTGGAGAAAACTTTATTCCAAGTAAAAATACTGCATATTATACACCTTCTGAAGGAGTTTATACTATCTCTCTTAGTGCTGATAGTGTTTCTTCTGATGGTTATGTATACTTAAAAACTGCTATTACTCCAGTAGGTGGAGATGCCGTATTATATCAATATAATTATAAAATTCCTGTTGATTACAATAACTTTAGTACTGCAAATAGTAGAGGTTACCTTACTTTAAACGAAAACGGACTATATACACCATGTATTAGTGCTCAACTTGCCTTTTTTACTGCTAATGCAAAAAAACTTTCAGATAATTCTGTTGAAGTAATATTTACTATAGATACCTTAAATACAAGATTAAGTTTTACACATAAAGCAACTAGCAAGGATGGTGATATCTTTATCCCTCAAAAAGATAAATGGTATCCAATAACTTCTACTGCTTCACCAGGTCAATCATTTAAAATTGTATTACCAGAAAATAGTGTCTCTTCTGAGGGCTTTGTTTATTTAGAAACAGTTTTTGATTTACCAATTGGAATGATTAATGCTGGTTCAATAAAACTAGCAATTGAAAATTAATAATTAAAAGATAAAGAGATGAAATTTAAATTTAGATTTTTAATACATAATTTCATCTTTTTTATTATTCAACTATAAATATTAAATTGTATAATATTTGCAATATTTACTTTTACATTACTTATTGAATACTATAAGTTTAGTTTTAAATATTTATTCATTAAAACATAACTAATAATAACGCAATATTATACAAATAATCAGGATAAAAAAGATGATTTTTTTAAGAGCTAACTTAATTCAATCATCACATTTTATTTGCTATTTATCTAATTTACTTAAAACTAAACCTATTCCTAAAAATAGTATTGCAAAACCAAGAAATCCACCAGAAGTAGAAAGTAATGTTTTTAAAACTGTTACCCATTCATCTAACATAGATACTCCATACTCTGCTGCAGATTCAGTTAGTCCAATAAATCCATCAACAGTTAAAAATATAGTTATAATTAGAAATAAAGCTGAAAAAACATAAAATAATATCGCTGATTTTTTCTTCAATTTAAACACCCCTTAAAAAATATTTTAATATATCCAAACGTATATATCAATAAAAAGAAAAGAGGAATTATTCCATATAGGTCAAATTCCTCTTTTTTAATTAGATAAAACCTACAATTTTTAAAATATATAATACTTTAAATATTAATTAGATTTTTTTCTTTTCTTTGCTCCATAAATTACAGCAGAAGCTAAAGCTAATCCGGCAATTGATGTCATCATACTAGTTGTATCTCCAGTATTGATACTTGCTGTTGTATCACCTGAAGCCACAGGAGATGTAGCTTCATTAGCTGAATTATTTACTACTAAGTTATTAATTCCCGCTTCTAATCCTTCAATTGCTGCTTGTACTGTTGCATCATCAACATCATTATTTCCTAATACTGCTTGTGCTGTCTTTAATGCATTTACAAATACTCCCCAAGATTCTTGAGTGTAGTTTGCTGCATTTAATGTTTGAGCTTTATTAATTAATTCTTGTAATAGATCCTTATTTGGAATTAATCTTAAGTCTAAGTATGCTTTGATCAATGCTTCATGTGCTGCATCTACTTCAGCTTGTGTTGCATTTGGATTATCTAATACAGCTTTAGCAGTTGCCATTGGTTCTGTTAATCCAGCTACACTAGCTTCTGTATATAGACTCTTATCTAAGCCATCTACCATATCATATGCTTCTTGTAATCTTGATTTATCAGCTCTTAAGACTAAGTTTCCAATTGCATCTGTTAAATCGTTAAATGCTTTGTTAACATCACTTTCTAAAGCATTTTCATCATTCATTACATCTTTTGCTGCATCTAATGCTTCTTGGAATGCTGTCCATGAATCAGTTGTATAATTTCCTTCTTCATATTTTTCAGCTTCATTGATCAAGGCTTCTAAAGCACTCTTATCACCTTTAATGAAATCTAACATGTGAATTGCATTAGCTAGACGATAGAATGCGCTATCAATTGTAGCTTGATTTGCACTAGTATCAGCTAAAACTGCTTCTGCATTAGCAAGTGCAGTTTCAAATTCAGCTACTACAGCTGGTACAACATTATCTAATGCACCTTGTTCTTTAAGTGTATTAGCTGTATCTACAGCAATTTGTAATGCTGCCTTATTAGCTACAACTTCTTCACCTTTTGCAAGACCATAGAAGTTTAATTCTGCAATAGAAGCATAAGCGTTAAGTCTATCACCTAATGATTCGATAGCGATGAATCTTACATATCTAGCTTCTACTGTATCGAACTTAATTTCTTTTGCAACACCTGGTTCTTCTATTGAGCTACCATCGTTTGCAATATATCCTTCAACTACTGGTGTAAAGATCTTATTTTCACCTTCATCAGTACTTACTTCAATACGATAATGTGTAATATGACCATTTCTACTATTTTGACGTGCCAACATATCTACTTGTTCTAAGTCATATACTGCACCTAAATCGATGGTTACATATTGAGGTAATGTATAACCACTATTATAATTTGAATGCCAAATTGTATCTTTATTACCATCAATTACATAACTTGCATCTTCTTTTTCAACTGCTGACATACTTGATTCATCATAACGACTCATTCCTGATTGAGGAATTAAGTTTAAGCTTGATGGTTGATCTGTGTTAGATCCTTTAAATTCAAGTTTGTTCATAGCATTAACAATATTGATTGTTGCACTATCAATGTCAGATTGTGATGCTTCATCAGAAGCAATTAATTCTTTAGCTGCATCAACAGCTGCTTTAACTTGTTCATAGCTTTCAGTTGTATATAAGTTTTTATATAAGCTATCAAATTTTGTAATTTGTTCATCTAATACTGATGTATCAACACCAATTACAACTTCTACTTCTGTTGTTGCTACAAATTGACCATCTTCAGAAGTAGCTGTTAAAGTAACAGTTCCTTCAGAAATACCTTGTACTGCATAAATATATGTATTTTCCATTGGAATCTTAATTACTTTTGCAACACTTTCATCACTACTTGTAATATCGTAGAATGGATTACTTACATTATTTGGAGACACTGTAGCAGATACTTCTGCTAAAGCACCTACATAAACTTTACTAGCACTTGATTCATCAAATTCAATACCTGTTGCATCAACTGCGCTATCAGTTACAAATTCAATCTCACGTAATGATAACATACGATTTGATTCGCTTCCAGTGCTAGTTCCTGTAGCTGTTCCAGCACTTGTCATAGGTGTAATTACAACACGATCAATATTAGTAGCTTCAGCAGGTACTGTAAATACAAATTCATCCTGTGCAGAATTGAATGTACCTAAATCATATTCAGTATCGCCACTATAAGCTACAGCTTTAATACTTGTTACACGACCGTTACTGCTTGTACGGTTGTATACTGTTACTGTTTTTAATGGTTCAGCTTTGTTGAATTCAAAATTCATATCTGTAGGAAGTTTTACTTCTTCAGCGATATCAGTTTCAGCTCCTAAATACCATTTGAATTCAGCAAGTGTTCCACCTTTATCACCATCTAATAATAAATCACGCCAATTTGATTGTTGCCATAATTCATCACCAGTCATGTTTTCTTTAACATCATTACTGAATGTAATACTTGCAAAATCAGAAGATCCTAAAATATTCTTAGTTTCTGGTGCTGTTGGAACTTGTGTAATATCAATTAAAGCATCTGCCTTAGATAAATCTTGTCCAACTACAACTGCTCTAGTTGCTTTAGTATCCCAAGTAAAATCAGCATTAGCTTTAATTGTTACTTTTGCGATACTTCCTGTTCCATTAATTAAATCTTGCTTTCCAACATTTGTAAAGCATACATAGTTATCTACAGATCCATCTGAATGGAATCTAGTTTTTGAGAAGTTTCTCATGAATACTGTTTGTAATGAAGCTGAACCAAAATTAGTTACTTCAAATAAATCAGTATCAACTGGCATTTCAACACTAAATGCATTTACATTCTTTAATCCAATTCCATAGTAATTTAATGTTACTATATCGCCAGCTTTAATATCTGTTTTTGAAGGAATGATTTCAATCTTACCTTCTACACCGCTAGCAGCATTAGTAATTTCATCACCTAACATACTAGCTACATAAGCAATATCATAAGCATCGATAATATCATTATTATCAATGTTTCCTAATGTTGAATAATCCCAATCACTATCAACTGGTTTCAATCCAACATAGTTTTCATAGAATACTAAATCATTATCATCAACAGCACCTGAGTTATTTACATCTCCAACAACCCAAGCATCAGTACCATCTACTTTGTATGGTGTAATTTCTGAAGCTGAGAAGAATCCACCTATAGAAGATAATACGCTCAATTTTAAGTAACGAGCTTTTAATCCATTTAAAGGCATTTCTTTAATATCATCAACTTCCATATTACTTCTATCATATGTCCATGCTTCGTTAGCATTTCCATCCCATACTTTAGTATAGTTGACACCATCTAAACTTGCATAAACATCCATACGATAAACAGTACCATTACCTTTATTATCCATACGAGGTTGGTAAGTTAATTTATCAAGTTGATAAGCTGCTCCTAAATCTAATGTTAACATTTGATCTGGAGTTACAGCATTAGTTGAATGGAACATTGTATTAGTATCATGGTCAAATCCATTTGCTAAAGCCCCCCAACTAGCTCCATAGCTCCAGCTTGGAGTAACAGTTGGAACATTGCGATATGGATCATCATCAGTTTGAATTGTAATTAAATCTGACCAATTAGAATAATGTCCATTAGCAGCTACAGTACGTACACGATAAGTATGGTTTGTTAAATATGATAAATCAACTTGTGTGTAAGTTGTATCTGTAATATTTCTTAATACTGTACCATCTACTTCGATATCATAGCTAACAGCTTCATCTGTTGCATTCCATGCAACTGTAATTTCAGAATCAGTTTTTGATACTTCTGCTAATCCTGTTGGAACAGCTAAAGTTTCATCTAAAACATCTTCACCTAAATCTTGTTCATTTTTAAATCCATTAACATTTACTGTAAAATCATAAGCAGTAACATCTACTTTTTCAGCAGATTTTACATATAATTTAGGAGTTGTTGTATCTTCGATATCTGCATAAGTAGTTCCTTCTGTAGCATAATCTTTAACGATTACTGAAGGATTTGGATTGTAGAAGTATACATTATCTGTTGCAGCATCATATTCTTCTTGAGTTGTAACTTGTCTAAATGTTACATCTTCACCAGCAACATTACCAGTTACACTTGTAGGCGCTTCAGATACATTTACAACAAATTCAGTAGATCTTTCTTTTACCATTCCAGAATAGCTTCCTACTGATTTATTAGCTTTTAAAGTTGCAGTTCCGTTTTCTACATCAGAAGTTAATAATGTAGTAACAGATGCTCCACCTAAAGTTTTTCCATCATCTTCATATGCTTCAAATTCAGATGAACCATATGGATAGAATTCTACAATACGTTGAGATCTATCTAGACCACTTGTATTTGTTTCTGAAATAGCTTCAGGGTTATTGTTTTCTGGATACATTGGAATAATAGATCCATTTCTTACAAATACAGGAAGTTTCCATAATGGTGCATCAAAGTTATTTAATACTTGTCCACCTCTGTATTGTTGTCCTGTAAAGTAATCAATCCAAATATCACTTGTTGAAGGTAAATAAATATCATTCCTAATATCATTTCCTTGTGAATCAGCATTTGTGTTTTGATAAATAGGTGCTACGATAAAATTATCTCCCCACATGTACTGATATTGTGTGCTAGTTCCTAAAGTATATGGATTAGCTTCTTCTAAGAACATTGCTCTTATCATTGGTAATCCACCTTCAGCAGTAGCTTCATGTGAAATTGTATTAATATATGGCATTAATTGTGCCTTTAATTTTAGATATGTTCTATTGATAGATGTTGCATCTTCACCAAGTGCCCATGGTGATTTTTGGTTAGAACCCCAACCATCCATATCTAACATATAAGTAGTAAATGCTTTCCATTGGAAATCACGTGTTTGAACAGTTGAATTTGTTCCACCGAAGATCCCATCCATGTCACTACCTATATTTGGTTGTCCTGATAAAGCAGTTCCGATATATGTTGGAATATGGAATCTAATGTATTCCCATTGTCCACCTGTTTGGTCACCACTCCAGATACCACCATAACGTTGAGTACCAGCCCAACCATTTAAAGTAACAATGTTTGGTTTTAAACCTGATCTTGAAGCAATTGCATCATAAGCAACACTGATACCATTTAAAGCCATTGAGTATCCAGCTCCAACCCAAGCAACGTCAGTTTTTACTGAGTGAACTCCAGCTTCAACTTCTTTATAAATATCACGTTCCCCTTTTTGAGGATTAGATGAATCTGCAGGCCATAAGTTTGATTGAGTCCATAAACCTGTTTGAACCCCTTTAGAAATTGCATAATCAGCGAAATTTCCTAGATTTTCAATGTCTCCTGCTTGACTATCTGTTTGACCATAACCACAACCATATCCATCGTTTGGCAAGAACCATCCAAGTGGCATATCATTGTCTTCATGATCTTCAATAATTTGTTGAGCAGTTGTATTTGCATCACCTAATAATGTTTCCTTTTCTCCTCCATTATCAGATTGTGATTCTTTATACCATTTGTCTCCTAATTTAACTGCTCCGCTTGTTCCTTCTGATACTTCTAACCAGTAATCACGATTGTAGCAGTTTAAATGTCCTAAGTATGAAGCATATTCTGGTAATTCAGCAGGATTTCCTGTTAATTCATAGTAATCACCTAAAATATCAACAGGTTCATCATCAACGAAATAATATGCATCAAATCGTTTTTCATTATGAGTAGTAGTTACTACATTACCATTAGTAGATCCAAAATCATATTCACCAGGTTTCCAAGTGTTTCTTACAACACCATATCCATCTGTAGACCAATAGAATGGATTAGGGCTAGTTACTGATTTGTCAACCCAAGTATTAGTAGTAGCAATTTTAATAGATTTTCCCTTGTGTGAGAAACGACCATTTTGTGTTCCACCACCATAGAAATACTCATCATCATCTGTTTTTAAAGTTTGAATCGTACTTCCTGTTTTATATTTTAATGGTGCAGCTTCTTCCCATACCACTGTTCCGTCTGCTTTCATTAATTTTACTAATGTTTGAGCTTTATTAATTTCAATTTTAATTTTTTCAGTTGAAATTGTAACAGTAGTATCTGTCTCCTCTAAAGTAGGAACAACATTATACTCACTTTCATATTGCTCATCTGTCTTGTTTGTAATTGTTGCTGTGTGGTCACTACTATTTGCAACTGGATATTCTCTAAATGGTTCCCCTTCAGGTGCCATATACATTCTAAACACATTTTGTTCTAAGAATGTAAAACGAATTTTTTCACCAGTTTGGATTGTTAAATCTACTTTATTACCATCTAATACAGCAGAAGTAACAGCACCTAAAACATTGTAACCAGCATCATCTGTAGCATATGTAGATATCTCATTAGATACAGCATTATTTGCTGCTAAAGCCATCATCGATGTACTAACTGTTGAAAGAGACATCACCGCTGCTAGTGACAATGCACTTATTTTGTGAAATGTTTTTTTCTTCATCTTGCTTCCCCTTTCTCTAAAATAATAAACATTTAAATCCGTTAAAATATTCCTCTCATCCCTCCTCTTTAAAATAAATTTAATAGTAATTAAAAATATTTTTTAACTACCTTTTAATAAACAATACCCTAATTTACTATCAAAAATAGTAAATTTTAGGCGATGATAGATATAAACCTTTATTTTTATAAGATTTTCAATCATCCTTTTTTATTATATATAATTGAATTTCAACTGTATTTAGAGTGATTAAAAAATATTTTGCACTTTTAAACAATTGTTTCTAAGCCCTTTCATAATATTTAAACACAATTATTTGATTTTATACCATTTCTACCATATTTAACTATAAATTAAGACAATTTTGTAAGCTATTCTACCTTTCTTATTACATTTCAAAATTTATTATGTTATTTTCCAGCAATCATTCAATATAAAAAGTATCTTATTTTTAATGATCGTAGTAATAAATAACCTGCACATACCATATTAATAACAAATAATTAATATTTTTTCTAAATGTGAGATTTTATATAATTAAAATACAGCTGTATTTAGAATAATTAAAAAATGTTTTGTTCTTTTAATTAATTATAACAGCTTATTAAAAAAGACAATTTTTGATTAATTGTCTTTTTTGTTATCCATTTACTTTTATACTGTCAACATACTTTTATTAGGTTTAAGTCTTAATCCTAAATATGCATTAACTAACGCTATATAAGCATCGTCTGTTTTATCTTGAAGAGCATTTTCATCTGCAATTATTTCTTTTGCATTATTAAGTGCTGTTTCAAATTGTTCCCATGACTGTACACTATATTTACTTTGATCTAGATCATTTACTTTATTTACAAAGCCTATAATTGTATCTTTAATAGCTTTTAATCTTAAGTTCAAATACCCTCTAACTAGTTCTTCATATGCATTATCAGTTTCTTCTTGACTGGCATCTAAATTATCTAGTACAGCTTTAGCGTTTTCCATAGGTTCTGTTAATCCAGCTAAACTTGCAGGCGTATATAGACTTCTATCTAATCCGTCTATCATATCATAAACTTCTTGTAATCTTGTTTTATCTGCTCTTAAGACTAAATTTTGAATTGCTTCTTGTAAATTATTGATTGCTTCTTCTACTTCAGCTTCTGTGGCATTTTCATTTGCCACTACTTCTTTAGCTGCTGTTAATGTCTCTTGTAATACTGCCCATGAATCGGTTGTATAGATTCCTTCTTGATATATTTCAGCTTCACTGATCAAGGCTTCTAAAGCTGTTTTATCGACTATTTTTTGCATTTGCGAAATAGCAGTATTTACTTTTTTAACAGCTTCATTGATTAAATCAAGATCTTGACATTGATTATCAATTAATGCTTGAGCTTCATTAGTTACATTTCTTAAAGCAGTAATACTTTCTTCCAAGTATCCACTTAAATCACTATTTAGTAATTCATTTGCACTTGCTATAACAGTTTTTAATTCATTTGTCGCTGTAGCTAAATATAGAACATCACTTTCTTCAATTAACTTACTTAAAATTTGATTAACAGCATCATTAGAAATGTTATCAACTTCATTTTGAAGTAAAGCTTCAGCTTCATCAATTACTTCTTTTAATTGTGAAAATTCTTCTGGTGTATAATTTACTTCCAAATTTTTACATTCTTCAAGCTTTATTTGTAAAGTTTCTAATAATTCTGCTGATACTCTTTCTACTAAATTATCTATTGCTTGTTTTAATAATTCAACTGCTGCATCAATATTTTCTTGACTAGCATCTTCGTCATTAATTACTGCCTCACCATTTGAAACTGCATTAACTAAAACGGCATAACTATCTTTAGTATAAATATCTTCTTTATTTTTAGCTTCATCAATTAAAGCCTTCAATTCTTCGGTATTCAATTCAAATACAGTTACTAAACATGTATCTTCTTTCCCGTTTACTGTGGTTACAGTAATAACTGTTTCACCAGCTCTTTTAGCACTAATCGTACCATTTTCAACAGTAGCCACTGTTTCATCGCTCGAAGTCCAATCAAGTCTAGTATCCTCAGTTGTATTTTGAGGATTGATTGTTGCTACTAATGTTTCACTCTTTCCTGCTTTTAGAATTAATTCATTTTTATTTAATTCAACAGATTCAATTGGGACTGGTTTTTTAGTTACTGTAACTTCACAAATAGCTGTTTTATCATTAGTAGTAGTTACTGTAATAATGGCCGTTCCCGGTTGTTTAGCTACAACTGTACCATTTTGATCGACTATTGCTACTGCTTCATCACTTGATATCCAATTAAGTGTTTTATCATCAGTAGTATTACTTGGATTAATTGTTGCCACTAATTTTTCGCTTGCTTCTTCTTCTAGAACTAATTCTGTCTTATTTAAAGTAATATTTTCAATTGGAATACTTACTATGGCTGGATTAACAGTCACCTTACATTCAGCTCTTTTTCCATTTACTGTTTCAACAGTAATTGTTGCTGTTCCTTTTTTTACAGCTGTAACATCACCATTTTGATCGACTGTTGCAACACTAGGATTACTTGATTTCCATGTTAATTCTTTTGAATCAGTTGTATCACTTGGATTAATTGTTGCTCTTAACAATTGCGATGTTCCTTCTTCAAGAGAAACAGCTGTAAGATTTAAAGCTACTTTTGTAATTTCACTAATTACAGTTACATTACATGTATCACTAATTCCATTACTTGTTGTTACTGTAATAGTTACTGTTCCTGGTTTTCTAGCTGTCAATACTCCTGTTGAACTAACTGTCACTACTTCATTATCACTTGATGTCCATGTCAATTTTTTATCTTCAGTTGTATTACTAGGATTAATAGTTGCTTTTAAAGAACTTGATGTTTCTTTTTTCATTACTAATTCATTTTGATTTAATTTTACTCCTACAATAGGAATATGTTCATCACTTATAGTAACATTACTAGTAGCACTTAAGCCGTTAGCTGTTTTTACAGTAATAGTAGCTTCACCTTCAGATACTCCAGTAACAACACCATTATTATCTATTGCTGCAATATTAGGATTACTTGAAATCCATGTTAATTGTGTATTATCAGCAATTGTATATGGTGACAAAATAGCTACATATTTAGATGAATCATTAACATTTAATGTTAGTTCTACTTTATCCAAATTTATTCCTGTTGTAATTAATGTAAAAGCATATGCATTTCTTCTCATATATAGATGTGCTTCTGAATCAGCTATTACTGAAGCTACTACTTTAGGGGAATTTGAAAAAATACGACTACCTATTTGACCTGATTGAATTGTATCTGGGAAAGTAACACTTCTTAAATTCATACAATCAGCAAACACAGTATCGCCAATAGTTTTTACTCCATTAGGAAGTACTACTGTCTCAAGTTTATCACAATATCTAAATAAACTTGTAGGAATACTAGTTAAATTTTTTGAAAGTTTTACTTCTTCAAGACTGCTACAATAGCTAAATGTAGAAGTTCCTATTTCTCTTACTGAATCTGGAATAACAATACTCTTTAAATTTACACAGCCACTAAATACATTATCAGCTAATGATGTAATATTTTCAGGAATTTCTATTGTTTCTAAAGATGCACAACCACTAAATGTTGCATTTCCTATTGAAACAACCAGTTCTGGAATATTAATATCTTTTAATGACGTACAGCCACTAAAAGCTGCATATCCTATCCCTGTTACACTATTTGGTATTGCAATACTTTCTAGGCTAATACAATCCTGAAAAGCACTTTGACCAATACTCGTTAATGTGTCTGGCAACATAACTTCTTCTAACCCTAAACATCCTTTAAAAGCTCCAGATCCTAGAACTTTTACACCATTAGGAAGATTAATACTTTTAAGTCCTGTACAATCAGAAAAAGCATTTCCACCAATAGATGTTATCGTATTAGGAAGAATAATATTTTCTAAAGATTTACAATTTCCAAACACCATTCCACTAATTGTCTGAACTCCATCTGGAATCTCAACACTTTTCAAACTAGTACAATCAAAAAATGCACCGTAAGATATCGCTTTAATTTCACTAGGAATCTTTAAACTTTCAAGACTGCTGCAACCCGCAAAAGAATTTTGTCCTAACGAAACTACGGAATCTGGAATCGTCATTGTTTGCAATTGACTACATTGTGAAAAAGCATAGTTATCAATCGTTGTAACTGTTTCTGGGATTACTAGTGATTCAATACTTTTACATTCTGCAAAGGCACCATAACCAATTTTCTTAACTGTTTTTTTGTCAATTTTTTCTGGAATTACTAGATTTTTTTCACTACCACTATAATTTAAAATAGTGATTGTATCTTCATCTATTAATTCATAAGAATAATCACCGCTTATTATAGCATAAACAGAATTATTTTCTGCAACATTAAAAATAATAGCTGGTAAAGAAATTGCTAATACTAAAAGTATCTTTAATAGTTTCCTCATAGATCCTCCTCCTTTTAATAATCTATTGTTCTTATCTGAATTTACAATTACAATCCCCTAGTTACTTGTAATAGTAATCAGAAAGTACTAATAGTCATTTATAATGTATACTTTTGTAATTTTAATGTAAACGTTTTCGGTAATTTTGATAAATAGTTGACTAAAAATAACAAAAATATAAGAGAATAAATTATTAGAATAATAATCATAATAATTTATTCTCTTATTTATATTCATATCTATATTTAAGTCTATTTTAAATCTTTTTCTTCAAAAGAATATCCCTGATTTTCGTAATAATTTTTCATTTTTGTTAATGAATATTTACCATCTTCTATAAAATTTTTCTGATCTTCATCAGCTTCTAAAGCCTTATTTACATCAACGACGTTATAATCCCATTCTTCTTCAAAATCAAAACTTGTATCTGTAACATCTGCAGATACCTCTACCCCTTCTAATTGTTCAATTATAGTTTGTCGGTTAATAAAAGTTGCTAGAATATTATTATTAGTTTCTGTCTTTTCGAGATTATCATATTTATGTTTAAATACGCCCTTCACTGGTGTTTCATCTTCACTGTTATATTCGATTTCTATTGTTGAAGTAAGTGTCTGGTCATCCATTGTACTATTTAAAGTTCCGACGAGTTTTTTATCAGCTTTTATCTTACCTGGACCACAAGCAACAAGCAAAAAGCAGATGCATACCATTATCCAAATCTTTTTTCTCACTATCTTTACTTATATCATTAATTAATGATATTTCTCCTTTCTTATTGTTTCTTTTAATAATATAACATATCTAAAATGTATAAAACAATCACTGTTATTTATGCAAATACATATTGATTTAACTCTAACGATAAAATAAATATTATAAAAAGATATAGAACTTGTTTACTATTGAACGTAAAACTGTACTTAAAATACACTATAATCAAATTAATTTATAAATAATTATTTCTCATCAATAAATAAAACTTAAAAGTGAAACCAATACCTTCTAACTTATTCTGCGTTTTCATCTCGTTTACTTTTTCTCTTTTTTAAAGTAACTGGTTCATTAATAATTTTTGATAAATCACCTAAAACAAATGCAATTCCACAAAAAATAAATGCAAAAGCTAAAAAACCACCTGCTGCTGCAATAATATTTTGTAACACTGTAGACCATTCATCTACCAAAGAAATCTCATATTGTGCTGCAGACGCTGCTAATGTTAAATACGTTCCAACTCCCATATAAATAGCAATTACCAAAAAAATAACCGCTAACACATAAAACAATATACTTTTCTTTTTCAAAATAATTCTCC
>BAHP02000050.1 GCA_000508865.1 Clostridiales bacterium VE202-01
TTTTCATTTATTGTGAGAGAAAATTATTTAACTATTATTAATTAGATTCTTTTCTTTTCTTATTTGCAACTAATACCATTGAAGCTAATGCTAATCCTGCAACTGGATATACAAAGTTTACTGTATCTCCTGTATTAATTGCACTTTCTTTTCCACCATCAACACTAGTTGAAATATTTGGTTTAATTACTTCAGCAGGTAGAGATGGTTTTACTTCTAATCCGGCAATAGCTGCTTCTATTGCTGCTTGTGCATTAGCAACTTCAGCTTCTGTTGCTTCTGGATTATCTAATACTGCTTGTACGTTGCTTAATGTTTCTTGCAATACATTCCATGATTCAGCTGTATAACTAGCTGCATTTAAACCTTGGGCTTTATTAATTAGGTCATTTAATAAGTCTTTATTTGGTTTTAATCTTAAGTCTAAGAAAGCTTTTACTAATTCTGTAAATACTTCATCAACTTCATCTTGCATTGCGTTTTCATCAGCTAATACATCATTTGCTTTTTCTAATACTGGCAACATTGCACTCCATGTTGATTCAATGTATTTACTTTCATCTAAACCATTGATTTGATCTACTTGTTTTTGTAATACTGTTTTGTCACCTTTATAGAATTCTAACATATGCATTGCACTTGCTAGACGATCAAATGCGTTATTTACTTCTTCCTGAGTAGCTTTTTCATTGCTGTAAACTGCTTTAGCATTTTCTAATGCTTCATTGAATTCAGTTACTACTGCAGGCACTACATTTTCTAAATCTGCAGCTTCAGCCATATCAATAGCTATAGCTAATGCTGTCTTATTAGCTTTATCAATTAAAACAACTTCTACTTCAACACTATCATCTGGCATTACAAATGTACCAGTATAACCATTATCTGTCGCGCTTACTGTAATTGAAGTTCCGTTTACTTTAACATCTGTTAATACTTTTTTACTACTAATATCTGAAATATTGATAGTTACAACTTTTCCTGCTTTTGATGAATCAATTACATTACCTTCACTATCAGTAAATTCAACTTTTGCATTGTCACCTAAATTATCGCTTAGACTAATATCATAAGCTTTATCTTCTCCGAAAATTACTACGATATCATGAGCTTTATCTACATTTTCTAAAACGATTGTATTTGTTCCAGGAACAAAGTCAGCAACTGGTTCACCATCTACTGTCACAGCTACAGTTTTATAACCATCATTTGGTGCTACTTCTAATGTAAAGTTTTCACCATATTCAACATCAAAGTCACTTGTTACTAAAGAACCTTCACCTTCAACTGTAACGTTTTGAGTTAAGATCTTACTAAAATCAAAGTAATCAACATTAGCAACATATGCTTTATTTGCATCAACAGAATCATTTCCTACAAATGTAAAGTATACATCATGTAATCCTACAAATTGTTCTTGTACATCTTCTGGAATATCCACTGTTGTTGTAACATAATTACTCCATCCACCAGTATGAGTAGTACCTACTGTAAATAGTGCATCACCATCTCGAGAATCTAAGCGAACTTCGATTTCACCATTTTGACATCCATCACTATTTTGAACAGAATATCTTACTTCTAACTGATTTGGTGCTACTGCAAAGTCTACATCTCTATATCCAACCCATGTAGCCTTTTTAACTCCACCAATGTTAGGACCGTCATTTACAATACTGCTATGACTTGTATCATAAGTTTCTGCTTCAATTTTAGCTAAACCGTCTCTAATATTTGAAATACGATTTAAAATGTTTTGTAAAGCTGTATATTGAGCAACGATTTCATCTTGAGTAGCATCAGGATCATCAACTACTGCTTGTGCTGCTGCAATACCATCATTTAACAATTGTTTAACAGCTTCACCTAAATTTGTTTGATCTACTGCTTTAGCAGATTCAATTACTTTACTTAATAAATCTTTATCAATAGCTGAATAATCATTAGTATAACCAATTAATTCAACTTCTGATAATGTAGTTCCACCTTTTAGTGATAGTTTATAATATTGGTATCCATTTGTACCATCACTACTAAATGGACGAGTATATCTACCCCATTCAAATTCTACGTTTTCTCTACTTGAAAGTTCAGACCAAGTTTCACCATCATTTGATCCATATAATACAAATGAATCTGGTGCATCAGCTTGTTGATCTTTTGTAGATGTTAAAGTTAACATATTAACTTTAACTGGTCTAATAAAGCTATAATATAAATCAGTATCTTCAGTAAATGTTGCTGCATTATTTGAATTATTATCAAATAAATTAGTAATATTAGTAATTCCTTTTCCAGCAACTGTATCTTTATTTACATTTGTACTGAAATCTTCTTGAACATTTAAATTTGCAACTGTTAAATCTTCTTGTGGGTTTGGTAAATCTGTTCCACTAGTAAGTGAAGTTCCTTCTCCTTCAATTCCCCATTCTTTATTAGGTGTAGATCCCATATTAAATACGATTTCTCCACCGTTAGTTAATGTTTCTGAAGAAATGAAACTTGAATTATAAGCTTCACCATTAACAGTCATTGATTGAATATAAACATTATCATCACTGTTATTATTTGCTGTAATTGTTAGTGTCTTACCATTTTCTAAATGAATTGTTGCTTCTTCATATAATGGAGAACCAATTGCAAATTCACCACTACCCATATTTACTGGGAAGAATCCTAATGATGATAATACTTGCCATCCACTCATTTCACCATTATCTTCATCACCTATATAACCTTGTCCAAAATCTGCACCAACATAACATCTATGTAATACATCTCGAACTAATGCTTGTGTTTTCCATGGTTGTTTAGCGTAATTATACATATAGATAATTCCGTGTGATGGTTGATTACTATGACCATATTGTCCTAGTTTAACTTCACGTGCTTCTCTTTGTTCATGAATACCACCAACTCCATCAACAGCGTTATAACCATTGTAAGTTCCTTTTGTTGTAAAGATAGTATCCATTCTTTCTGCTAATGCTTCAGGTCCACCATATAGATTAGCTAAACCGTTTCCATCTTGTGGTACTGTAACAGTCATGTTATATGCATCTGTTTCAGTGTAGTCTCCACCCCAGAATACTGGATCAAAACTATCTCCACTTGTCCATTCACCACTAGCATTTTTACCTTTAAACCATTTTTCAGTAGGATCGTCTGATGATCCATCAAATAATTTTACGTAGTTTAATGCTCTATTACGATAATAATCTGCTTCGTCTTGATAAGTTTGAGCTGCTTCATTATCTCCTGCTTCTAATGCTTCATCAGCAAGTCTTTGAGCCATTTGTGAAATTCCATAGTCATTGATATATCCTTCCATTGACCATGAGAATCCTTCACCAGTTGAATTAGTTGTATATCCTCTAAAGATAGAAGTTGTTAATTCAGCTCTACCACCTAAAGTAAGATTTTCAACATTAGCAACAGCAGCATTCTTTAACGAAGCTTTATAGGCATCTTCTAATTCGAAGTTTGCACCTTTAGCAGCTGCATCACCAAAGATAACATCTGAGCTAGTTCCTACCATTGAGTTAGTACACCTGGTGCAACCCATCTTGGAACCCAGCCACCATCATTGTAATGTTCAACTAAACCGTTTAACATTTCTTCATATTTAGAAGGTGTTAATAATTGGTATCCAGCCCATGTTGTATGATATGTATCCCAGAAACCATTATTGTAATATAATTCACCCTCTTTAACTTCATTACTTACCGTACTCTTATATTCCCATACTGGATCTTCATTAGTTCCGGTATTTTCAGATAATAAGTTTGGATAAGCAAACATACGATATAAATTTGAATAAAGAGTTACTTTTTGTTCATGAGTAGCACCTTTAACAGTAATGACATCTAATTTGTCGTTCCATTCTTCACGTGCTTCGTTATAAACATCATCATAGTCTTTTCCACCTAATTCTAACTCTAAGTTCTTTTTAGCTTGTTCATAGCTGATGAAAGAAGTTGCAACTTTCATTTCTACAGTTTCAGCATCACCAAAGTTTAGAATTGCAGAATTTTGATTACTATTTCCATAGCGTTCACTTGTCCACTCAGTATCAAATTCACCATATACGTACATAGTTTTCATACCATTACTATTTGGATTTGATTGAGCAGTGAATGATTTTTTATCATCATTTAAAGTTACTTTTTTATCACTTCCACGGACAGTGTCTAAAATTACATTATGATATGTTGCATCTTCAGTAAATGTAAATTTAGTAGCTGAACCATGCATAGTTGGTGATAATTCTAATTTAGAACCTTGAGCATTTCCTTCATTAAATTCTACTGCATAATAATGAGCTTTTGCAGTTTCGTTTTCATGTGAGAAAACAGCTGCTCTTTCACTAGCGTCAATTGATCCTGTTCCATTAGGATCGATACTAGTGTTGATCATATATTCCCAGTTTCCACGATCTCCAACCCAATAACTTGGTTCATGACTTACTGTGATATGTTTCAATGTTCTAGTTGTTCCATTTTGTTGATATGTATATAACTTGTTATCACCGCTATTTGTTACTGGTGCCCAGAAATTAAAACCATGAGGCATCGTTACAAGTGGAGCAGTCAATCCACGAGAAAAATTAGCTGTATCGTTAGTTCCTCGTAAGATATTTACATATTCAGCTAAATTATCATCATCATAATCTTCTAATGCTTCTTCAAAGATTTTGATATCATCTAAATAATTTTTAAAATCTACATCTTCGTCTGCTTTATTGTCTTTGTTGTCATAAGCAACTAAAACTTCAGTAATCACTTTACCTCTTAGACTTGGATATTGACCTAAGCGTGCTGTAATTTTATTCCATTGATTAGTTAATAATGTACGTGAATCACCTTGTCCTTGTGGTGTTAACAAGTTTCCATTAGTATCATCAATACCAACATCACTTAAATATGTTCCATCAGCAAATTTTAAATCTACCGCCATATTCATTTGAGTCCAGTTATAATCATATTCACTATCAACTAAACCTGGGAAAATTAAATAACTTAAAGCAGTATTTTCACCAATTGTAACATTTAAATCTTTATATAAAACATTCCATGAGTGTGCTGCTTCTGTTCCTAAATGAGTTCCTGAAATTTCAAGAGCAAATTCATCATCCCATCCTGCGTTAGCTTTCTGATTCCATGCTTCAGTTGGACCAGTTGAAATTTTAGTAACCATAGTTGGTTCTTGAACTTCTTCTTTTTCTTCTCCAGTCCCTAATAATAAATCAGCAAATTGTGTCATTCGACCGTTACCCTTATTTGCAGTTATCTCAATTTTATAATATTGATAAGCTGTAGGATTAGAAATCATTATTTCTTTTGTTTCATAACGTTTTTCAAATGTTTGATCACTCTGTTGATCTATTACTGTCCATGTTTCACCATCAGTTGAACCATAGAAAGTCCATGTCTTAGGATCACGATCTGGAGCATCATTAGCAGATACTAAAGCATAACGGTCTAATGTTTTTGCTTCATCAAAAGCAAATTCAACATGTACTGGATTTTCAGTACTTGGAACATTATCATTAGTTAAAAACTTAGTTCCACTATCGCTATCAAATAGCTTGATTTTTCTTTCAGCATCATTATAATCATTGCTTCCAGTAACACTGCTAAGTACGACTGATCTTGTAATATCACCTTTGATTTTTTCTGCCGGTACAAAACCTTTGATATTTTCACTACCTTTAGTTTCATCAACCGTACTTTCTAAAAAGCCTGGTTCATCATTAAATGATGTGTGCCAAAGAATTTGGTCTTGAGTTAATTGATTTCTTTTTTCTACTGCTAATACATTAATTGGACATGCACTGATAACAGTTGAAACAGTAATCAATCCACTTGCAAGACATGAAAAAATTTGTTTCTTTTTCCCTTTCATATTTTCCTCCTTCTCTTATAACTCTTTACGTATTAACTTTAACACAATCGTTATACAGATAAAAGTTGTAAAATTTGTAACCTTTTTTTACAAAATTTGTCCATTTTAAATTAATAGCATTTCTATTAATCAAATGTTTTTTTAATTTTGACCATTAGTGGTCCCGCTTTTTTTATGATATCAGAAACACCCATTTGAACAACCTTTTTTCCCTTAAAGCGTTCCATCCCTTTAATTGCAACATCATTGACTAATACAACACAAGTTGCTTCTTGAATATCTTTTGCAGTTAACTCGTTTTCTACACCAGCACCTCCTTGAGTTTCAATTTTTACATCGATCCCTAAATTCTTTCCTGCCATCACTAATGCCTCGGCTGCCATATAAGTATGTGCTACACCAGAAGGACACGCAGTTACACCTACAGCTTTCATTTTTTATACCTCCAATTTTATAACTCTGTAAATTCAATATCTAAATCATCTTCTATTTGAATTTCTTTATCATAATCTGTTATATCTTTATTATCCTTCTTCAAAAAATTTACCATTAACGCAGTTATTAAAGACCCGACTATTATCCCTAAAATATAACCCAGCCAGCCTTCTACAACTGGTAATACTATTAGTCCTCCCCAAGGAGCATGGTTCAATACTCCCATCAAAAAAGGAATTATATTCCCTATGGCTGCCCCAACTACAATCGAAGGAATTACTCGTAATGGATCATTAGCAGCAAAAGGAATTGCTCCTTCAGTAATCCCTACAGCACCCATAATAATAGCTGCTTTTCCAGCTTCTTTTTCCTCAGTATTATATTTTTTTGGTGCTAGTAATGTTGCTATTCCCATTCCGATCGGTGGTGTACAAATAGCTACACCAACCCCTCCCATCAAATATGGCAAAGTATCTACCTGTGTTTGTGCAAACAGCGTTGCAACTTTATTGACAGGTCCTCCCATATCAAATGCTGTCATAGCTCCTAATATAGCTGCTAAAGGGATTTTACCCGCACGATTTAATGTATTTAACCAATTAGTCAAACCATCCATAAGTAATGAGATAGGAGCACCAATTACCCAAACAATAATTCCTCCGGTAATCAAAGTCCCAAATAATGGATATAAAAATATTGATCCTAAAGATTTTAAAGAAATAGGCAATTTTATTTTCTTTAACGCCTTTACTACATATCCAGCAATAAATCCAGCTACTATTCCACCTAAAAAACCTGCACCGATTTGATCAGCAAGATATGCACCTATCATCTGGTGCCAATCCTGGTCTATCAGCGATTGAATATGCGATGTAGCCACCTAATACTGATACAAATAATTGTAATCCCGCATTTCCAATCTTAGCCAGATCTCCTAACCATCCTATCCTTGGTGTCGCTGCTCCTTCAGGATTTAGCATAACTGCTAAAGAAAACAAAACACCTCCTGCAACAATAAATGGTATCATATGCGATGTTCCTGTTAATAAATGCTTTTTGATTGTTGAAACTTTTTCTTTGACTTCCATTATTATACCTCCAACCCTTCACATAACAATTTGTAAACCTCTTCTTTATCACTGGTTGTCAATTGATTCCTGAAGTCATCATGCATTAGTTTACGTGCCAATTTTGATAATATTTGCATATGTAAATTCTCATTATTATCTTTAGGAACTGCAATTAAAATAACAATATTTGCTACTTCTTTAGTTTTTTCGTTCCAAACAATCTCATTATTTAATCTCCCAAAGCAAACTGCTGGTTCAATTACATTATTCGTTCTTCCATGTGGTAAACCAATTTTGTACCCAATAGCTGTTGGAGCAATTCTCTCTCGATTTAATACATCTTGATAAAAATCGTATACCCCTGTAATTTTTTTTTGACCCTTTAATCTTTTTACTAATGTTAAAATCGCTTCATTTTTATCACATGTGTCAATATCAAAAACTATGCATTCTTTTTGAATAATTGAACTCACTCTTATATCACCTTCCTTTCACAGTTCAATAATATTTGATACGCTTCAAGCAAATCATTACATTCAGTTAATTGGGATATAACATCTGTATTTGTAATCATTCTTACCCACGTTATTATGGCAGGTATGTGTTCTTTTTTGTCTTTACTTGCTAAAACAAATACTAACTTAATTGTCTTATTTTTGAATTTTATTGGCTGTTTATTTATCAACAGGCTCATCGTGCTTTGTTTGATCGCTTCGTTACTTTCCCCGTGTAATAAAGCAAAACTTTCATCTGTCACAGAGTAGAAACCAAGATCTTCAATTCCTGCAAATATCTCATCAACATAGTTTTTATTGATAAGATCTTTTTGTAATAAAATGTCAGTACTAGCGTAGACAGATTCTTGCCAGCTCATTTTCTGATCTACCATTTTTATATTTTCGTATGTCAACAAATCACTTAGTTTATTTATTTTTTTTATGGTCTTCTTTTCTAATTGATTTCCTAACTCTTTTTGAATAACATCTAGAACTCTTAAGCGTTGATCATCTGTTAAAAAGTCTAGGTGTTGATTAATTGAATAATAATGAGCAAGAGTTGTTTTTCTTGGTATTCCTTTATTCCTCATATTAATAAAATCTTGTTGTGTTAAAATAGGATTAACACAAATCAACTCAATATCAACTGGTAATTTAACTGGAGAAGTAGAAACAACATAATCAATGTCACTCCATTTTTGATAACTATTTATTCTATATGTAGGTATAATATCTACTATTGTTACTTGAAATTCATTCATTAATGTTTCTTTTAACATCGTCGATGTTCCATAACCGAATCCACACACTAATAAAATATGTTTATACTCATTATCTTTTATTCTTTTCATACTAGCAATAAAATGAATTGCAAGATAAGTGATTTCTGTATCATTATTAATTTGATCAAGTAATTCGATTTCCTTAGTTACTGATAAAACTATTTCAAATACTTTGATATCACTATTTGATAAAATAGAAGTGATATTATCATTCAGCTTTATTCCTTGTTTTAATCGGGTAATCAAAGCAGACATATGATTCATTAATCCTTCAAAAAGAATTTTGTCTTTTTCAAATGGCAAGTCAATTTTTTCTGACATGAGTAAAATAAATTGTTTAGTTATTGTTTCTACCTGGATGATATCCATAGATTGCTCATATTTACCATATTTATTGGTATAGTTTAATAGTTGTACTAGAATTTTCTGTTCTTTTAATGTTAACTTTTTTTGTATAATATTTTCTAATTCATTTATTGATGCATCAAAAATCGTTAATTCAACAGGGTTTATATTTGTTTTTTCTAAAGGATGCGTTTTATTATTTATGATGTAAAACAATAAAATTAGAACATTAGCAACATACCATTTATATAGTTGATCTGTTAATAAACATTGCATACTATCTAATAGCTCGTCTATCCATTTTACAACATCTCTTAAACTAATAAAATTAAAAGATTTATTAATAATTTCTAGGATTTTCTCTTCAAATGCATTAATTAATACTTTATTCCCTGCAACTAAATCTACATATTTTTCAAATTCTTCAATCGTTAAATTAGTAATATTAATCTCATTTCCAATTAATTTAAAATATTGGTTATATTGAATATTAATATGTTTTTTCAATAATTGAGTTTCTAGTAAATCCAAATCTTTTTTTAATGTTGATCTAGAAACTTGGAGTTCTGAAGAAAGTTTATTTAATTTAACTTGTTGTGGATCTAAAAGCAATAATAATAAAATTAAAGATATTCGATTATCTTGAGTGTAAATAAATTCATCACCCTGTTCAAAATCATTTAATGATAATGTATCTGGAAATAACAAACGACCTTTTGGTAATTTTTGAATTACTGGTAATTTTTGAATTTCTAAAAAATCATTAATTTTTTCAATATCATACCGAATTAATCTTTCTTTAATATCTAATACTTTAGAAACATCTTTAAAAGTTGTATCTTTTTCGTTGTAAAGATAATGTATAATTCTCAGCATTCTCCCATTTATCATTTTTATTCCTCCCTGCACCGCCTCCCTTAATTATTATCATAACGAGAAAGGCTTTTAATTTGTAGATAGAAGTTTTGTAAGAATATTTTCCAACATTTAACACATTAGAACAATTTACTTAAATTTTTAATTTATATGTCGTATTTTTATTATAAGATTATTAGCAATATCTTTCTAGAGTAAATTATCAAACAAAATAAAAATATCCAGTATCTGGATATTTAATCTATCGATTCAATATAATTGGCAATTTGCTGTCCAGCAATAGCTCCATCATTGGTAGCTGTAACAACCTGCCGCAATATTTTTTTTTCTAACATCTCCAGCTGCATAAAGACCTGTTATTTTAGTTTGCATTGTTTCATCAGTAATAATATAGCCATTATCATCGGTAATTCCTAAATCTCTTATAAATTCAGTGACTGGATCCAATCCAACAAATGGAAAAACTGCTTTCACTGCCAATTCGCTAAGTTCCCCTGTTTTACTATCTTCTAATACTAATTTATCAACTTTATCATCTTTAGCAATTAAATGATGTGGTTTCTTTAAAAAATGAATTTCAATTCTATCATTGTTAAAAACATGATTTTGAATAATCTTATCTGCCCGAAAAACATCACGTCGAACAATTAAATGAACACGATTAGCAAACTTTGTTAGATAGATAGCTTCTTCTAAGGCTGAATTACCGCCCCCAATAACCGCTACATCATCTCCTTTAAAAAATGGTCCATCACAAACAGCACAATAAGAAACTCCATGCCCTGTCAATTCTTCTTCTAATGGTATTCCCATTTTTCTTTCTTTCGTTCCTGTTGCAATCAAAACAGCTTTAGATTGATATGTTTTATCATTTGTAATAACTTCCTTATAATTTTGATGATCAACGATTTTAAGTACTTCACCATACTCTTGTTTTCCCCCAAAAGATAGGGCATGTTCATACATTTCATAAGCTAATTCAGGTCCTGTTTTCTTTTTTTGACCAGGCCAATTTTCAATTTCCGCACTAACATTCAATTTTCCTCCAGGAGCTCCTGCATCTAACATCAACACTTCCAAGCCAGCTCGTGAAGCATATAAACAAGCACTTAATCCTGCTGGACCAGCTCCAATAATTATTAAATCAATCATTCTAACACACTCCTTCTATAATAAAATAATTATTTTAATCTAAATTTATGATACCCTTAAATATACGCTTTACCCATATATTAATTATTGAGATTTTTATATAGTATAACATAATTTTTATGACAGATATATTATTATGCTTTATTATAAATAAATAGACTCTGAATCCAGAGTCTATTTATGTTTTTTTCTAGTAAAGAGTGCTTTGATTCCACGTTTAATAACTTGGAAAAAGCTTAATGAACGAACTAATTTCTCCGAAGCAATATATTTATTAACCGCTCGTAACAATGCTTTATTATCACGAGATGAAAATATAAAATTGCCATTATTCTTCGTAACAACTGCAAAGCGAGGAATCCATTTTCCTTTAAACATAACAGAGGCCATCACGTAGTTAACTTCTTTCCATGGGATTTGGATATAATCTTTAACATTTTTTTCATTATAGAATTCAAATGCTTTATCTCCTATCATAATCTTACCATAATTAGCAAGACCTAAATATGAAGTTGCTTTGATTGTAAAATCCACCTTGGTATTTAAAGATTGTACCATTGACTTCCTCCTCTACAGTTTATTTTTATCAAACTTTTTATATATTACATTACTCCAGCAAGACGAGCAAGAATACCTACGATAAATAAAGCTATGATAATAACGATTGGTGAAACTTTCTTTTTCAATAACCAGCAGCATAATAAAGTTAATAATAAAGCTGCTAATCCAGGAATAAGTTGATCTAAGTTTTGTTGTAAAGTAGTAACTTTTTCAACATTTAAACCAGTTGCACCTAAAGAACTATATTGTTCTAATGCAGATTTAATTCCTTCAGCTCCATCTTTGATAGTGCTCCAATCAATATATGCACCTTCAGATTGAGTTACAGTAGAAACAATTGGTGTAAATGAAATACTTACCCAACGTTGTACTAACGCACCGATGATGAACATACCAAGAATAGATGCACCTTCAGTAATTTTACCAAGTAAACCACCTGATAAATCTTGTGCGATTGAAGTACCAACTTTGTATCCGAATTCTTGTGTATACCATAAGAAAGCACCACGAATAATATTCCATGCAAAGAAGAATAATAAAGGACCAACTACATTTCCGCTTAATGCAAGAGAAGCACCTAAAGCTCCTAAAATTGGACGAAGAGTGAACCAGAATACTGGATCCCCAACCCCTGCAAGAGGTCCCATCATACCAACTTTAACCCCTTGAATAGCTTGGTCATTGATATCAATACCATTAGCACGTTCTTCTTCTAACGCTAATGTAACCCCCATAACTGGAGCTGATACATAAGGATGTGTATTGTAGAATTCCATGTGTCTTTTTAATGCTGCAATACGATCATCTTTATTTGGATATAATCTTTTAATAGCTGGGATAATTGAATAACACCAACCACCATTTTGCATACGTTCATAGTTCCAAGAACCTTGAAGGAACTGATGACGCCAAGCAACTGACATACGATCTTTTTTAGTTAATTTAATTTTTTCTGCCATTGTTTCTTTCCTCCTTCAAGATTTTAATAATCATTTAAAATATCACCTAATGGATCACCAGAACCAGTTCCGCCTCCGTTAGATCCACCGTTTTCTTTTAATCCTAAGTAAACAAGTGCTAAAGCAACACCGATTGCACCTAAAGCGATCAATGTTAATTCACCAATTGCTGCTAATACGAAACCTAAAGCAAAGAATGGCCAAGTTTCTTTAGTAGACATCATGTTGATTACCATTGCATAACCTACAGCGGCAACCATTCCTCCACCTACTGTCATACCACCAGATAACCATGCTGGCATTTGGTTTAATGCATTAGTTACAGTTTCAGCTGGAACTACACATAATAATGCAGCAGGAATCGCGATACGAATACCTTGTAATAAGATTGCTAAAATTTGCCACATATCAATTGCACGCATATTTCCTTTTTCAGCAGCTGCATCCATGAAGTGTACCATTGGAATTGCAATAGTACGGCAGATCATTGTTAAGAATAATCCTGCTACTGATAGTGGAATAGCAACTGCAATTGCAGTAGAAATAGCTGTTTGTACATTAGTACTTCCACCTTGTAATCCTAATACCATGATAATTGCTGATGCTACAGAAGCTAATGCAGCATCTGGTGCAACAGCGGCACCAACGTTAGCCCATCCTAGAGCTATCATTTGAAGTGATCCACCTAACATAACACCTTCAGTTAAATGCCCACTTACTAATCCAATTAAAGTACACGCAACTATTGGTTGATGGAATTGGAATTCATCTACTACCCCTTCCATACCAGCCAATAGGGCAACTATAATAATTAAAATTATTGTAATAATATTCATTACAAACCCTCCTGTTTATTTCAATTTTAAGCATTTGCTAATTCAGCTTTTGCTTTTTTAAGAAGTGCATCAATATTTTCATTTGAATCTGTTGGTACTTTACGTACATTAAATGTAATACCTTTTGCTTTGATTTTTTCAATAGTTTCTACATCTTCTTTACCCATTGCAATCGCTTTGTTAACAACAACTTTTCCGATTGAGTGAGCCATTGAACCAATATTCAATTCTTTAATGTCTACTCCACCTTCAATTGCACGTAATGCATCTTGTGGAGTTTCGAATAATAACATTGCTTTAGTATTACCAAAACGTGGATCTTTAGCGACCTTGATCATTTTGTCAACAGGCACAACGTGAGCCTTAACTCCTGGTGGAGCTGCTTGTTCAATCATCTTCTTACGTAATTCATCACGTGCTACAGAATCTGATACAACAATAATACGATTTGGTTGTGTCATTTTTGTCCAAGTTGTAGCAACTTGTCCATGTAATAAACGAGTATCAACACGTGCCAAAACATATTTGATTTTTCCATCACCAATTACAGTTCCTTCTGGAATAGCACCTTGAGATTGTGTATTAGCTGCTGGTGCTGCTTTTGGTTTTTCAGGTTCTAATGATTCTGGACGAGTCTTAACTCCTTCTCTAGCCACACTTGTAATATGTGTAGCAATTTCATGAGCAGTTTCCATAGATAAGCGTGAAGCATATGTTTCAATCAACATTG
This sequence comes from Clostridiales bacterium VE202-01, assembly GCA_000508865.1. Lineage (GTDB taxonomy): Bacteria > Bacillota_I > Bacilli_A > Erysipelotrichales > Coprobacillaceae > Thomasclavelia. Next base: position 14,148 of record BAHP02000050.1, read on the forward strand.
GTAAATTTAAACCTGTTACGATTGCCCATTTGTCTTCATGTCCATCAATCAAACCATTAGCTTGATTAAATGGAGTTCCACCCCATAGATCAACCAAGAATAATACTTCATCTTGATTATCAAAAGTGGCAATTGCTTTTTCCATTTTTGCTCTAAGGTCATTTGGTCCTTCGCTTGGTTGTAGCGTTACAGCTTTGACATTCGCTTGTTCACCGAAAATCATAGATCCTGATTGCATGATTCCAGTAGCAAAGTCCCCATGACTAGCAAGAATAATTCCTACCATTATATTTTTCCTCCCTTTCTTTTAAATACTTAGTAATGTAAAAAAACAAGCACAACTATCCTAAAGAGATTATCATTTTTATTATTTATAAAACGCCAAAAAAACCTCCTCTAAAAAATAGTTAATGCCTGCCTAACAGTTACACACTATAAAGTATTCAATTTATGTAATAATAATATCATTTATAATTACACTCTGTCAAGAATTGATTTCTATCATTGATAAAAACATTAACTATTCATTATTAATAAACGTTTTTGGCACATAAATTATTCAGATCTTATCGTTATTAATTTTTATTTCAAAAAATTAATAATAAAAATTATTTTTAATTTAATAATATAAAATGATCATAAAACATAAAAAGTTAGCAATATTTAAGCTAACTTTTTTGATCAAATCATTTTATGATCATCTAAATATTAATAAATACTTGATAATATTCTTTCTAAATGTAACGCTAGATATCCAACTTCTGTATCTGGTAATTCTTTTTTTAGTACTTTAGATAAGGCATCACACATATTACAAGCTTGTTCATATGCAAAAGGAAATTTATCTTTAGTAAATTCACTTATATCCATTTGAAGTTTTTCATTAGAATTGACTCTTAAAATCAAAAACTTAATATGATTCATTAATCGTACATATGAGATTGATTGAACATCAATTACAATATTCAAATCTTTTTGTAATTTAACAATTCCCTCATGAATAACTCGTGTTGCTTCCATTGATTCAGCTACTTGATTAGAGGAAATTGCTGAATGAATATGCAATGTTATAAACCCCACCTCATCATCATTAATTACTTTAGATGTATACTTTTTAATTACCTCTTTACCTTTTAACGCCACTTCATATTCATCTGGAAATAGCAGTCTTATATCATTAATAAATGGATTTGATGGCATAATATTCTCTTCCATTCTTTTTATTGCAAAATAAATATGATCTGCTAAAGGTAATAAAATATCGTTATTAACTTTCTCAAATTTTTGAACTGCAAGCTTTATTATTTCAGAGGCTACTTCTAGAAAAATCGGATCAATATATTCCATTATTTCATCAGATTTTTTCTTGGCATTAAATCCTTTTTGCATAAGATACTTCTTTGCATTTCTGGGTATTTCAAAATGCTCATTTACTTTTTTTGCAAAACCAATACCTTTATACATTATAATAGCCTCTTCACTTCCATTAGTAGCTAAAATAGTATTATTATTCAATACCTTTATGACCTTATACATATTTCTCTTCCCTCGCTTAATTAATAACTTATCTTTAAAATAGTAACCCCTCTTTTTATTTCGCCATATTTTTTTTCAATATTATAATTACCTTCCATTTTTGTAATTACCAACAAGATATTTTCGCTCGTTGAATTTGACTTTATATATTCTATATCTGCATTCCACAATAAATCTCCTTTTTTTACTCTTTGATTTAATTTAACAAGAACTTCAAATCCAACTCCGTTTAATTTAACCGTATCTGTTCCAAAATGTAAAAGTAATTCACATCCATTATCCAATCTCAATCCAATAGCATGTTTGGTTGGGTATACCATTGTTATAACACCATCACAAGGAGATACAATCAAACCATGAAAAGGTTTGATCATTACCCCATCACCTAAAAGTTTATGTGAAAAAATTTGATCACAAGAATCTTCTATTGGCAAAACCTCACCATCTACAACATTGCCCAATTCTATATATGACTGATTATACACTATTTCTTGTTGATAATCATCTAATTCAACTGGTACATTTAATAAATATTCATCTAATTTGCTCTTTATTGATGAAGCTTTAGGACCATATATTATCTGAATTCCCTTACCTTGTACAACTATAGCTGCAGCTCCTGATTGTTTCAACAAACCTTCGTTTAACTTTTCACTATCTACAATCGTAGCCCGTAATCTTGTAATGCAACAATCTATCTCCGCAAAATTATCTCTTCCTCCTAATCCCCTAACAATAAGTTGTGACTGTTTATCAATTTCAACATTATTTATAGGTTTATTATCACCAATCTTATATTTCTTAAAAATAGATAATTTATTATTTTCATCTCTACCTGGTGTTTTTAAATCATATTTCTTAATTAAATATTTAAAACTAAAATAATATACTAAAAAATATACTATTCCAATTGGAATTATTAACATCCAATTTGTTTTACTGTTTCCCTGGAGCACACCAAAAGTAATAAAATCAATTAATCCTCCTGAAAAAGTTAACCCAATCGCAATATTAAACATATGTGCTATCATATAAGCACTTCCAGCTAACAATACCTGAATTCCAAAAAGTAAAGGTGCTGCAAATAAAAATGAAAATTCAATCGGTTCCGTGATTCCAGTTAAAATACTTGTCAAGGTAGCCGATAATAATAAACTTCCTATCGCTTTTTTAGACTCTGGCTTTGCACAGTGATACATTGCCAATGCAGCCCCCGGTAAGCCAAATATCATAAATATAAACTCGCCAGTAAAATATTTAGTCGCTTCACTACTAAAATGGATAGTATTAGGATCAGCTAATTGAGCAAAGAAAATATTTTGACCACCGTGTACTAAAACCCCATTAACTACCATTGATCCACCTACAGCCGTTTGCCAGAATGGCAAATAAAAAACATGATGTAATCCAAAAGGAACTAAAAGTCGTTTAATAACACCATAAATAAAAGTACCAAAGTATCCAGATGTAGAAACAAATTTTCCTAAGACATATATAGAATTTTGGATAAATGGCCATAGATAAAACATAAGTATACCAACAAATAAAAAAACTATTGTCGAAATAATAGGAATGAATCGCTCACCTTCAAAAAAAGACAATACACTGGGAAATTCTATGTTGTAGAATTTATTATGTAAAAAACTAACTCCCAATCCAACAATAATTCCACCAAAACCCCCATTTCTAGTGATAGCATACCACAAACTGACGTTATCGTCCCGTTCAAAACAGTAGAATCAATGATTTGATCATCAAGAATGATTTCATTCAATGTTAACATCCCATTTATCGTAGTATGCATTACAAAAAAAGCAATAATTGCCGAAAGAACTGCAACCTCCTTGGCTTTTTTTGCCATTCCTAAGGCAACTGCTGCGGCAAATATTAATGGTAAATTATTAAAAATGCCACTGCCCACTTTAGTTAAAATTACTAGAAAGTCATTTAAAAAAGTACCTTTCCCTAAAATTGCTTCTAAATGTAATGAAGCAATTGTCGTCTCATTGGTTAATGAGCTTCCTATTCCTGAAAATAATCCGGCAATCGGTAATACTGCAATTGGAAGCATAAAACTACGACCTATTCTTTGCAAAATACTAAATACTCTCGTTTTCATACTGTCCCCCATTCTAGATAAACATCTTTACAAACCCATTATAAATATAATAATCATCATATCCTCTTAATGTCAACAAAATAAAGTCAAATTTCTTAACTTATTTTTTATAATTAAAAATAAAAATTGATAGAAAATCATAGTTGATCAGCCATGACCTCTATCAATTATCCATTTCTATTATCTTGTCATGCCTTTATTGCTGATTTTCCAGTTTTTTTACAATATACATAACCTGTAATACCAACTAACACAAAAGCAATTGAGACTAATTGGGCTGTTTTTAATCCCATAAAATACAAACTGTCTGTTCTTAATCCTTCGATAAAAAATCTAAAGAACCCATACCAAATAAAATAACTAAAAAACTGTTCTCCCTGTTTAGTCTGAATTTTACGTATCAAAAAATAAATGACAAAAAAACCAATTATATTTACGATAGATTCATATAAAAAAGTTGGATGATAATATTGTCCGTTTATATACATACCATTAATAATAAACTCTGGAAGATGTAACGATTTTAAAAAATCTAAACTCACAGCACCACCAAAAGCTTCCTGGTTAAAGAAATTTCCCCAGCGTCCTAAAGCTTGAGCAATTAATACGCCTGGCATGATCGCATCACCAGCAATCAAAAAATCAATTTTATGTTTCTTGAAATACCACCAGCTAAATAGCAAACCCGCCAGTATACCTCCTTGAATTGCAAGCCCACCATGTCTAAACATTATGATTTCAAGAGGATCATTTGCATACAATTCATTCCACATGAAGATTACATACCAAATTCTTGCTCCAATTATACCAATGATCATTAATCCATAAAAATAATCAGATAAAACTTCTCTATCAAAACCCATTTTCTTGAAATTATATTGACCTATCTTATAAGCAATAATAGCACCTGCAATAATACAAATCGCATACCAGGCAATTGAAAAAGAACCAATTTGAACAAATGTTTTGCCATCAGGAAAAAATGTCATATTTTACTCCTTATTTTTATTAATATTCTTTAAAATCCGATCAACAAATTCTTTACTAGAATCTACGCCGTATTCGCGTAAGCGCATGTTCATTACAGCAGCTTCAATAATTACTGACATACTACGACCACTTGATACGGGAACAACGATTTTAGGAATCTTCACTCCTAAAATTTCTTCAGTTGAATCATTTTCTTCAACACCAACTCGAGTATATTCACGAGATGGAACCCAACGGTCTAATTGGATTATTAAATCAACTGTATCTTTGTCTAAAATCGAACTAATTCCAAACATCTTAGAAACATCAATAACTCCGATACCGCGAATTTCTAATAAGTTAGTTAATACTTCCGGTGCCTTACCAACAATATTTTGGCCTAAATGATATAATTCTACAGCATCATCAGCAACTAATAAATGTCCCCTTTTCACTAATTCCAAAGCAATTTCTGATTTTCCAATACCACTATCACCTTTAATAATAACTCCTTTTCCATAAATATTTAAAAATACTCCATGAATTAAAGTTTCGGGAGCCAAAGCTTCGTCAAGTTTATTAGTTAATTCAATCGATACTCTTCCTGTCGCTGCTTCAGTTACAAATATTGGGAAATCTTTTTGTTTTGCAATCTCTATTAAGATAGGTGGACATTCATTTCCTTTAGCAATAATAATGCAAGGAACTTCTTCATTAATTAAAAAAGGAAAAATTTCGCGCTGTCTTTCTTCAGACATTTCATTGATAAAAGCTGATTCTTTATCACCAAAAATAATTATCCTTCGAAAATCACTATGCTTAAAAAAACCAGCTAATTCAAATCCTGGTCGATTTATTTCAGCAACATAAATCGGTCTTTCCAGAGCCTTTTCATTACCAGTAACTTGAACATAATGCTCTTTATTTAATATTTCACCAATTGTAATTGACTTTGGCATTTTTACATCCTCCCTACAACATTCTCTTTAAAAAACTTCCAGTATAACTTTCTTCACATTTAGCAACTTTTTCTGGTGTTCCAGCTACTACAACTGTTCCACCACCGTCACCGCCTTCAGGTCCTAAATCAACAATATAATCAGCTACTTTAATAACATCCAAATTATGTTCGATTATAATAACTGAATCTCCTTGATCAACAATTCTTTGTAATACATCGATCAATCTTGAAACATCGTTGCTATGTAATCCTGTTGTTGGTTCATCAAGAATATATACTGTTTTACCTGTCGCTTTTTTTTGTAATTCACTCGCTAATTTGACTCTTTGAGCTTCCCCACCAGATAAAGTAGTCGCACTTTGCCCTAATTTAATATATCCTAAACCAACATCTTGTAAAGTCTGTAATTTAGCTTTTATCTTAGGCAGATTCCCAAAAAATTCTACGGCATCTTCGATTGTCATTTCTAAAACATCATAAATATTTTTTTCTTTATACGTTACTTGTAAAGTTTCCTCATTATATCTTTTTCCTCCACATTGTTCACATGGAACATAAACATCAGGTAAAAAATGCATTGAGATACGTTTTAGTCCATCACCTTGACAAGCTTCACAACGTCCACCTTTGACATTGAAACTGAAACGTCCTTTATCATAGCCACGCATTTTAGCTTCATTTGTTTGCGCAAACAAATCGCGAATGTCATCAAAGACTCCTGTATAAGTAACTGGATTAGAACGTGGTGTTCTTCCAATTGGATCTTGGCTCACTTCGATAACTTTATCAATATTTTCTAAACCTAAAATTGCTTTATGTTTGCCTGGTTTTTCTTTAGCGTGGTATATTTTTGCACGCATCGCTTTGCCCATGATTTCATTAACTAAAGTACTCTTACCACTACCAGAAACACCTGTTACTACAGACATACAGCCAAGCGGAAACTTAACATTGATATTTTTTAAATTATTTTCTTGGGCCCCTTTGATTTGGATAAAGTTCCCATTGCCTTTACGGCGTTTCTTAGGAACATCTATTTTCAACCGTCCTGATAAGTACTGCCCCGTAATCGATGCCTTACAGTCCATCACTTCTTCAGGTGTTCCGGCTACAATAACCTGTCCGCCATGAACTCCAGCACCTGGTCCAATATCAACAATAAAATCACTTGCGCGCATTGTATCTTCATCATGTTCAACAACTAAAACACTATTACCTAGATCACGAATATTTTGTAAGGTCGCAATCAATTTATCATTATCACGTTGATGTAATCCAATTGAAGGTTCATCTAATACATATAACACCCCAGTTAATCTTGAACCAATTTGCGTTGCCAGTCTGATTCGCTGTGCTTCGCCACCAGAAAGACCACCAGCCTTTCTTGACAAAGTTAAATAACCTAATCCTACATCATTTAAAAAGCCTAAACGATCTTTTATTTCTTTTAGGACTAAATGAGCAATTTTTTCTTCATATTCACTAAGTTTAAGTTCATCAATAAATTGTAACGCTCTTTTTATCGACATATCGGTAAATTCACTAATATTTAAACCACCAACGCGAACACTTAATACTTGATCATTTAATCTTCTTCCTTTACAAGTAGGACATGTATGTTCTGCCATAAATGAAGCATACCACTCTTTTGACCAAGATGAAGTGGTTTCTTCAAATCTTCTTTTTATTAAAGTTTTTACACCTTCAATAGGTTTTGTTGTCTTTGATACATTACCACTACTAGAAACGATCTGATATGATATCGGTTTATCTGAACCATCTAAAATAATCTTTAATTCTTTTTTAGTGAAATCTTTTAATGGTTTATCTAAATCAATCTTATATGTTTTACACAAAACTAAAAATCTTTGCCATTCAACCCTATCAGTCCTACTGAAGTTTTAAAATAACGCAATCCCCCTTGATTAATACTCAAATTCCAATCAGGGATCAACAAATCATCATCTACTTCATTTTTGATTCCTAATCCTCGACAATCAGGACAAGCACCTAATGGATTATTAAATGAAAATAATCGTGGTTCTAATTTTGGGACACTAAAACCACAAATTGGACATGCTAGATGTTCCGAAAACAGTGCTTCACTGCCATCACTTAAATTAGAAACAATTACTTCACCACCAGTAAGTTTTAATCCAACTTCTAACGAATCAATCAAACGACTACGAAAACCTTCTTTTTTTACAATTCGATCAATTACTACATCAATATTATGCTTCTTATTCTTATCTAAATCAATACCTTCATCTAATAGTTTGACTTCACCATCAACTTGAACCCTAATATAACCATCTTTCAATAATTCCTCAAACAGATCCTTAAATGTTCCCTTTTGATTTTTTACCAACCGAGCTAATACTTGTAATTTACTACCATCAGGATATTTAGCAATAGTATCTGCCATTTGTTTAATAGTTTGCGATTCAATTATAGTATGATGTTCAGGACAATAAGCTTTTCCAATTCGTGCATACAACAGCCTCAAATAATCAAATATCTCCGTAACAGTCCCAACTGTAGAACGAGGATTATTTGAAGTCGTTTTTTGATCAATAGCAATAGCTGGTGATAATCCTTCAATGCTATCAACGTCTGGTTTTTCCATATTTCCTAAAAATTGTCTCGCATATGCACTTAATGATTCTACATAACGTCGTTGCCCTTCTGCATAAATAGTATCAAATGCCAAAGAAGTTTTACCTGAACCTGATAATCCTGTCATAATAACTAATTTGTTTTTTGGTATTTCGATATTAATATTTTTTAAATTATTTTCTCTGGCGCCTTTAATAACTAATTTATCATTTTCCATAATCTACCTACCTTTTATCATCCTTAAAATTGCTGGTTTATCATGACCTCTTAACTGAAGATCATATGCCCAATCTAACAGTTCACGATATTTCGATGACTCTTTGATTCCTAAGCTTTTTAAATCATTTCCATTAACTAATGGTTTTTTTGCTGTCTTTCCTAATCGGGCCATTTTTTCCTTCATCACACGATCAAAATTATTAATACTTTCATGTTCATCTTTGTATCTACCTAGTTTATCACATTTTGTTATTAAAATTAAGTCTTCTATTCTAATAATTCCGTCAATTTCTTTTAAAATTTTTAAATAACTGTAATCTTTAGCACCATTTCTAACGATATTCATTAAATGCATATGATAATAAATAATTGTTTTAATATAACGCTGTAGTTTTTTATCAGGAATAAACGCTTTTAATTGCTCGTTAAAAACTTTTACTCCAGCCTCATTATGTTTTGGGGCATGACCTTCTTTCGTGGTGACAAGAGGTTTGCCAATATCATGGAGTAAAGCTCCCCACATAAAACCTAAAGGATTACCTGTCTTTTGACAGCACAGCGCAGCTAAATCTGTTACTAATAAAGTATGACGCCATACATCTCCTTCAGGGTGATAATCTAAACGCTGCATTGTTCTTGACAATACGTCTAAGCATGGAAATAGTGCATTTATTTCTTTTAGAAAAGATAATCCAATTGATGGATGATTACTTAAAAGTAATTTGTTGTATTCTTGAAACACTCTTTCATTGCTTAAATTTTCTAGTAATCCTTTTTTTAC
>BAHP02000049.1 GCA_000508865.1 Clostridiales bacterium VE202-01
AGCTGCAGCATCTGCTAACAATGCTTTTGCTTCTTCTAATGCTGCATTGAATTCATTTGCTACTGCTGGTACTACTTTTGCTAATTCTTCTTCACTTACATTGTTTGCTACTTCTACTGCAATTGATAATGCTACTTTATTTACTGTTGATACTGCTGATTTTGCTGAACTTAAGAATTCATCTAATCCTGCATGTTGTGTGAATGCTCCGATTTCTACTTCAACACCGTTTTCTACTCCGATTTTCTTGAATTGTGTTGAATCCATGATTACATTCAATACATTGCGTGTTGCTTTTTGTAAATCTCCTAATGGAAGTGTTACTCCTGTTGCTGCTGCAATTGATGCTGATGATCCACCTGGCATGATCAAGTCATTTCCGGCATGCATTGAGTTTACTGGTGTTGATTGTCCTCCACCCCAGTCTGTCATGATCAATCCGTTGAATCCCCATTCTCCTCTTGCTAAATCTGTACATAAATCATAATCATCTGCTGCTGGCATTCCATTATTTAAGTTGTATGATGTCATGATTCCTAATGGATTTGATGTTTTTACTGCTACTTCAAATCCTTTTAAATAGATTTCTCTTAATGCTCTTTCACTGATTGTATTATTTACTGCATTACGATTGTTTTCTTGGTTATTTCCTGCATAGTGTTTGATTGTTACACCGATACCTTCATGGCTTTGTACACCAATTGTTGTTGCTGCAGCTGTTACACCAGCTACCAATGGATCTTCTGAATAATATTCAAAGTTACGTCCACATAATGGATTTCTATGAATGTTCATTCCTGGAGCTAGCCACATTGTTACTCCCATTTCTACCATTTCTTCTCCAATTGCATTTCCAAATTCTTCTGCAACATCTTTATCCCAGCTTTGTGCGATTAATGTTCCGATTGGGAATGCTGTACAATATTGATAATATGTTGTTCCATTTTGTGTATAGCTTTGTGTAATACGGATTCCTGCTGGTCCGTCTGCTAATACGATGTTTGGAATTGTTCTTGTTTCATAATATCTACCTGTTGTTTCTCCAGCTGCTCCACGCACTGAGTTACTTTGAGCTCCAATGATTGGAGTACTGCTTCCTCCCCAACCAATACCTTCAACAATGTAAGACATTTCTTCAATACTTAAACTTGCTAAGAATTCTTCCATACTTACTTTTCCTTGATATACATCAAGTAATGTTGGATTATCCAATGTTTTTTCTACTACAACGATATTTTCTTCATAAGGTTCAATCAATTGACTTGGTGTAGTATTATTTCCACTTGGATTTCTTGTATAACGAGGATTTGCTTCTTGATCTACTGCTTCATAATCACTATCTGGATATACATATGTTGTTACGCTTTCATCATCGTATTCAGAAGCATTGTTTTCTGTCTTAATAGCAGCTGCATTTAATGTAAATCTTTCTGCAGCGGCAATTTCTTCTGCCTCTCCATCATATGTATATGGTGCTGCATCACTGTTTGATAAAATATCAATTTCTTCATCCTGCACCATTTGATTACTCAATTGTTCTGTTGTAGCTGTAGTATCTAATGTAATCACTCCAGCAACACTTGTGTTTCTTGAACTGTTTCCTACACGCACAACATAATCTCCAGCTTCCATAATATAAGCGGCTCTATCTTGTGAATATGAAGACATTTCTGTTGTTTTATATGATACTGTTAATGTTTGTGATTCTCCAGGTTTTAATTCATCTGTTTTTTCATATGCTGCTAATTCTTGGTATGGTTTTTCTAATTCACCATCAGGAGCAGAGAAATATACTTCAACTACTTCTTTTCCAGAATATTCAGTTCCAACATTTGTTACCCTTACATCAACTGTAACATTTTCAGCATCAACTGTAACATCTGTCACATCTAAATTGAAGTCTGTATATGATAAACCATATCCAAATTCATATGCTGGTGTTACATTAAATGTATCGAAATAGCGATATCCTACATAGATATCATCTGTGTAATCTTCTTGTGTTATATTACCATCATTACTGCTGAATGTTTCAGATGATGGATAATCTTCATAGTTTACTGCCCATGTATCAGTTAATTTTCCAGATGGAGAAACTTCACCGTTAAGTACTTTAACAACAGCATCTCCACCGCGCATTCCTGCTTGTGACATTAAAAATAATGAATCTAATCCTTCGATTTCATTAAAGAATTTTGTATCAATAACTCCACCTACATTCAATACCACAATAGCATTTTCAAAGTTAGCTGCTACTTTTTCTAAGTTAGCTCTTTCAATATCTGATAATTGATAATCACCAGTTGTATTTGTTCTATCTCTACCTTCACCAGAATTACGTGCAATTACATAAACTACGGTATCTGTTCCATTGACTTTAGCTTCTTCAATTTGGGCATCTGTAATTTCTGTCTCATCTACAAATGGAGCTCCCCACATTCCGCCACCATTTCCACCGTTTTCATCAAAATATGTTTCGTATTCACTTAACCAGCTTTCAGAAGTAACATTATATCCAGCATTTTTAAATCCATCCCATACTGTTACTACAGAACGCTGATTAACATCTCCAGAACCAGTTCCACCTTTAACAGTAGCAACAGCTCCTTTACCAAATAAAGCAATATTTCCACTTTTTGCCATTGGAAGTACATTGTTTTCATTTTCTAATAAAACCATACCTTGGGTAGCTAAATTCATAGAAAGTTCAGCATTTCTTTCTTCACGTGAAGAAATACTACCATCAATTGTCTTTGCAAATGCAGGTATTGCACTAGTTACTGCAAGTGCCATAGACATTGAAGTCGCTAAAACTCGTTTACAAGTCTTTTTCATATATTTTCTCTCTCCTCCTATAATTAATCGTAATATACTGTCAACCAGTTATAATGAATGCGCGCTTTTCATTAAAAAAGGCACTAGCAATACAAAGCAAATATAAAAAGCAAAACTTTTTATAAATCTTAGTATAGCTAATGCCTGCCTTACCAGTTACACACTATATA
>BAHP02000048.1 GCA_000508865.1 Clostridiales bacterium VE202-01
ATTATCTATAATTTCTTCTCAATTTCATCAACAAAAGATTTCGTAATGACCTGTGGTCTTGTTATTATTGATCCAACCACCACACTATAACATCCTAACTCTAGAGCACGTCTAGCTTTTAAAGGCGTATTTAAGTTTCCTTCACCAATAACTGGATGTTTAACTTCTTTAATAATTTCTCTCATAATTTCAAAATCATTTGCTTCGATTTTATCCCCTTTACTTTGAGGTGTATAACCAACTAAAGTTGTTCCTATAAAATCAAAACCAATTTTATCAGCATGAATAGCCTCTGCTATCGTAGAGCAATCAGCCATAAACATTTGCTGAGGATATTTATTTTTTACTTTCTCAAAAAATTCATCGATCGATTCATTATTCAAACGCTTAGAAAAAGTAGCATCCATAGCAATGATATCTACTCCTTCTTTTACTAAATCATCGACTTCTTTCATCGTTGGCGTAATATAAACTGAAGTTCCTGGATAATCTTTTTTTATAATCCCTATAATTGGTAAATCTACTACTTTTTTAATTTCATGAATATCACTAATACTATTAGCTCTAATTCCTTTAGCACCACCCATTTTAGCAGCTAATGCCATTTTTGACATAATAAAAGATGAATGTAACGGTTCATTTTCTAAAGCTTGGCAAGAAACTATTAAACTATCTTTGATTTCTTTCATATTTCCTCCTAATTTCTATTATTACCTTAATAATTATAATCTATAAACAATATCTCTACTACCATAAAGTTCTTAAATTTTTTCTTTACTATAAACCCTTTTATCTTTATTAGTATTATTGAAAAAATATTTTATATCATCCAGGTCAATAGCTTTTTGTTATTATCCTTAAGAATTGTTCATCACTGCTAGTCATGTCATGCTTATATTTAATTATAATAATGTTTTTGATATTCTTATTATTTCCATCTTCTATATAAAATCTCTAATTACTTAAACTAATAATATATTTAAATTCTATGATATCCCTTATATAAAAGTCCGGCAAAGACGGCACAAAGTGTTGCCCCAACAAACATTATAATCAAATAAATTATCTCTCCAGCACTTACAATCAACATACTATAACTAATAGCCAATATTGAAATTAGCATACCTATTATACCACCTAAAGTTAATGCCCCAAAGCCTCTTAGAAGTCTTTTTTGAGGCAAGATCCTATCCAATCGGCAAATACGTTCAGTTACTAATTCGACAATTCCTACTAACATAAGTATAGCAGGAATAACAGATATAAGCACGATTTTTGTTATTATTTCATCCTGCATGAAATTCGGCTTTTTCACAAAGCAAAGAGTTAAACCAATAAAATAACTGATCCATCCGATATTCCCAGGAATGTCATAAACAATCCATTTAATGTTAGTAATCGTTGTTTCATATAAATTATTATCGATCATAAAAACTTCCCTCATTTCTTTATATTTTATTATATCATGGTAAATACTAAATCATTTATTAAGTTTTATTTTTTTATATAGAAAAAGGCACTTATTTATAGCGCCTATCCTATAAAAATATTATATAGTTATTGGTAATTTAGAACGATTTTTTGTCCGTTATGATCAATAACTGTCAAATCATAGTCATATAATAATTTTAATGATTCTGATGTGATCGTCTTATTGGGATCTCCCTGAAATATTATTTTACCGTTTTTCATAGCAACGATTTCATCGCTATAATTAATGGCTTGATTAATATCATGATGAACCATAATTATTGTCATTTGATATTTAGTATTAATTTCTTTTATTAAATTTAGAATTTCAATCTGATACTTAACATCTAAATATGTAGTTGGTTCATCTAGTAATAATATTGGTGTTTTTTGTGCTAAAGCCATCGCAATCCAAACGCGCTGCTGTTGACCTCCAGAAAGTTTAGCGAGAAGGCGATTTTCGTATTTTTTTAGATTTGTTGTTTCTAAAGCCCAATCTATCATTTGATAATCTTTTTCATTTAAACTTTGATGATAATTTAGATATGGCAGACGCCCATAACCAACAATTGTTTTGACATCTAAATCTCCATAAATTTGATTCTTTTGATGGACAACAGCTACTTTTTTAGCAAAATCTTTTATTTTATAATCCCATATATTTTTATTATCTAATAATATTGTTCCACTTTTTACTTTGTAAATCCGACTCAACAACATTAATAACGTTGATTTACCACTACCATTAGGACCAATAATTGAAGTGATTTTATTTTTAGGAAAACTAATCGATAAGTCTTCGATAAACGCATTGTTTTGATAACTAAATTTAATATTTTTAACTTCCATCAATATCAATACTCCGTTTCAATAAAATAATAAATAACGGTCCCCCAACTATTGCCATAATTATTGCTGATGAAATTTCATACGGTGCCATAATTACCCTTCCTAATGTATCTGCTACAAGTAAAATAATTGCACCCATTAATAAACAAACAGGAATTAAATGCTTATGTTCATTCCCTACCAATAAACGTGAAATATGAGGAACTAATAAACCAATAAAACCAATTACCCCAACTATTGCAACACTAATACTGCATAATAATACCGCAATTAGCGATAATCCAAAACGATATAGATCAACATTGATTCCTAATGACATTAAGGTTCTATCTTCGAGACCTAACAAATTACAAGCCTTTGCCATAAATAAAGTTATTACAATTACCGGTACTAAATATATCAATAATACGCGAACATCATTCCATGTGTAAAGCGAAATAGTTCCCATGGCACCACTTGTTATAGAAGCCGTTGAACTTTGTGCTAAAGTAACTAATGCACTAATTGTATAATTGATAGCAACACCAATCAAAATAATTCGTGTTGTCTTAAATCCAGCTTTCCATGATAAACTGTATATTATCGCAAATGTTATAAGTCCCCCAAAGAATGATAATAGTGGAATTACAGCATATAACTGTGGCAAAAATATACCAGCTAGAATGCTTACTAAACTTGCGCCATTAGAAATGCCAATTATCCCAGGATCTGCAAGGGGATTTTTTAAAACCACCTGAAACAACAAACCTGATAAAGCTAATGCCCCACCAACTAGCATTGCAATAATGATTCGCGGAAAACGAATGCTATAAATACTAGCAACATTTTCATTATATTCAACAAATAGACCTTTAAATAATTCTAGAAATGATACTTGAATGCTGCCAACATTTATGGCAACAAAAAAACATAAAAACAAAATAACGATCAAGATAATCATAAATAATTTAGGATGTTTTTTAATTAGTTCCATACAAAATTCCTTCTAACATTTCTAAACCTTTTTGGTAATTAAAATTTGCACTCATCCCAAAATAATTATTATCTAAATCATAAACTTTATTATTTTGAACAGCACTAAATTTACTCCAAATATCATTTTCTTGAAACTCTTTTTTAAAACTTTCCATCACCTGCTCAGGCATTGCATGACTAGTTCTTAAAATAATATCCGGGTTTTGTTGCAGCATATCTTCAGCATTGACATTAATAAAATCTTGTCCATCACCATCACCATAAATATTTGTAGCTCCGGCTAATCTAACTAAATCACCGACATAACTAGATTCCGTTGCAACAACATAACTTCCTCCTGGAAGTCCCATTAAAATCAATACTCGAGGACTTACATTATTTGAATATTTTTCTCTAAATGAAACCATGTAATCAACAAATTCATTTACTATTTTTTCAGCATTTTTTTCTTTATCTAAAAGCTTCCCTAATTCTTCAATACTTTTAAACATTCCTGATAAGTTTTTTAGATTTAAAAAAGAAGAACTAATACCAATTTTTTCATATTTAGCTGCTAAATCACCTTCCAAAGAATTAGGACTTAAAATCAAGTCTGGTTTTAATGTTGATAAAATCTCAACATCTGGTGTCATCGCTGTACCTAACTCAGTTGCATTCTGATACTTTTCAGGTACACTATATGCTTCAGTAGTTGGAATTCCAACTACCTGACTAGCAGGAACCTCTAATTTTTCAAGAATTTCCGTAACAGCTACTGATGTTGCGGCAATCGTTAATTCTTCACTTTTACTACTTGAACCGCTTTGATCAACACAACCTATCAATACAGCTGCAATTATAGCTATCAGAAGACTACTTTTTAATTTTTTTAACATAATAAAAACCTCCTCCAGCTATAATTATTAAAACAATGATGATACCACCAATAATTAAAGCTAAACTACTATTAGATTCATTACTTTCACTGCTATTTGCATTCTTTAAATTTTCTACCGTCAGCTCTTTCTTATTATCAACTTTACCATTTTCATCAATTATATAATTAGAAAGACCAGAAACATTTTCTAATAAAGTTTCCTTCGTTACTGTTCCTACTGTTGTTACTGGAGCAGTTTCTGGTATTTCTTCTACTGGTGTATCTGTAACAGTATTATTTTGACTGCTATTTGAATCTGTATTTTTATTAGAACTTGTACCAGGATCTGTATTAGCTACACTGCCATTTTGCGTATTTGTATTAGCTGGAATCATTTGACTAGTATACACACCAGTTCCTGGAGTAGCTGAAGCTGGATTAAGTTCAATAAAAAATTGGACATCCCGCCCCATTGGATCAACATACATAATAGGACTTATATATACATTTAAAGAACTTATCTGAATCCGATAATGATTGACCGTATCACCATTAGCACTACTGCTCCCTGTTTTAGTAGCTGCAACATCACTAAATGTACCACTGCTGTTCATGATTTTAAATCTTACATTTGACACATTTGAAGCCAATCCAAGACCAATCGTTATATAATATTTTCCACCTGTTTGTTCTAATAACAAATTACTTTCAACGATACTAGAAACCATGCTATCACCTAATGCTATATTGGTTCCACCATCTTCGGTTTTACCAGTTAGAGGATTAACATAAGACGTGGAGCGTCCAATTAAGTACGCTCCATCGTCCAAGGCAAAAGCTGGTTGAGGAATAATTACCATTGTAAAAATGGTAACTAATACCAAAACTAGTTTTTTTATTTGCATAATCTTTTTCTAATTACATATCCAGCAATGGCAAGTGACGAAACTAATAATCCTCCAATTAATTCCACATTTGCATTATCACCAGTCTTTACTACTGCATCGTTACCACTTGTTTCTGGTGTTGTTGTATTATTACCTGTACTAGTTGATCCATTTGTTTCTGGTGCTTTTGGGGCATCAATTTGATCAGAAACATATTTTAATGTTGAGTAATCAACTTTCATTCTTGCAGCAATATCAGCATTCCCCATAATTTCAACATGAGGATTAACAACTACATCAAAATATTCTTCTTCACTTGGTAATTCAAATGACCACAAGATCGGATTACCAGCAGCATCTTTAGCTTCTATTTTAGCAGGATTTGATTTATAATCGCCATTAATAGACCCAATATACAATTCCTGTAAACTAGCTTTGATCGTACCTAAAGTCATTTCTTTAGTTGTAATATACATTGTAGCTACACCATTTTTTACAACTACTGTTGCTTCTTTATCTAACGCACTAGCTGCCATTGATGCTTGATCTCTATCTGCATTCCACAAAGCAACATCAACTGTGTAAGTTCCATCTTTAGCAAATTTACTTGATTCAACAGGGCTAACTAATGTTGGATTTTCTAAATCTAAAGATAATCTTGCTTCAGCTCCGCGATTACTTCCACCATAATAAAATTTTACGTTTGTTAATTTTGTATTTCTAGCTAATGTAAATTGTAACTCACTAACATTTCCATCACTATCATGTCCTGTAATATCAGCTTCTTTATAAGTTCCATCAGCTTGTTCAACTTCCATTTTATCAATGTAAGCAGTTTGACCATATACACTAACAGCCCCCATTTGTAATGTTACTAAGATAGTACCATTTTTTGAAGTCACAACAGCACTTTTAACAGCTTGTGCAGCCATTGATTGTTCATCACTGTTAATTTTTAATACATCACTAGCAACAGTATAAGTACCATCAGCTAAAGTATATTCAGGTTCTTCTGGCTCTGGTTCTGGAGTAACATCTGTAATGTTCTCAACATCTAATGATAATGTAACTTCTGTTGGATAGCTAGAACCACTACCCATTAAATAATCCATAAAATCTACAGTAAGTGTAATGACTTGTTTAGCTTCAGAGTCTAAATTTAAAGGTAGTTTAATAACATTTGGTACTTCTGTATTTGTATCAACAGGAGCTAATGTAATATTATACCCATCATTATCTTTTCCAGGTTCAGATGATAATTCTTGCTTAGTTGAAATAACTGTTGCTCCTTCAACTGTTTTGATATTTGCATGGAATTTTGACATTCCCCAAGTACTCATATCTACGATCATATGTTGTAAAGTGATAGTGGCAACTTGATTTCCTTCATCATCCACTGTAACAACGATACTGTCACCAAAGGCTTTAGCAAAAGCATCTTGTACAGGTTGTAATGGTGCTTTACTAACTAAACTTTTCACTGGTACTTCATATGTACCTGGTTGTGATAAATCTACTTTAGCAGCATTGACATTGCTTAATGCTGCCACTTGAATTCCAAATGCCATCATTAATGCAAGTACTGCTTTAAATATTTTTTTCATCGTTTTCCTCCCTTTTATTTTTTGTTAGAACCATCTAACTATATTTTTAAAAAAAAATTAAACCTCTAGTTAGGCGGTACTAACTTACATTAATCATTTTACATATATCCACATTTTAAACAAGCACTTATTTTGTTGCTACCCCCACAACAAAGTAACTGTATTTTCTTAATTTTACCTTTAATTCAAATAGTTTATGCCATGTTTCAATAATGAAATATTATTTTAAAATTATTGTTAAAATGGCGACACTTTCAGGCATATGAATCATTCCTACATTCGATTTAACTTTTATTTTAACACTTGTTTGTAAGATTCTTTCCTCTTTCGAATAATAAAAATATAATTTAGATATTGGAATAACAAAATTATCCATTATTACTTGCGAAGCAATATATTTTTGCTCAGTTTCATACTTTAAAGATTCAACTTTCCCTTTTAAGACCATTTTTCCCATCAACGATTCATGTTCAACTTCTTTTGGTTGTAATATAAGATTGCCATGTCCCATTTTTATTTCCAAGATGCCAGGATGTACAAAGCCATCATTAGCCATCGAAATTCCAAGTTTATCTGCTTTATAAATAGTAAAAGCAAACGGATATTCCCCGTCATCAAGATTTGCACTTAACATATCACCACTAATTTCTTTAACTTTATCAATCAATTTAAATAATTTTTCTTTACTTGAATTACTAACAAGCTTAGCACGTGATTCTGGTGATAACGTCAAGACTAAAGTTAAAGCTTCTTGATAAGCTTCTTCATCATTAAAACTAGAAGTATTTTTAAGCCAATCTCTAAGTTTATTAATATCATTAAGATAACCTCTAGCTAATTTACATCCCTGACACGATAATACCCCTTTACCTTTTTCATTGATTAAACCTTCTTGATAAAAGTTATTCAAAACGCGGCTAAACGTCGATTTAGAAACACCAACTTCTTTAGCCATCCTCGTTACAGTATAATTCATGTCCTTTTGTTTATATAAAAATAATAAGTATGTCAATTTTTCCTTCGATATTTGCATATTTTCCCCTTATCTATAAGTTACAAAAAAGTTAGTTACAACTAACAATCATAACATTTTTTACTATTTTTTCAATCAAAATCTTCATTATTCTAAAATAAAGTGATAACGCTATTAAGCATTATCACTAACAATTAATTTTTCTTTATTTTAAAACTAAATACTGTCAAAGCACCTAATGCCATAATAGCCAATATCACAACTGGTAAATCATCTCCAGTTACAACACTTTCCATCTTATCTATAACATCATTTTCTTTAATACCATTATTAACATTATTATCGTTAAAATCATTTGGTTTTTCTTGATAATCATAGGTTAATAAAGAACCATCATAACCACCTAAATTCATATCTTTGTAATCTCCATCATTTGATTTTGTCTCTAATAAGATAGAAACTTGATAATTATTAAGAGCGATGATCTTATGAGCATATTCAGCTTCTGAACCTCCGATTGTTTGTAAAGAAGTTCGCTTTCCATCTAATGAATATGTAGCAACAAAAGCATCTCTACTTCCTTTGTTTAAATTTTCAAAATCAAAATCTGTTCCGCGACTGTCACCTAATAAATAATACTGCTGATTTATTTCCGTGACACTTATTCCTTCACTGTTTTCAGTACTTTTAATAACATCTTTCCATTCAACTTCGCCAGTATCGTTACACTTGATAATAAATGCATTATCATATCCTGTTCCCTTGTTTTCAAAAGTTCCTGTTGTTGATTTAGTGTTACCTGTCATGACAAATCCGCCATCGGCTGTCGCAAGCAAATTATTTCCATACTCATTTTTTTCACCACCATAAGTTTTAAGCCAAAGCAAATTGCCAGCACTACTTATTTTTGCCACAAAAAGATCAAATAAATCACCATAGTAATCAACATCAGTAAAATCACCACTACCTGATGATGTAATTCCCCCTAATAAGATATCACCATTAGCTAATACATCTAAACCAAAGCCAGCAGATTCAATATTTCTACCGCCTATTGTTCTTTGCCATTCAACATTGCCATCTTTATTATATTTCACAACTACTAAATCAAATAACCCTTTATTTAGCTCCTGCATATCACCGTCATTGGAATTAGTTTCTATTAATACTAAACAACCACCATCAGCTGTAGCTTTAATATGTTTAGCTTGATCATGGTTTGAACCACTAAACCCTTTCATCCAAATCAAATTATGATCATAGTCATATTTAGCAACAAATGTATCTGTTTGTCCATGAATTGAATCTTTTGTATTTAACTGTTCAAAATCACCGTTTGGTACTACATATGCACCATCAACATAACTTCCAGTAACTACATACCCATCATTTTGTACATCAATACTTGACGCATATGCAATCGTATCCCATTCACTGCCACCAATTGTATGACCAGCTATCTTTTTACCTGTAGCATCAAATTCATAAATAAACGCACTGGATGCTCCCTTAAGCATATTTTTAAAATCAATATCATTAGAATATGTCTGTCCAACAACTAATAAATGTCCACTAGGTGTGACTGCCATATCAGTTGTAAAATCCTCATCACTTCCACCTAAATTAGTTTTCCAAGTTACATTAAAATCAGGAACTGTAACTTCTACTGGTGCAAAATATGGTGGTGTTTCAGTTACTTCCATTTTATTTTTATCAAACGATAGTCTAATATCTCCCATTGCATCTTCAATATGAATTAAAATCGGTATATCTAAACTATCCGCTTTTACTGTCGTTGTTTTTACTTGCGTTATCTTATCATATTGATCGTTGATAGCTGGATAAAATTCATTTTGATATTGATAAGAAACAGCACCTAAGGTTGAAGCACTAACTTGACTGCCCATGATATTAGCATTAATGAAATAAACGGTAATTTGATAACTGTCATTCACCTTTTCAACATAAGCATCTTTATAAAGCATTGCTGCCATCATTGAAGGAGTATCATCATTTGCTTTCCAAGCAACTACCGGAACTAGATATTTTTCATTAATATCTCTTTCTATCATACTACCTGCAATACTTAATAAATAGCCATCATATTTACCACTTCTATTTTCAGTAAAAATATTATCAGTTGAAGATGTATTTCCACATACTAAATAATCATCGTTGACTCCTGCAATAATAGAATTAACAGTATCTTTATCATTACCACCAAAAGAGGCAATATTCATTCGTTTTCCTTCTTTTGAATAATATGCGACAAAAACATCCTGTTTACCATAACTAGTTACTCCAGTAAAATCTAAATCATTATTACTAAGTGTTCCTGTTATCATATATCCCTCACTAGTTGCAATGATATCTTCACCAGTTGCTGCTTCACTATTTTCTAATGTATCTGCCCATTCTGGATTACCATCTTCATCAATTTTTAAGATATACGAATTATTAGTTCCATTAGTTGATCCAAACGTCCCATCTATCGAATTTGTTGTACCGACTAATACATAACCATTATTTTTGATAACTTGATTATCACGATCTGTATTTCCTCTATCACTTAAAGCTGGATAAACACTATTTACAATATCATCCTTACTACCACCATAAGTCTTTACCCATTGCTTATTTCCATGTTCATCAAATTTAACTACAAAGGCATCTTTTCCGCCTAAACTAATTTCAGCTAAATCTCCATCTTCAGCATTAGAAAAACCTACAGCTAAAAAACCACCATCGTTGCATGTTATTACTTTAGAAAATTCATCTTGTTTTTTTACTGCTGCACTTCCGCCAGTTCCACCAGCTGTTTTTACCCATTGAATATTTAAATTTTGGTCATATTTAACAATAACAGCATCACGATCTATTTCATTTTTACTTGTATCAGCTAAATCACCATCTACTGAATGAGTATATCCAACTGTTACATATCCACCATCATAAGTATTAACTACATCTTTTAATTCATCCGAATCACTGCCACCAAAGGTAGTGATTTTTTCAACATTGCCATCATCATCAAACTTAGCAATAACACCATCTTTACCGCCCTTGTTCAAATCGAGCATTTCCCCATCATTGGATTGACTTACACCCACAGTTACATATCCACCATGATTAGATGCCGTAACAGCATTAAAACTATCAGCTTTACTACCACCAATTTGCTTTTCCCATTGTAAATTTCCCTTACTGTCATACAGCATTAATGCTCCATCACTTTTTCTTTCATTTACTTTGTTTCCATCAAATGTCCCAGCTGCAATAATTTTATTATCAACTAAATTTTCAATATCGTTGATACTATCATACGATCCAGCAATCGTTGATGACCCACTACTTCCGTAAGTAGTTACCCAATTAATTTCCTTGTCTTTTTCTAACGCTTGAAGGGGATAACTTACTAACGACGTTACCACAGATAAGCTTAAAACTAACGATAATTTATTTAATTTCATTTTTTCCTCCTCTTACACTCAGTTAGCTATATCTAACTAATTATCTTTAACTTATCACATAGTCTCATCCTTAACAAGATATATTTATGTTTCATACCTGAAACAAATTTAATAAATTCACTATATTATTCAATAAATTTATACCTAAGTGTAAAGAAATTTGTATTCGCTTTCATTAATAACGATTATATAATTCTTTTAGAAAAATTAGAGGTGAGCGTTTTGAAAACAGAAAAATTATTAATTGAAACTCAAAAATATTATATGGCAATCGTTTTTAAAGACTCATTATTATCTCCTTTTGCTTGTAGTATCGATGAACCTGTCATACTTACTGAACTAACTGCCATCACTGTTGCTGCGACTACTGACAAGCTTTTACTCCCACGCCTTTTTTCATGTTTTTTCCTTTACAATTTTCTATCTGTAATTATTGTACTAAGTAAGACAATATTCTAAAAGGGTCACATATGTTTGCAATAATCAAATTTGCACCTTGTCATTTTTAATTAAAATTAAAGTACTAAATATATTTTTCTTCTTATTCTATAGTCTTTTATATTATAAAGCTAAAAATCGATATCTTTCACTCCCTTTTACAACACTATACATAAAGTTCTCTACACAGTGCTTCATTTGTAACATTTTAATGTGCTCATAAACTTTCATCACTTAGTCTTATATCGTGATATATAAAAAATTTAGTTACAATCAACAATCATAACATTTTTATCTTTTTCAATTAAAATCTCTATTATTCTAAAAATAGTGACAATACTATTAAACTTCATTACCCAAAAATATAATATCTAAGCTATTTTCCACTTTTGAATAATAAATAACAAAACACTATACTTATTATAACTAGTTGCTACTATCTATAATATTTTTAAATAAATTCTTATTTTTCCTAAATATAATGTTATAAAAAACAAATTTGATAGAAATATGCTATAATAAATTATATATAATATTAAGAGAACAAGGAGTAGATAGTATGATTAAAATTAATAATTTAACAAACAATGACAATATTCGTATTGTAGATAAAAAAGAAGGAATCATGATTATTGAATATATTAAAGATTTAAGTGTAACAGAAGCTACAGCCATAAATGCTTATTATGCTTCAAAAATGAATGTTCATAAACGGCAAGTTTTAATTACCTTAAATAATGATTCATATACAATTTCACAAGGCGCAATGCAATGGATGGCTGGAAATGTTAAAGCTAGCGCTGATGTAAAAGGGGTAGGTGATTTTTTTGGAAAAGCTCTTAAAGGTGCAGTTACAAAAGAATCTGCAGTAAAACCTCGATATCAAGGAACTGGATATTTAATGCTTGAGCCAACTTTTAAATATTTATTTATTGAAGATGTAAGTAATTGGCAAGGTGGCTTAGTTTTAGATGATGGATTATTTTTAGCTTGTCAATCCCAAGTAAATCAAAAAATAAAATCTCGTTCTAACCTATCTAGTGCTGTTTTGGGAAATGAAGGTCTTTTCAACTTGATGCTTTCAGGCAATGGTTTAGCTGTTTTAGAAAGTCCTGTCCCTCGTGAAGAATTAATTGAAATTGAATTACAAGATGATGAAATTAGAATTGATGGTAACTATGCAATTGCATGGTCTGGAAATCTTGAATTTAAAGTTGAAAAATCTACTAAGAATCTTGTCGGTTCAGCTGTTTCTGGTGAAGGATTTGTAAATGTTTATCGTGGAACTGGTAAAGTACTAATGGCACCATTAGCGTAATTTAACAGGCTATAACACATAAGTTATGTGCTATAGCCCTTTTTATATTATCTAACTTTAATAAAAAAGCGGGAAATACCCACTAATAAAACATCTACTAGCTAAAGGAATTCTACCGGTTTACAGAAAATACAAACTACCTGTCAAACTAAAAACTGGCGTATACTTTAACCATATAAATGTAGTTTCAAGACTACATCTTTTCAGCTTGTACAAATTAAAAACCAGAAAACATATCTATACGATATGACTTCTGGTTTAAAAATATATTTTATATCTATTTATCAAAATCAAACATTTGGAATACATCAGAAACTGGTAAACAGTTTTCAATATTTTCAATAGTTTTAGCAAGTAATCCCGCTACAGAAACTGTCTTTAATTTAGGGAATATTTTTTCTTCAGGCAATTTAATCGTATCTGTTACAACGACTTCATCAGCAGAAGAGTTTTGTAGTCTTTCTACAGCTGGTCCTGAAAATACTGGATGTGTACAAGCCACATAAACAGACTTAGCACCTTTTTCCTTTAACATTTCAATTCCAGCAACAATTGTTCCGCCTGTATCAATCATATCATCGACCATGATACAATTTTTACCTGATACATCTCCTAAAACTCCCATTATTTCAGCTACATTTGGTTTAGGTCTTCTTTTATCAATGATTGCTACTGGAGCATCTAAAGCAACCGCTAATTTACGAGCCCTTGTAGCCCCACCATGATCAGGAGAAACTATACAAATATCTTCCAAATTTTTTTTCTTAAAATAATTTGAAATTAATGGCAACGCCTGCATTTCATCAACAGGAATATCAAAGAACCCTTGAATTTGAGCAGCGTGTAAATCAACTGTAACAACTCTCGTAACTCCTGCCACAGTTAATAAATCAGCTACTAGTTTAGAAGTAATCGGTTGTCTTGGTTTAGCTTTACGATCTTGACGAGCATATCCAAAATAAGGAATAATTGCTGTAATTTCCCTAGCTGAAGCTCTTTTTAAAGCATCAGTTAAAACTAGTATTTCCATTAAATTTTCAGTAACTGGATTAGAAGTAGACTGAACGATAAAAACATCTTTTCCACGAACTGATTCATCAATTTCAACTAAAATTTCACCATCTGCAAAATGATGCACCTTACTTTTTCCTACTTTAGTTCCTAATTCTTCTGCAATATCATTAGCTAATTGACCACTAGCTGACAATGCAAAGACAGTTATTTTATTTTTCATTTTTTTCTCCTATTTTCCTTTTTGATTTCTTTTTTCTTCCAATACTTTAGCATATCCATCTTTATTAACTTGACGCGCACGAGCAATAGCAAACGCATCATCTTCAACCTGATCAGTAATAGTTGAACCTGCAGCTATATATGCATTATCGCCTATTGTTACTGGTGCTATTAAATTACTATTACATCCAATAAAAGCATTATTACCTATAACTGTTTGAAATTTATTTTTTCCATCATAATTTGAAGTAATTGTTCCACAACCCATATTAACATTACTTCCAACTGTAGCATCACCAACATATGTTAAGTGTGATGCTTTGCTGCCTTTTCCAAAAACAGCTTTCTTCATTTCAACAAAGTTACCCATATGAGCATTTTCTAAAATATGACAATTTGTTCTCAATCGTGCAAATGGTCCAATATCAACACCATTTTCAATAATTGAATCAGAAATAACAGAAAATTTGATTTCTACATTATCCTTAACTTCTACATTTGTAAATTCACAGTATGGACCAATATGACAATTTGCTCCAATACTTGATTTTCCTTTGATAATACATCCTGGTTCAATAGTTGTATTAGGAGCAATAGTAACATCTACACCAATATAAGTATTGTCGATATCAATAATATTAACGCCATTTAATAAATGTTTTTTATTTACCTTTAATTGTAATGTTTTTGTGGCTTCAGCTAGCTCCACCCGGTCATTGATTCCACCTACCTCAGCTAAATCAGGAATCTTATAACCACCAACTTTTAGATTATCATCATTCATAATTCCAATGACATCTGTAATATAATACTCATTTTGAGCATTATCATTAGTTATTTTTTCTAATGCTTCAAATAGAGCAATATTGTCAAAACAATATTCACCACAATTCATTTCACTGATCTTAATTTGCTCAGGACTACAATCCTTGAATTCAACAATTCCTTTAACTTGATCATTTACTCTAATTACTCGACCAAATTTTTTGTCTAAATCACAATCACAAGTCATGATCGTTCCTTTTAATTGATTATCATTATGATAAGCAATTAAATCTTTTAATGTTTCGCTTGTAATTAATGGTGCATCTCCATTTAGTACTACTGTTGTTCCTGGTCTATTAGCCAATGCTTCTTTACATTGCATTAAAGCATGCCCAGTTCCCAATTGTTCTCTTTGATAGATAATATTTACATCATCTAACAATTTTTCAACTTCTTCAGCCTTATGACCTACAATTACATAGATTTCATCGATCCCAACATGTCTAAGTTCATCTACAATATGATTGATCATTGGCTTATATAAAACTTCATGGACAACTTTAGGTTTGTCCGATTTCATTCTGGTTCCTTTACCAGCCGCCATCACTACCGCATAAGTTTTCATCTTAACACCTCTTTAACAACAACATAATAACAAAAAATCCTCATTAATTAAAGAAAAAAAAGATAAAAAAGCTTATAATACAAAAAGAAATCACTTAAATGATTTCTTTTTCATTCAATATTTCTGTTTTTCTCACAAAATAATATTTTCCTTTAAAAAACTTAAACCCTTTTTCTAATATTATATCACTTCTAGTAAGTCCAAAAACACATGATCCACTACCAGACATTAATGCCCCATCAAACCCTATCTCTAACATTTCTTCTTTTATTTTTGCAATTTCAGGGACCATTTTAATAGAAGGTGCTTCTAAAGTGTTTTGTAAATTATCAATAACTGCTTGATAATCATTCTCTTCAATTCCCTTTATCATTAAATTACAATCTTGATGACTTATTTTATTTAAATTCAAACTATTAAATGATTTTTTTGTAGAAACACCTTTTCGTGGTTTAACTAACAGTACTTTACACTCAAACGGAACATCTATAAAGCTTAACTTTTCGCCAATCCCACTAACAAACGCTAATTTTTGGTATATACAAAAAGGAATATCTGCACCAATTTCTTTACCTAAGGCTGCCATTTCTTCATTAGTTAAATTTAAATAAAACAGTTTATTCATAGCTTTTATAACAGCTGCCCCATCAGCACTTCCTCCCGCTAAACCAGCCTGAGTAGGAATATGTTTATATACGTAGATCTTAACTCCTTTTTTTATTCCATAACGTTCTTTGATCAATGACACTGCCTTATACATAATATTACGCTGATCAGTAGGCATGATCTTACTATTAGACTCAATTTCAATTCCTTCTTCAATAGTATTAATATAAATTAAATCATGTAAAGTAATTGGTGCCATGATCATTTCTAATTCATGATACCCATCTTCTCTTTTTCTTACTACATCTAACGCTAGATTTATTTTTGCATATGCTTTTACTTTCATTATTTCACCTGCTTGTCGGATAAATTTTTCTTGCTACTCCCCTTGTATCGATTCCCCCAACTCCTAAATGTTTATTAGAAGTTTTAGCAACGATTTTTTCTAAATCAACATAATTTTTAATACTTGCATTAGCAATTTGACTAACAACAAAGACCGGATCCAAGGCATGAATATTTTTACGGCTTGGACTAGAAGCAAAATTAGCTCCACTAGCTAATAATAATTCATAGTATGACTGACATGCCCCTGCAAAAATAATCAAACTATCTTTATCATCTTGATATAGTCTAGCCTTGCGAATCGCTTCGACAAAATCTTTTGTATGCAAATAACTATTTATATTTTTTCGATCACCGTTTTTTTTCATTGCATCATGACCTGTAATAACTAATAAATCTGGCCTGTGTTTTTCTAAAAGCGGAATAATTTTATCTTTGATTTCATGTTCTTTCATATAATATCCATATACATTTATATTAAATTCTTTATATTTAGCTAAACACATTTCCAAATAATTTTTATCACCATCAATATGCAAGACACTGCCTTTTAAACACGGTTTATTCTCTACTATTATATCATTCTTTTCACTATTAAAATCACTTAATTCCAAATCACTTTCATCACTATCAGCAACTAAGCGATATTCTATTCCCGTCAAATAGTAAATGCCATCTTTAATATCCGTTATTCTAAAACAAATATCTTTACCATATTTTTTTCGGCAAACAATATCACCAATCTTCATCAATATCACCAATATATTATATGCATTCTAAACTTTATCGGTGATATTTTTAAAATCATCTAATGATAACTCCTCGCATCTTTTATTAGTATCAATTCCACAATCTAATAATATTTCATAAGCATTATCATATTCTTGTTTTAAATTGTTAAGTATTGTTTTTCTACGCTGCTTAAAGCATATATTTAATATATTATATAACTTTAAATTTGGATTTTTAATTAATGAAATTTTTATAATTGCAGAATCAATATGAGGAGCTGGTAAAAAAATATTTTTATTGACTGTAAATAAGTATTCAATCTTACCCATATCTTCGATCATTAATAATAATGGATTTTTATATTTGCTGGTCATTTTTAACGCTACTTCTTTTTGTACCATAATGATCAATTCATCTATTTTATCATTACTAAAAATAACTTTTTCGATTATTGCTGTTGTAACATAATAAGGCAAATTTGCAACCAAATAGACTTGAGAATAATCTTGTTTTAATTTTTCAATAATTGGTTCTAGCTCTTGTTTAATAAAGTCACCAAAAATTATTTCAACATTATCGACATTCAAAAATTCATCATACACTGGTTTAAATCTTTCATCTATTTCAAAACAGATTACTTTTCCTGCATGACGTGCCAATATTTGTGTCAAAGCCCCTATCCCTGGTCCTACTTCAATTACAGCGATACTCTTATTTATATTCGCTTGAGCAACAATTTTATTTACAATATTTGCATCAATCAAAAAATTTTGCCCAAATTTTTTTAGAGCATTTAAGTTATACTTATTTAATATATATTTTGTTGTTGTAAGAGTTGCAATATCTTTCATTCGATTCACCTTAATTTTCTAGTTTTTTTAATATTTCATCTTTTGTGATCCCAACCATATTTAAACGTTTGAATAAAGTCTTAACATTTCCATATCCAAGATTAAACAATTCATAAACTAATAATCTTTTTTGTTTATTACCAATAATATCTAACTCTAAAAATTCTTTCCAGGTAATACTTTGTCTATCGGCTTCAAAACTAACCATATTCTCTAATGCAGCAATAACAGCTTCTTTTTTAGCTTCAGCAATCCCTAATTTCTTTTTACCTGTAGCATCCTTCTTTGATACAAATGCATGCTTACAATTTGGTACAGCGGCTTGAATTTGATCACGAATTTTTTTTCCAGGGTAATCAGGATCGGTTAAGATAATTATTCCTCTATTTTTACTGGCTTCTTTGATCAAGTCTAATGTTTTTTTATCTAGTGCTAACCCATGTGTTTCAATTGTATCTACTACAAATAACTCTTTTAACAAAGCTGTATCAGTTTTACCTTCAACTATTACTATTTCTTTTATTTTTTTCATTATTCCTCCCACACAACTCTAACCAAGATAATTATGGTTATTTATAATTATAACCTATTTATCATAAAATAAAAGATATGCTTTAGCTATTTTATGTTGCTTTATAAATAATATTAAATTATGTTGACAGTAATTGATTATTCTTGTATCCTATTTCTTGTAAATTAATAATTTGCTTTAATAAAGCTATAGCTTTTACTTGTTTCTGATTTATAAACAAGCAGCTGTAGCTTTTTTTATGAAAGGAGACTTTATGAATCAGGAATATAACAATATGGCTCATAAGCCAATCTTTCCTTTATTAATGAAAATGGCTATACCACCAATGATATCTATGTTGATTCAATCAATGTATAACATCATTGACAGTATTTTTGTAGCTAAATTAGGTGAAAAAGCTTTAACAGCATTATCTCTTGCATTTCCTTTACAAAACTTATCATTAGCTTTTTCTGTTGGTTTAGGCGTTGCCATTAATGCTTTGATTGCCCAAAATTTAGGTGCAAACAATAAAAAAAGAGCAGATAATATTTGTGATCATGGGATTTTTCTATCTTTGATCCATTCTTTGATTTTCGTTTTTATCGGTGTTTTTTTGATGAAACCATTCTTTTTAATTTTTACTAATGATTTGACTGTATTGAATTATGCAATTACATATGGCGGAATCGTAATTACCTTTACTTTTGGCTCGATAATTCATATAACTATTGAAAAAATGTTTCAGGCTACCGGAAATATGTTGATTCCGATGATATTGCAAATAATTGGGGCTGTAGTTAATATCATTTTAGATCCTATTCTCATTTTTGGAATCAATGGTTTTCTTGAATTAGGTGTTGCCGGAGCAGCAATTGCTACTATTATTGGTCAAATGAGTGCCTGTTTATTAGCAATTTTTCTATTTAGAAAAAATCTGCTTTAAAAATATATTTTAAAAATTTTAAACCAGAATTTCAAACTATCAAAGCCATATATTCCATTGCCGTTCCTTCAGGAGTTATGACTGCTATGCCTTCTATATTGGTGGCATTGCTGAATAGTCTTTTAGCTACAGTTAGTCAAACTGCGATTGCTTTTTTTGGTGTCTATTTTAAATTACAATCATTTGTTTATATGCCAGCAAATGGATTGATTCAGGGAATGCGTCCACTAATCAGTTATAATTATGGAGCGCAATATTTTGAACGGGTTAAAAAAATTATTAAGGTTTCAATAGTCGTTGTTTCAGTAATATTATGTAGTGGTGCTTTTATTTTTGTACTTTTCCCTAAATTAATTTTATCGTGGTTTAATGCGACTGATTCGTTAATTAGAATTGGGGTTATTGGATTAAGAATCTTTTCATTAGGTTTTATTATCTCGACTTTTGGAATCGTTATTTCTGGAGTATTTGAATCTTTAGGAATCGGTAAATATTCATTGACTATTTCATTGTTAAGACAGCTTGTGATTACTCTACCTCTAGCCTATATTTTATTATCACTGATAGGCTTAAATGGCGTTTGGTTATCATTTGTAATATCTGAATTTATTGCCAGTGTTACAGCTATAGTCTTATTAAAAAAACAATTAGCAAAATTTAAATAGACTCTGTCGAGTCTTTTTTATTCTAAATAAAAAGATGACTATTTATCATCTTCGTATTCTTTATAATCAACATCAATGACATCGTCATTACCTCGCTGATATTCTTCATGACTATAATAAGCTTTTCGTTTTTCTTCTGTTTTACGTTGAAATTCTTTATTAAATTCCTCTAAACGTTTTTGATATAAATATCTTTTTATCGATGACCAGATTACTAATACTGCTATAATAATCCAAGTAATTGGGCTAGTTAAAAGATTTAAAAGTAAACTTAATACAATTATAATAATCAAAATTACTAATATAGCATAATAAAATCCCATGATCTCAGCTCCTTAATTTATTAATATACTACTTAAATTCAAATAATTCCTTAATATTAATAGCAAAACCATCAGCAATCTTTTCAATTGACCGCAAAGAAATATTTCTTGTTCCTCTTTCAACATCTGAAATATAGTTTTTTGATAAACCACAACGAAAAGCTAATTCCTCTTGAGAAATATTTTGCTTTAACCGTATTTCTTTAACTCGATAACCAAATCTAATTTCAATTTTATCCATATCAATCATTCTCCATCTGAATTAATCGTTTAGCCTCTTCACTTATTTTTTTAAACCGATGATGTAATCCAGACTTACTAATAGTCTGCCCAGTTTCTTCATAATAAGCTTCCGTTAACTCCTTTAATGTCATTTCTGGATATTTTCTCCTGATCAATGCAACTGAACGCGTCTTTTCATCAAGCATATCAAGTCCCATAAACATTTCAATTATATTAATATCATCGATCTGTTTATTAGCGGTCGACAAGGACTTTATTTCATTAGCTATATCACAATTATTCCAGCGATTAACTGTATTTGACATATTTCGATCAATTCTAGTACTTTCAAAATTCATAACTGATTGACTAGCGCCTATTGCCCTTAAAAAATCTCCAATTTTTTCTGATGATTTTAAATAAACTACATACTTATTACGACGTTTTATTATTTTTGCATTTAATTCAAAATTATTCATTATCTTAGCAATAAAACCTGCAAACTCTTCTTCATTAAAACTCATTTCTAAATGATAATTCGAAGTTTCAGGATTATTAACACTTCCACATGATAAAAATGCTCCAGCTAAATATGCTCTAATACAACATTCTTTTGCAAGAATACTTTTATCAGGAATTAGATTAAATCCTAAACCATCCATTAATGATAAATCGTCTAAAATTTCTCTAGCTTTAGTAACCTTTAATATATAGACATTATTTTTCTTTAATTTCATTTTGCGTGAAACCAAAAACTCTATTTGTGGGTTATATTCTTCCTTTAACATTTTATGAATCTTAGAAGCAATTTTAGCATTTTCTGTTCTAATCGTTAAAGAAAGACCATAACTCGATAGTGATAATGTACCATTAATTTTGATTACTGCACACAGCATTGCTTTTTGACAACATGATTCAAAATCATTAAAAACTACTTCTTCTTTAACAATTCGCGAAAAGGATATCATAATAACTCCTAATGATCAGCATCTCGATGTAAACGATGTACTTGATAAAACTTACTATAATAATCTGCAAAATAATTTGTTAAAGTAACTGAACGATGTTGTCCTCCGGTACAGCCAATACCAATAATTAAATGCATTTTACCTTCTCTTTCATACTCTTTTAATAAATAATCAAATAAATCTGTCATCTTCTTGATAAATACTTTTGTTTCTTCTTTTTCTATAACATAATCATAAACCGCTTTATCATTTCCGGTTAATGTACGCAATTCTTCTATATAAAATGGATTTGGTAAAAAACGAACATCAAATAATAAATCAGCATCTTTAGGCACACCATGTTTATATCCAAATGATTCAAAAGTAATTCTAAACGGATCTACTTTTCCACTACTAAAATAGTCTTCTAAAAGATTTTGAAATCTACTTCCTTTTAATTTTGTAGTATCAATTGATAAATTAGCTAATTTAGAAATCGGCTCTGCCAATCTTCTTTCAAATTCAATTGCTTCTAATAAAGAAGAAGCTTTATTAGAAATAAGCAATGGATGAGATCGTCTCGTTTCTTTATATCTTTTAACTAATACCTCATCGTCACAATCTAAAAATACTACTGATAAATGAATCCAGTCTAAATTAGATAATAATCTAATCGCTTTTAATGCATCATCTA
>BAHP02000047.1 GCA_000508865.1 Clostridiales bacterium VE202-01
TCCTATAAATCTAGGAGATACAACAGCAAGTGTAAAAACAGGAGATGATGTATCACTAGGAATGTTAATGAATATAGCTGGATTAAGTGTATTAGGTTTAATCTATAGTAAAAAGAAAAGAGAAAATATTTAATAAACAATGATGAAAAGGGCTGTAACGGAAATAAGTAATTTTTAGATTTATTATTTAGAAGCGTTATAGCTTCTTTTTCTGTTTTATAGATGAATTTTTGATAAATCATTTTATATTAATTAGTTTTCGAGGTATTATTGCATAAAAAATCTTTTTAGACGCAATGAGGTTATCTGACTAAAATCTTTTATAGGGGAAAACTTTGTTTCTTTGATCAATGAATAGTAAACATCGACTCCTTCCCTACAGAAATATCTGTTTAAACTTTTAATCAGATTTATGAATTTTTCCATGTCCTAATATAGTATTTTTGAGATAATTTCTTTCATTATTTTATTGATTTCGATAAAAATATCATCAATTATCATAGTCAAATTATCTTTAATAAATATTTCAAAGGGCATAAAAGATAGTATTATTTAAAGCGATTGTCAAATCTATATAATTCTTCATATTCTCTTATGAAAACATTTTCCTAAAATGATATATTCATCCATCATACTCGTATATATTTCAGTTAAAGAAATCAAGATATTTTGTAAGATTGATTCTTTCTACAATACTCTTGTTCTTGAAATGTCATTCATAGGTATATGTCATAAGAAACTGAAAAATCTAATGGTAATTTAATTATAATTTGTTAATTATACAAAAAATGTACGATTATCTCGTACATTTTTGCGTTTTGATCTGTTTTAATCCTTATAGGTAAGTTACAATCACTTTTTAATAAAATATTCATTTTTTCATATTTTATCAATTTAAATGTTTAAAAATAATAACCATAAACATCACATTAAAATTTATTTGGTTTATCAAAAACTTCGTGACAATGTCTACATCTTGGCTCATAATGCTCAACTGCACCTACTAGTACAATCGAATCATTGAAAGATGCTGGTTTTCCATTAACCAATCGTTGGGTTCTGGTTGCAGGAGCACCACACTTAGTACACACAGCTGTTAACTTAGTAACAAACTCAGCTCTTGTAAGTAATTGTGGCATCACTCCGAAAGGCTCTCCTCTAAAATCTTTATCCAATCCCGCAACAATAACTCTTATCCCTTTATCTGCAAGATATTCACAAATATCCACAATATCAGCATCAAAAAACTGAACTTCATCAATAACAACAACTTGTGTGTCTGCTTTTATCTCTTTTAATATTTCCGCAGCTTTATTAATTACTAAACATGGTACTTTAATTCCTGAATGAGACACAATTTCTATAGCTGAATAACGATCATCTATCCGAGGTTTAAAAACAATAATCTTCATTTTAGCATAACTTAATACATTTATT
Organism: Clostridiales bacterium VE202-01; assembly: GCA_000508865.1. Lineage (GTDB taxonomy): Bacteria > Bacillota_I > Bacilli_A > Erysipelotrichales > Coprobacillaceae > Thomasclavelia. The sequence continues at coordinate 1,438 of BAHP02000047.1, forward strand.
CTACGAATCAACTCTTCTGTTTTACCTGCAAACATACAACCACAAATTACTTCTAGCCAGCCTTCACGATATTGATGATACATCTAAGCCCTCCTTCTAGCTTCTAAGATCACGAACACCCTCACTAGTGCCATCTGGTCCTACTTGGGCTAAATCCGAAAAACGGCTATAGTTTTTTTCAAACGCTAAATTGACTTCTCCTGTAGCCCCATTTCGATGTTTTGCAATGATTATTTCTGTCAATCCATTATCTTCACCTTCACTAGGATCTTTATAATATCTTCACGATAAATAAACGAAACTATATCAGCATCTTGTTCGATTGCTCCTGATTCTCTTAAATCTGACATCATCGGACGCTTATTAGGACGTTGTTCCACTGAACGTGATAATTGTGAAAGCGAAATAATCGGAACTTCTAATTCTCTTGCCAACGCTTTTAACGTTCTAGAAATTTCAGAAACTTCCTGTTGTCTACTTTCACGATTTTTTGAAGATGAAGTAATTAATTGTAAATAATCGATTACGATCATTTTTAAACCATGCTCCGTTTTTAATTTTCGACTTTTTGCAACAATATCATTGATTTTAATTCCTGGACTATCATCAATATATAAATTACATTTAGAAACACGTTCTGCAGCAGCATAATATTTATTAGCATTAGTTTTTAAAATTTCTCCGGTACGCATTGAAGAACCTTCGATACTTCCCATAGAGCAAATAATACGCTGAACTAATTGTTCAGCTGGCATTTCTAATGAGAAAATAGCAACTGGTTCATCGGCTTTATATGCGGCGTTATGAGCAATATTCAAAGCAAAAGCTGTTTTTCCCATCGCTGGACGTGCTGCCAAAATAATTAAATCACCTTTTTGAAAACCAGAAGTAATTCTATCAAGATCACGAAATCCTGATCTAACACCAGAAATATTTCCATCGATCTTTTGCAATAAATTTAAGCGATCTGTGACACTTTTGATAACACTACGAATTTCTCTAAATTCACCAGCGCTACGATCTTGAGTAACTTGTAAAATCGTTTTCTCTGTTTCGTCAATAAAAACATCTATGTTCTCTACATCATCATAAGCACTTTCAGCAATCTTAGTAGTTTCTTTAATGATTCGTCTAAGTATTGCTTTGTTATGCAATATTTTTAGATAGTAATCACTATGAGCTACAGTAGGAACAGATTCGCTTAAACGAAATAAATAGTCTACACCACCGACTTTATCTAATTGATTATGATCCATAAGATAAGATGTTACGGTAGTAACATCTACTGGTGTATTATCATCATTAATAGCAGCCATTGCTTTAAAAATAGTTTGATGATTATTATCATAAAAATCATCTTCATTAGTCTTATTTAAAATGTCAATGCATTTATCCTTCGATATTAACATCGCCCCAAGCAATGATCTTTCTGCTTCAATATCATGAGGATACTCTCGATTTGCCATACTATTCTCCTACTGTTCTTTTAGATGAACATTTATTGTTGCAATTATTCCCTTATATAACTCAACTTTTAACTTCGTATATCCTAATGCTCCAATTGGATGAGCATCAACAAACTTTCTTTTATCAATTTTAATATCATATTTATCTCTTAGCTGTTCTACTATTTGTTTAGTTGAAACACTTCCAAATGTTTTTCCATCTTTACCTGATTTCAAAGTAAATTCAAGAGTCACTGACTCTATTTGTTTTGCTAGTTCTCTAGCCTTTGCTTGATTTTCTAAATCTAGTTGATGAGCTACTTCTTTTTCATGTTCAACAATTTTACGGCTTGTATTAGTTTCTAAAACAGCTAATTTATTTTTAATTAAAAATTTTGTCCATAGCCATCTGCAACCTTAACTACATCTCCTTTTTTTCCTAATTTCTTTACATCTTGTAATAAAATAACTTTCATTATTCACTCTTCCTTTCATCTAAATATGTATTTATCGCTTCTTCTAATAAATTTATCGCTCTTGTAACTTCTTCTGTTCTTAATTGACAGGCAGCCATCGAAAAATGCCCGCCACCACCAAGTTTTTCCATAATTAACTGAACATTTATATCTCTTGTACTACGCGCACTGATCGAAACTTCCTCCTTACCAGTTTTTCCAACTATAAAGACTGCCTTTACACCGCTAATTCCTAACAGTTCATTACCCGCTTTAGCTAATAAAGTTCTGCTATAGATTTTATCAGACCTACCAAAAGCAATCAAGATATCATTTCCATAGCGATATGCAGTTTGCGTAATTGATAATTTCGTTAAAGTTGTATCATAATCATCCTCTAAATACTTATATGCCTCACTAACATTTGCCTGCAGTTCTTTTAATTTTGCTGCAGCTTGAAAAGTTCTTGTTCCGACTCTTGTTCTAAAATAATTTGTATCAATTAACATTCCAGTATACATAATTGTTGCTTCTCGTTCAGTTACACTGATTTTTTCTTTTTGATATTCAAATAATTCAACAATCAGCTCAACTGTTGACGAAGCAGCAGGTTCTAGATATGTCAGTAATGGTAATTCAATAAATTCTTCACCCCGACGATGATGATCGATAACTACTTTATTTTTTACTAAATCTAAAATATTATAATCGATCGCTAAAGATGGCTTATGATTATCTACGATCACTAATAGAGTATTAGCCTGACACAACTCTTGAGCTCTTAGTGGTGATACAAATACTCCGCGATATCTTTCATCATCTCTAAGACTTGTAGCAATTACTTTAGTTTTTTCTTCTAAAGAATCATAATTAATAATGATCGATACTTTCTTTTCATAAGCCTTACACATCGCATACATTGCAATAGAAGCACCGAAAGAATCAAAGTCCGATTGCTTATGCCCCATGATAAGTACATTGTCTGACTGTTTTATTATTGTTGATAATGTTTGGGCAATAACCCGGGCTCTAATCATACTAGATTTTTCATAACTTTCACTATTACCACCAAAATAACGAATTGGTTCATCGTTAGATTTCACGGTAACCTGATCGCCACCTCGAGAATAGGCCAATGATAAGGCTGAAAAAGCTAATTCATCTAATTCACGCAAAATGTTGCTGCCACGTCCTATTCCAATCGATAATGTCATTACTTGGCCTAACTGTTCTGCCTGTTCCTTAAAATAATCTAATAGCTTAAATTTATCTTCTACCTGCTTTCGATAAGTACGTTCATTAAAGACGGCTATATATCCATCGCTTTTATATCTTTTTAAAACTACACCATTTTCTTTAGCCCAATCAATAATTATTTGTCTTGTTGTCGATTGAATCGAAGCTGCTGTCTGTTCATCTGCCTGTTCAATCGATTCATCATAATTATCAATGGTGATATAGGCCACACAAATTTGTTGATCTTCAAATTCTTTTGAAATTCCAACATAATCACTAACATCTTTAAGATAAAGGATTCTATTTTCTTTACTATTATATACTTCATACTTTCGCGAATTAATATCAATAATTTTTATATCATCATCTTCAAATAACGATGCTAATAACGGTTGCCACTCTAATAACTTTTTACCTACGATATTTATTTTCATTTCTGTAAATAGATCACTTATCCATGAAATATTTCTATTTTCGTCATATTTAATTAATCCAATTCCTCCAAAAATAAACGCATTTTTAGCCTCATCATTCAAAATCTCACTAACACTTAAATTATTTTCTGTAACCAAACTAGTTGCATAAAAAAGTAATCCAAAAATAATAATGTTTTTAACAAAAATATATATCGCCAACACTAAAGATGTTCTACTTGAAAAAAAGATATAACCTAACATTCCAATAACCAATTCAATCAGCAATAAGATCATAATTCCATTTCTAAGTCGTGCCATCTTTACCGTCATTTTCCTCACCATCCTGTCAACAATTTTATTATACCTTAATTCAATTTTCTTTTCATTAACTTACTTATTAATATATCTGAATACACTCTAATAACATATGACTCACAAACAAACATAAATAGCCATAATAAAACAAATGTAATTTCTGGCGTAAAGATATTTTTTAAATACGGAATCATTCCAATAATATCACTATATATCTCTAAACCTTCTTGATAAACATTGATTCCTAAAAGACCTCCCAATAAAAAGAAAATCAAGAAATTTTTAACTGCTGAAATAATCATTAACCCATATTTAGAAAAATGCTTCGTTTTTTTACTTTTTAAACTATAACCATAAAATACTCCCATGCTTAATGTAGCAGTTGCATAAAATGCAAAAAACATTTCACCAACTAAAAATAATACTACAAAAGTTACAGCTAAAACACTTGATCCAGCTTTATAACCATATAAATAAGTGTAGTAAGTTAATCCCAAAACCATTATATAAGCAAAAATTATATCAAAAAAACTACCAGTATAGATATTAATAATTCCTAATACGCCAAATAACGATGCTAACATTGCTCCTTGAGCCATTATTCTAACTTTACTTCCACTCATAATTACCTCCATTATATCAAAACACTTTTGCTAATCATCTAAGACATATTTGTGCGTTAATTTATCAAATAATAACATATTAATGACTTATATTCAATTATCATGTTTTCAACAAATTTAAACACTATATATTTTTACTTTCATTTTACAAAAGGACTTTTTAACCTATTTAGGACTTTTATGATATTGTATAATATTAATAATTTGGTCTATAATTAGTAATAGGCGCAACTAAACCTCTCCCAGTTGCGCCCTTTTTTATTATATTAATATCAATTATTTGTTATTAATATATTCTTTAAATAATTTATTTTACCATGACGTTTACTACTCACTTTTTAATTCTCGTCCATTCATCATATTCCGACATCCATATAAAATTAAAAAACTAACAGCAAAATTCATTATTAAACTCACATAACTTCCCCATATTATAGCTCTACTTCCAACAATAAGATAAATTACAACAATGATAATGGCACTAGGAATAGATCCTATTAACATTATTATCATTCTCATAAAATTTTCAAACATTGCTGAAGAACGACTCTTAAGAATTCTAAGTGATAAAACATTACCACTAATAAAAATACTTGTATATCCTAAAACATATAATAAGTAAGTAAAAATCATTACTAAATTAATTTGATAATATAATCCCATTAAAATAAAAGCAATTGCTGTTACAATAAATATTTTAATAAATGTAGGCACGATTACAGCTATTAATTTATTAAATGGTTTATCGGGAATTAAATATATTTGATAATTCTTCAATTCATTTGTCAAAGCAGAATTTTGCAATGATGAAAAAACCCATATAACCATCATATAAACAAACATCCCAAAACCAATGTCAGCAACGATCGTTACCACAATATAAATACCAATTGAAATTAAATCATTGATGCCAATAAAATTATTTGTCTTTTTCATCAATAATATGTTTTTAGACATGACTGCATAAGCGCCTTGTTTAAAATTTCCAGAAACACTCTTTTTAATTTTTATATTTCTAAGAGCATCTTGATTACCAGCCTTTACTTTTTTCATTCTTCTTGATAAATCCAAAGCATCTTGTAAAGCTTGTTCATAAAAGTTTCCTTTATAATTAATAAAAAGCGCATATACTAGAATTATTGCCCCTAATAAACAGCCAAATCCCAATAATACCAACTGATAATTTTGTTCTACATATGCCACCAATACTAATTTCATCCAGCCAAAAACCGGTACAATATAAAATAAATCAGCTTTTATAAAATCTATAAACAATGTCTTATAATTACCTGTTTGGATATATATAACTATAATAATCAATGCAACAAAAGCTATGATTATAGCAGGTATGAGCTTTGAATAAATACGATATTTTTCATCACCAATCGATAAAACATAAAGATAATCTGTTAATAACAAAAAGAAAAATACTACTAATGTTGATACTAAATAAGCAAGAAAAATAAATGTAAAAGTATAACCACTTCCTACACTAAAAAAAGCAAAAATAACTAACCCTATCAGGCTCAGCAATGCTGATTGAACTGTCGTTTGAAATGTTAAATAACTCATGATTTGTCTTTTAGTAAATGGGCCTGTAAATAAATAAAAAGCATCTTCACCATAAAATAAAGCTTTTTTAGACTGCATCAAAGTTGAAAAGAGCAGTAAAGCTAGAAAACCAATTAAAATTAAAATACTTATATGAAAATCATTTTTATTTGTTGAAATCATTTGCGTATTATCGATATTAAAAAGACTAATAATTATCACTCCATAAAATATAATCATGATAATTACAAAAACACCACTAAGTTTATGTTTAAATAAGTTTCTAATCGTTCCTTTTAATTTCAATAACCATAATTTAAATAATATCCCCATTTTATTTACCATCCGTTAATTCAAAAAAGTATTCTTTTAATGTTTCTTTTTCTAACTCATCTTTTAAAACATGTTTAATAATTTTTCCTTTATTCATAATATATGCCTCATCATAAATGTCATCTACAATATCAATAATATGGGTACTTATTAAAATTGCACAACCTTCTTTTTTTAATTGTTTAAAAATATTCAGCACATCTTCAATACTTCCAGGATCTAATCCAACCATTGGTTCATCTACTAACAATGCTTTAGGCTGTATTAATAAGGCTAATAACATGCTAAGTTTTTGGGTCATTCCTTTTGATAGTTCTTTAGCAATACTTTTTCTTTTTTTCTATAATTTTAAATAATTCAAGATATTTTTGAGCAATTTCTTGATAATTTTTAATTCGATAGGCATTACCAATAAAATCAATATGCTCATCGACCGTTAATAAATCATATAAAATTGGCGTTTCTGGTACATAACCAAAGCACTTTTTAGCTTCAATCGTATCGTTTTCATACCCGCATATTTTTATTTTACCTTCAAAATTCAATAAATTAGCAATACTTTTGATTGTTGTTGATTTACCCGCACCATTTGGTCCTAATAGGACTGTTATTTTTCCTGGTTTGACTTCAAAATTAAGATTATCTACAGCTTTGAAACCATCATACTGTTTCGTTAGATTTATAACTTCAATCATAAAATACCTCCTTTTATAATAATATTAATATATATTATTTATATTTGGCAAACATAATAATAAAAAGTTAGATAATCATCTAACTTTCCTCTATAACTCCCATTAATTCCAAAATTCGATTCAAATCCTTAGTATCCGTATACTTAATTACCACCGATTTATCATCAACTTTGATTTTTGTCCTAAATTTCTTTCGTAACAACCCTTCAACATAAGTATATTCTTTAGGTTTCTCTACTTTAGGACGATCTTTACGACTATTTCCCAGTTCAATTCCTTTAACGATATTTTCGATATCGCGAACTGATAGCCCTTCATCAATACACCTTTTAGCTAAACTCTCAGCTTTTTCTTTAGGTAAAGTTATTAAAGCTCGAGCATGCCCCATTGTCAATTTACCTTCTAAGACATAGTTTTGAATCATTTCCGGCAATTGCAATAATCTTAAAGTATTTGCAATGTAACTTCTTGATTTACCAATTCGTTTCGCTAACTGATCTTGCGTAAGTTCTAATTTTTCCATCATTGCTTGATAAGCATTTGCTTCTTCAATTGAATTCAAATTTTCTCTTTGAATATTTTCCAGTAAAGCTATTTCCATCATTTGATCATCGCTAAATTCAACGATTATCGCTGGTACTTCTGTCAATCCAGCAATTTTCGCTGCTCGACATCTTCTTTCTCCCGCAACAATTTCATATCCTTGAATCGATGGTTTTAAAATAACTGGCTGAAAGATTCCATGTTCCTTAATAGAAACTGCTAATTCCTGTAATTTTTCTTCGTCAAATAATCTTCGTGGCTGATAAGGATTAGGACGAATTTCATCTAATGCAACTTTTACTTGTTTTGATTCAGGCGTATTTTTTTCTATATCATCAATTAAAGTTGATATATCTCCGCCAAAAATAGCGTCTAAACCTTTTCCTAGTTTTTTATTTTTTACTGTCCCACTTTTTTTTACGGTCGTTTTTTTTAGTTGTATTACTTGGCATTACGTTTACACACTTCCTTTGCAAAATCTCGGTATGCTCTAGCACCTTCGGAATTATTATCGTAATCAAAAATTGCTAATCCTTCTGATGGCGCTTCTGATAATTTAACATTTCTAGGAATTGCTGTTTTATAAACTTTCTCTTTGAAATATTTACGAACTTCCTGAGATACCTCAACTCCTAAATTAGTTCTTTGATCCAGCATCGTTAATAAAACACCTTCAATCGTTAGTTTCGGATTAAACACACTTTGCGTTAACAGTACCGTATTTAATAACTGTGTCAATCCCTCAAGGGCATAATATTCACACTGGACTGGTATTAAAACAGAATCACATGCCGTAAGGGCATTTGTATTTAATAACCCTAGTGCCGGAGGACAATCTATAATAATATAATTATAATTCTTTTTAACAGCATCTAAAGCTTTTTTTAATCGTTGTTCTCGACCACGTTTAACGTTTGCTAATTCCAAATCAGCTCCGGCTAAATCAATACTGCCGGGTGCCACATCAAGTTTAGCAATATATGAAGGTATGATCACATCTTTCATATCACATTCTTCAACTATAATATTATAAGTAGATAGTTCAATATTATCACGATCAATTCCAATTCCCTGAGTAGCATTAGCTTGGGGATCCATATCAACTAGAAGTACCCGATTTTTAGCATTTGCTAATGCTGCTGCTAAATTAATACTGGTTGTCGTTTTCCCAACGCCACCTTTTTGATTTGTAATCGCAATTATTTTCGTCATTATTTAACCTCCTTTAAGTACTTCCTGCCAATAGTCTCACCTAGTTTAACTACCGTTTCCTTATTCTTATTTGTATTTTCTATAATATCGTTATCAATGACTACCTGATTTTCTTTTAATAAAATAATTACTGTAGAACCGCCAAATTCAAAATATCCTTTTTCTTCACCTTTAAGACAATATTTTTTATTATGATTAACAATTTTGCCAACCATCATTGCTCCAACTTCCATTTGAATCATCATTCCAAAATTTTTTGAATCAATAATAGTGTAATTTCGACTATTTTGTTTATAAATTGGATAATAATCATTAGCTATCGGATTAACTGTATGAAATATTCCTGGGATATATTTACTTTTTATAATTTTCCCATCATCAATGAAACTATAACGATGATAATCATCTACTGTTAATCTAAAAATCATGCAATAACCATTTAAATATTCATTAGCCAATTTTTCATCATCCAATAGATCTGCTAATGAATAAACAGTATCTTTGATCGTAAAATGACTATCTAAACCAATTTTATAGCAAGTCAATTTAGAATCCGCAGGACTGATCAAAACATTATCATCTACTAAAAAAGGTCTTTTTCCATCAATAATTTTACGTGTAAAAAAGTCATTATAACTAGCATATTCTCTTTGTTCATACTGACTCATATCAATTTCATTAGCTTTGATAAATCCTTCGATTCTAGATTTTGATAAACTAGAATTCATGTACCAGCCGCCAATATTACTTACAAATCTACAAACAAGGACTTTTAAAACACATCTCCCTAAAAATGTGCCATATAATTTTTTTAATAAATTATTTTGATTCTCCCCTTTAGTTATAACATTTCCTAAACGATCAACGACTATCATTTCATCACCACAATCTGAATTAATTCCACAATAACAAGGATCCCTAGTGCCACTAATCCTTTTGATTGAACCTTAGGAACCTTAAAATTTACAATAAATAAAATTCCTGTGATCAACATTAATGCCCCATATATATATGATAATTCAAAAACCACATAACGTAAAGCATATGCCATTGGCAAAATAAATGAAGACGTTGTCACTGGTAAACCTTGATAATATTTTCTCTTTTCGTTAGTTTCCTTCTGTCTTGTTTCTTCTTGAACATTAAAATAAGCTAATCTTATTACTGCAGCTAAAACATAAAATATTTCAATTGCCAGCCATCCCATCGAACTTAAGCCAACATTATAACCTAAAATAGATGGAAATACACCAAAAGCAACTAAATCACATAATGAATCAATCTGAATTCCAAAACGTTTTTCTTCATCAGTACGATTTTTCTTACTACGTGCTACCATTCCATCAAAAGTATCACAGATACCACACATGATCAAACAAATAAAAGCCCACTGGTACATACCATTAAATGATAGATGAATTCCAGCCATTGCAAATACCAATGATAAATATGTAAGAATAACCGTATAACTATAATAACCGATCATTTTTCTACTCCCTAATAATTTTTTCAACAAAAACAGTATAGCACATATTTAACTAATAAGGTACATTAATCTAAATTTTGTAACTCAAATAATGTTTTAAACAGCCTCAATATTATTTAAAAACTACCTGGTTAAAGGTAGTTTTTAAGTTGAACAGATCTTTATATTAGTTCTTTTTATAATAACGACTGCCACTATATAAAACGATTTCCTGCTTTTTTAAAGTTAATTGAACATCGATTACTCTTTGATTAGAAGAACCACGAAACCTTAATTTACGATCTTTTAATTCATCTACAAAAGGTCCGTCTACTAGTATATCTATATATGATAATATCTCTTCATCAAACTTTTCAATCTCCTCATATAGATAAGATGAATAAAGCCATATCGTTTTATTTTGACAGTGCTGTTTAACCTTCTTTAATAAGTTAGATATATCTTTTCGATTTTCTGGTTCTAACGGTTCACCACCAAGAATTGTTAAACCGACAATATGAGGCTGATTTATTAACTCAATCAAAATATTTTCAATTTCATCATCGAACACTTCTCCACCATTAAAATCCCATGTTTCTGGATTAAAACAATTAGGACAATGACGATGACATCCCTGAACATATAGCGAAACTCTTATTCCCTCGCCATTAGCAATATCCGTTTTTCTTATCTGAGCAAATCTCATTATTATTCCCCATATAGATGATTATCTAAATGAACAAAACGCTCGGCAATTTCCTGAGTTCTCCCCTGATTCCAGAAATTATCACCTAGATATCCGCATGTCCGGCGACATACATTTAATGTCTTATGATTACGATTGCCACAATTTGGACAATACCATTCACGATTTTCATCTAATAAAATCTCACCATCAAAACCACATTCTTGGCAATAATCAGATTTAGTATTAATTTCTGCATATTGGATCGTTTCATACATATAATCGATCAAAGCAGAAAGGGCATCTAAATTTTCTGACATATTAGTTACTTCAACATAACTGATCGCGCCACCAGAAGAAACTTTTTGGAATTTGGCTTCCACTTCTAATTTTTCAAAAGCATCAATATGCTCTTTTACATTAACATGATATGAATTAGTTAAATAATCTTTATCCGTAATTCCTTCAACGATTCCAAAACGTTTTTTCAACGCTCTTGCAAAAGTATATGTAGTAGATTCTGCTGGTGTTCCATATAATCCAAAACCAAGACCTGTTTCTTCCTTCCAGCTGTCACAAGCTTCTCTTAAACGTTCCATGATCTTAGTAGCTAACTCATTACCTTCTTTTGAAGTATGGGTTTGCCCTATTAATGCCACGACACATTCATATAATCCTATATAGCCAAGAGAAATAGTTGAATAACCATTTTCTAATAATTTATCAATTTTTTCTCCTGATTTCAAACGGGCTAAAGCTCCATAACGCCAATGAATCGGACTTACATCAGCTAATGTTCCTTTCAAACTTTCATGACGCAATAGTAAAGCTTCTTTACATAATTCTAATCTTTCATCTAAAATTTTCCAGAAATTATCAAGTTTATGATTAGCTGATAATCCAGCATCCGCTAAATTTAAAGTAACGACTCCCTGATTAAAACGTCCATACCACTTATATTCACCGTTTTCATCTTTCCAAGGCGATAAAAAGCTTCGACATCCCATGCATGGAAATACTTGTCCTTCATAATTTTCTCTCATAACTTTAGCCGAAATAAAATCAGGCATCATACGCTTAGAAACACATTTAACCGCTAAATCAGTCAAATAACGATATTCACTATCTTGAGGGACATTATTATCATCTAACACATATAGCAGCTTAGGAAAAGCTGGTGTTACATAAGCTCCGACTGGATTTTTCATCCCAACATAGCGTTGACGTAATGTTTCTTCAATAAGCATTGCTGTTTCTTTGATATATTCTGGTTCTTCTCTTAAATACATAAATACTGACAAAAATGGTGCTTGGCCATTAGTAGTAGAAAATGTATTAATTTGATACTGAATTGTTTGGATTCCTGCCTTTATTTCGTCTTTTAATCTTGTATTAGCAATTTTTTCTACTTGCTCATCTGTATAGTTGATTCCAATTAAATGTCCTTCATGACGAACATTACGCTGATGTTTTTCATAACTTAATCTAACATATGGTGATAGATGGGCTAGCGAGATCGTCTGACCACCATATTGACCATTAGCCACCTGCTGAACGATTTGTGTTGCCACTGTACATGCTGTTTGTAATGATTTTGGTGTTTCGATCAATTTATCATTGATCACTGTTCCATGAGCAAACATATCTTTTAAGTTTACTAAATCACAATTATGCATTTTTTGAATGTAATAATCCATATCATGAAAATGAATGATTCCATCATCATGAGCTTGTACGATTTTTGGAGGCAAAAGTAGTCTACGACAATAATCTTTAGAAAATTCACCAGCAATCAAATCTCTTTGCGTTGCTAAAACAGTTGCATCTTTATTAGAATTTTCTTCCATTGCCTCTTTATTAGTTTGATTTACGATTCCGTAAATTTCATTATCAATTGTATTAGTTTCACGTTGAAATTCTCTTACTTTGCGATAACCTTCATACGCTTTAGCAGTTAAAATCTGACCTTTTTCGATCAATTTTTCAAAAACTTGTCCTTCAATACGATAAATTGAAATATTACTTCCATCATATTTATGCCAATCTTCTATTTCTACTGCAATATCATGAGCACATTTTTCATCAACGATGCCACTTCCACATTTCATTGCTTTTAATATCGCATTTTCAATCTTTTCAGCATCAAACTCAACTTTTTTTCCATCTCTTTTTACTACTTTCATACTACTTCTTCCCTCCTAAAAATTCTATATCCATCGTATCAAAAAATATCTAAATATAAAAATAATATGCACCATTACTAGCATCTTATCTTCAAACAATTACTAATTATAACCGAAATCACAACGAATTTCTTCAATTTTAGAAAATTAGTAAATAAAAATTTAAACCTGTTCATTCTTCAATAATTTACAATGTTGCTTTTTCCTAAAACAGTCAAATATCTATTTAAACCAACGAAAGAGATTTTAACAATTATATCTAAATAAATCAATATTTAGATAATCTTAAGTTCTTTTAAGAAAGCTTTTATTTTATTAATTCATTATCATGTTAAAATTAAAACATGAAAAAAATTATCGTTATCTGTTTAATATTACTTTGTGGCTGTACAAATGCTAGTGTTAAAATACAGCAAATAAAAAATAAAGATTTATTTGATAAATTTAATATTTCTAATTACCAAAATATTATGATCGTAGCACATCCTGATGATGAAACAATTTGGGGAGGTGGCCACCTTTTACAAGACGATTATCTTGTAATTTGCTTAACTAACGGAAATAATCAGATTCGTGCTAAAGAATTCGAGAAAGTTATGGACCAAAGTCATAATACTGGGATCATTCTTGATTATCCTGATAAAACTAATGGTAAACGTGATAACTGGAAAACAGTTTATCATGAAATTGAAGCTGATTTAAATTACATATTAGCTAATCATTCCTTTTCTACGATCGTTACCCATAATCCCCGAGGTGAATACGGCCATGAGCATCATAAAATGACTAGTACTATCGTTGCAAATATCGTTAAAAATTTAAAAATCACTAATAATCTATCTTATTTTGGTCGTTACTATAAAAAAAGCAATCCTATTTTACCAATGAAACATACTTATGATGATAATTTATTAACACAAAAGAATCAGCTGATTTCTAATTATCGCTCTCAGAAGAAAGTATGTGATAATCTAAGTCATATGTTTCCATATGAAAATTGGATCAGTTATAATGACTGGTATTAAAGTATATTTTTTAATTAATATCTTTTTAAATGTATAAAAAGTCTAAACTATTAATTCTTAGTATATGCTAGGTATAATAATATTTAGACTTTTTTATTGAAGTAATTTGTTTACATCAAACCAATTATCTAGAAATTTTAATGAAAATAGGATTTTGTTGCACTCTATATTTTTATTTAATTCCTTAACACGTTTTCTAATTGTCTTATGTGATTATTTTTCGATAAAAAACATCATAAAATCTAATTCTTTTCTTCTACACTTAAATCCTAATAATCTATTATTATACAATATCATTAAAAAAAGAAATTAATTATATTACAGCAACCATTTATCAAGCCTAAATTACCTGCCAAAAACACATTAAGCTATACGATTTTGAATAGATGACTTTAAATATCTTATTATCTCACCAAAGTACATATAATTTATCACTATTTAAAACAGTACTTTTCCATAATTAATTAAATAATGTTTAATAGCATTATCATCTTTATTTATTGCTTGTAACTATTCTATAACTAAAATATAAAAATTATTCTTTTCTATTAAAATTTTATATAATAGTTCAACAATATAAAAGCTATATGAATAATATATCCAAAAATTGGTTATTTTACATAATTTCAATAAGAGAAAATTAAATTTATAAATAATCTTTGTACTATTTAATTAAAAAAGAGTGCTATTTTATAACACTCAATAATAATAATTACGATTATATGTAGGATATTTACGCTTTAAAATCACATAAACAACAATCAACACGACACCTATTACACCACAAACTAAGCCTGAAAAATGTAAACTATCGACGGGGATATCAATACTCATACCTAATAACCTCATTCCAATAGTGAATTCCATGGCATTAACTACTAAAGGTAAGAATAAGCCAATGATTATTCCTGAACTCAATGAACTGATCCCGCTACATAAAGTCCATTTAAAATATGATTTATTAATTACCCCTAATAATACAATAATAACTATTAAACTAATTATGCAAACTACTCTAGTAAAAGTATCGCTTAAAGTACTATATGTTTTAATAAACTGTTTTGTTCCTGGGGTAGCTGTCTGAATCTTCTCTACTGTGCTTTTTATCTTATTTTGTAATGTACTGTCTTCATCAGCTAATTTAGTTTGAATTTTATCTATTTGCTCTTGAGGAATTTCTTTTCCGATTGCTTCTTCGATTTCAGGAATACTTTTATCTAGAGCATCTGATAATTGTGATAAAATTTCATCCATCTTCACTTCACTGCCATTATTTATTGATTCTGTAATCTGATCTAATAAATCACCAGTAACATTATTTAATGTATCATTATTTTTGATTACATCTTCAACTTTATCAATAGTTTCATTACTAACATCTGGAAATGTACTATTTAAAATTTCTTTAATTCCGGTGCTTGCTTCTTGAACAACAACTGCATTAGTTACTGTTTTTGTCGACATCGTTCGAATTGATAAATTTACACACAATATTATAGTTACCCCCACCATAATAACTGTTAAAAGTATATTTAAAAATTTTTTCATTTTATATACCTCCATATCCTCTAGTATATTATAGTTCCTTTTATCCTCTAAGTCAAAAAAAGGATTTCTCTTTAATTATATTCCTGTTTACGATTACTATCCTTAACAATATAAATAGGTCGTGCTTTATTTTCCATATAGTCTTTAGACACATACTCTCCTAATATAGCAATTAATAGCATTTGTGTCCCGCTTAGAAACAAAATTAAACAAACTATTGTTGTATAACCACTAACACTATTTCCAAATAATAAAGTTGATATGGCGGTATAAAGAGATAAAATTATTGATCCAATAAATAGAAATACTCCAAAAACTCCTGCTAATTTTAGTGGTGCTGTAGAAAAAGAAAACATTCCTTCTAAAGCATAAGAAAATAAACTTTTAAAATTCCACTTTGTACATCCCGCAGCTCTTTCGACATTATTAAAGGGAATCCATTTAGTTTCAAAACCAACATAAGAAAATAGACCTTTCATATAACGATTATATTCCCTGATTTTTAAAATCGAATTTACCATCAATCTACTCATCATTCTAAAATCACCAGCACCATCTGACATATCCAATTTTGACAAACGCTGCATAACTTTATAAAAAGATTTACTTAAAAAATTACGTAAAGCACCTTCTCCTTCGCGATCCATCCGTTTTCCAGCACAGCAATCATATCCTTCTTGACTAACGGCTTGATACATTGGAGCTAATAATTTAGGCGGATGTTGAAGATCAGCATCCATAATAACACAATAATCACCTACAGATTTTTCCAGCCCTGCAAACATTGCCGCCTCTTTTCCAAAATTACGAGAAAAAGAATAGTAATTACAATGATCATCTATCGCACAAATATCTTTCAATAAACTGATCGTATGATCACTACTGCCATCATCAATAAATAAGATTTCATAATCAACATTTTCGATTTTTTCCAACTCTTTAGTTACTTCTTGATGAAATAATGGTAAGACCTCTTCTTCATTATAACAAGGAACAATAACACTAATTTTGTCCATATTCATGATCTCCTCTCACAGCAAAAATACTAAATTTGCATAAACTATAGTTTGAAATAACAGTAATTATACTAACGACGATTTTAGAGAGCATCTCATTAGCTCCCAATAGCTGGATGAACCCAAACAATAAGACACTTTCAACAATTAATGTTCCTAAACGCATCGCAAAAAAATGATATGCTTCCCTTCCTGCTTCATTAACACTTTTAAAAACAAAACGTTTATTGGCCCAAAATGCAAAAATCACTGCCCCGATCCATGAAACAACATTTGCAATCAACCAGTTTTGATCAATGATCTTAATAACGGACCAATAAATAACAAAATTAACCATGGTCGTACAACCACCTACAAACACATAACTAATCAATTCTTTTAACTCTTTTTTCATCCTGCCATCTCCCTTGAAAAACTAATAAAATAATTCCTAAACAACTTATTAAAAGGCCAGCATTTTTCATCGGAGCATTAAATATAATTGTAACTTGATGTTTTCCTTTAGATATTTTTGCCCCTAAAAAAGCCTTATTAACGCATTCATTTTTTACTTCTTTACCATCAATTAATATTTTATAACCATCTTGATAAACAAATGAGGTTACAAGATAGCCATCTTCTTTTACATCGATCATGCCTTTTGCAAGCGTATTTCTTTGATTATATTCACCTTTAAAAGCATCAATTTCCTGATTACGGTTTTTTATAACATCATAATCGATTACATGAATCTTTATATTAGATAAGTCATATCGTCCTTTTGAAAATTCAATCGCTAATTTATCTAATCTTTCATTTTGACTTAATACATATGTAAAATGATTATTATGATTAGGGTATGGAGCACTCGTTGCTGATAATTTATTTTTGATGCCATTGATCGTAATACTTGTATCCGTATTTTTTATCAATTTCACTTTCTTTAAATCAAATTCAATAATTAAAATCTTATTTTCTAAATTCTGCTCAAGATTTAATACCAGCTCAGATTTTTTCTTTGTATTTATACGATAACCATTATCTAACTTAATTATCCCTAAATCATCACTTTTATTATTAATTGTTGTTTTTAAATCAATTGACTCTACTTTACTTTGATAATCACTTCGATCAGTTTTTACAATTGTGTTATTATAAATCGTATCTAGTGTTTTTGGAAAAGTTAATTTATCAAACTCATCTTCACTATAAATATCACTCGAAGCATATATTAACGGTAATACATCATTATTTTGATACACATGATTTTCTATTTCTTGATAACCAATAGGAACGATCGTTTCACTATATATTGTTTTTACTGCCATCAGTCCTTGAAAAAATATATTTGAATTAGATAAACACGCAACTCTATTTCGGATACTTATCGGATTATTAATAATATCATAATAAAATTGGTTATATCGCGAATTACTGATTGAACTATAAATAGAGGTTCTAAAAATATTATCTTTTACCTGATTTACGGTATTTAAAGACTCTTTAAAAATATCTGTTCGACTATCATTATCATATTTAAGATCATTTATTTTAGAGACCTGTTGATATGTCTTAGTTGTAACAAAATTTTCTGTCTGATTATCAAAATAACTTATAATAAGGGGAAATGTCATTAATAACAAAACTGTAGATTTTGTAAATTTTAAATATAATAACAAAGCTATCATACATGCTGCCATATCCAAAACAACTAACGGCTGTTGATAAATTGTTGCTACTGGTAAAAGTAATAAAATAATCATCTTGAAATCCAGCTTTATTGAATTTTGTTTAAAATATTGTAATACATAAATAGTTAAATATATTATTAAAGGAATTAAGGGTATTAAGATCTTTGCTCTGGGATATAAAAAACCATTTAAAACAAATGAAAAAACGGGAATAAACAAAAGTAATAATAGCCAGATACTTAAATAACGAACTTTTTTGATTTTTAATCCCAATATCAATCCTATCCAGGCAAAATATCCAAGTCCACATCCATAATGATCATACAATAATGATTCAAAATTAAATCTTGGAATCAATAAACTCCATATATTTATTGACGTATTGTTGCTTTGATGATTTTCAAGCATTACATATGCGGTAGGCAACAGTAAAACAGCACAAATCATTATTCCTATTATTAAGGGTCTGATAAAGAAAAATACTTCTTTAAAACTTAATTTTCTTTCAAGTCTTATCATTTCAAAACAATAATAACTAAAAATCACTAATAAAGCAGCAATACTAAAAAAATAACTATTTGTAATTATTCCTACAACTGCCACGATCAACAGACTTACTTTCTTTTTTTCAATATATATATCAACTGCTATTAACGCTAAAATCAACATTGCCATATAATCAACAAACATTATTTGGCGATGACTTTGAAAAAGCAAAGAAGAAGATAGTAATGTAACTGCACCAGTTAAACATAACCAAATATTAAATTGCTTACGTTTTAACCAGTAATAGCATAAATTAACACTTAAAACTATATTAATTAACATATAGGTAATTATTATATCTTTCATTTCTACTGACGGTAATAGACAACTAATTAATACATCTATTCTGAATAAACCATAGTAAGATAAATTATAAATATTTTGTCCAGCACCAATGTTAAAAGCAAAATCAGGAAAAATAGTTTTGTTTTCTAACATCACATTTCTAATGTAATCAGCCAGATTAACATGTTGCGAAAGCCAATCTGTATTTGAACCAAAGATACTTAAAGAAGGCATAATAAAATAAACTATCATTATAGTTAAACATGTTAAAAATATAAATGGATAAACATTTCTTCTTTTCATTACTATCATTCTCCTGCTTAGTATTATCTATCATATTCCTTAAGAACAGCCTAAAGAACATCTAAATATTTCTTAATTTTTGGTTTATTAATTTCTTAATAATCAATATAATGTATAATAAATACGAAGTTGGTGAATATATGATAAATAATAAAATTTTAATTGCTGATGATAATCCTGAGATTCGAGAAGTTCTAAATGTACTTTTATCTAGTGAAGGTTATGAAGTTATCGAAGCTAAAGATGGTCAAGAAGTAATTAACTTAATTGATGCTGATATTGATTTATATATTCTTGATATTATGATGCCTGTTATAAATGGTTATCAAGCATGTATCGAAATTCGTAAAAAATCAAATGCTCCTATTTTGTTTTTAACAGCTAAAACTCAAGAAAGTGACAAAACCCTTGGTTTTTCTAGTGGTGGCGATGATTATCTTTCAAAACCCTTTTCTTACAATGAACTAACAACAAGGGTTAAAGCATTACTAAGAAGATATTATATCTATCAAGGAAAAGTTGATAAATATAATATGACTGAAAATAAAATCATATACAACAATATAGTTATTGATCCTAATAACGAAACCGTATTTCTAGATAATAAACAAATCGAATTAACATATATCGAATATCAAATTCTGTATCTACTTTTAAGTAATCGCAAACATATATACTCTACCCAAGCTCTTTATGAAAAAATTTGGAATGAACCATATTACTACAGTGCTAATAATACTATCATGGTCCATATTCGTAATTTGCGAAAAAAGATCGAAAGTGACCCTCAAAATCCTAAAATAATTAAAACTATTTGGGGTAAAGGTTATCGCTGTGATTAAGCATTTTTTTAATAAACTTAGTGTTCAAATAAGTGCTGTAATTATTTTATTAGGTACCCTTGCAATCGTTGTATTTTGTTTGTTGTATATGGCAAGAGAAAATTTTTTTGAATTCACTCAGGATTTGGGAATTATTTCTGAAAATACTGAAGCTTATGCAATCAATATTGAAAATCAACTAATTGATAATAATGTATCAATCAATGATGTTGAAGAAATAGACAAAATTATTGGTACTAGTGAGATTTATAGTGTAAATCTTTATAATAAAGCTGATAATCTTGCTATAACGGGATCTTTTGCAACTATGCTTGATAATTTATTTATTGGTTATACTGTTTATGACACTGATATCATCTATGATGGTGATGAATATCATACTGATATTCAATTAAAAGATGGTAATGTTGAAATGTATGTGTATTCTTATGCAATCGCAAAACTTGTTATCCCTTATCTTGTATTTTCAATTATCATTGCCTTATCAATATTTTTAATTCCTACATATTTATTTATAAAACGAAAAGTTCATTATATTGAGAATTTAAAAAATGATGTCACATATATGTCTCAAGGGGATCTTAATCATCC
Organism: Clostridiales bacterium VE202-01; assembly: GCA_000508865.1. Lineage (GTDB taxonomy): Bacteria > Bacillota_I > Bacilli_A > Erysipelotrichales > Coprobacillaceae > Thomasclavelia. The sequence continues at coordinate 22,421 of BAHP02000047.1, forward strand.
AATTTTGATAAATAGTAATGATGAAATTGGTGAGCTGTCTGAGCAAATCAATAATCTTCGTCTAATCTTAAAAGATAATTTTGCTACTGAGGAAGCAAATCGTAAAGCTAATTATGAGCTTGTAACAGCTCTGTCTCATGATATTCGAACACCATTAACATCATTGATGGGATATTTAGATATTATCAGACTTAAAAAATACAGAAATGATGAACAGTATAATTTATATCTTAATAATTCAATCGATAAAGTTAATCAGATCAATGAACTGGCAAATAAAATGTTTGAGTATTTTCTTGTTTTTAGTAAAGAACAAGATACAGAATTAACAAAGATGTCTTTAGGTGTGATTTATGAATACATGATTGAAAATATCGATGTATTAAATGAACATGGTTTTATTATTGAAAAAAGTTTAGAACCAAGAGATGCATTTATTCGTGGTAACATTAATTTGATTAAAAGAATTATTAATAATATTTTTTCAAATCTGTTAAAATATGCCGAAATCAATCAGCCTGTTTATATAAAAATGATCACTGATGAAAATAATTTAAAACTAGTATTTAAAAATCAAAAGAAAAATACGACTAATTATATTGAAAGTAATCAAATCGGATTAAAAAGTGTCCAGCAAATGTTAAAGATCCATGATGGTTCTTTTATGGTTGTTGATGATGAAAATACTTTTAATGTTACGATTACAATTCCTTTGATGAAATAATTAGTGTATAATGATGATATATTTTAATTGAGGTGAACATATGCAAACAATCGCAAAATTTGAAAAAGTATCAGTTAAACAGTTTTTAAATGATTTTAAAGACAGTTTTCCTGAGTATCATGAAACAACAATAAATGAAATTTATGATTCATTGACATTGCCAAAAAGAGCTACAGTAGGCTCAGCCGGATATGATTTTTATACTCCAATCGATTTTATCTTAAAACCTAATGAAACTATCAAAATTCCTACTGGAATTAGAGTTTCTATTAATGAAGGCTGGTTTTTAGCAATCTTCCCAAGAAGTGGTTTAGGCTTTAAATACCGTTTACAATTAAACAACACTGTCGGGATAATTGACAGTGACTACTATTATAGTGATAATGAAGGTCATATTTTTATTAAAATTACTAATGATAGTAATGAAAATAAAACGGTGGAAATAAAAAAAGGACAAGGATTTGCCCAAGGAATATTTATGCCTTTTGGTATTTGTGAAGATGATGATACTGATCAACAGCGTAATGGTGGCTTCGGTTCAACAACTAAATAATGTAACAGTACAATTTAAGTACTGTTTTTTATTATAAACAAAAATGGATAGACTTCTCTAAATCAACCCACTTTTATTTCTTTAAATATTCATCAATAAATGTATAAATTTCTTTTGATCTTGAACGAGCAATTTCAAAGGTCTTATATGTTTTATTAGTTTTAACCACGATTTGATAATGATTATATCTTAATATATGTTTTAAATTAACGATACTATCACGATTAACCATAATGAAACATGAATTTAATTTCTTATAAATATCTTTTAATGTCTTTTCCATTAATCGCTCTTCTTTATTGGTAAATATATATATTTTCCGATCAAGCATTTTAATATATTTAATATTTTTTTGTTTAAATAAAGTAATATTATTTCCAGCTGTTTTCAAACTAACATATTCTCTAATAAGAAGCTTGAAACAATCTTTAATATCTTTAAGCAATAATTTATCAATATCTTTTATGTCAATAAAATCATAAACATTAAGAAAATAAGAATTGTATCTTTTATATTTATCATTAGAAACAAAAATAATAATTATTTCTTTATTAAAAAAATAAAGTTCTTTAGCAATACTATTTCCAGGATAACTAGTATCATCTAAATCAATTATTACTATTTCATAATTCTTTTTTTTATCTACTAATTCATCTAATTTAGCTGTCTTGATAATACGATATTCATAATTTTCTTTAAATAATTCTTTTGAAATAAACTCATAAAGAAAATTATTTCTCTGTTTTGATAATATCGCAATATTTATCATTCTAAATGTTCCTCTCCCATATTTTAAACATCATTTTTCTCTTTTTAAACACCTAATTATATAAACCGTAGAAATTATAATATAATATGAGTAACTTACAAGTGACAAATGTCACATAATTATTAAAAATTTCAACATTATTATTTACTAATATCAATTGTAAAAATAGTGCTTATTTATACTTAGAAAGAGGGATTCTAATGATTAAATTAGATAATATAAAAATTAAGTATAATAACAATGTTATTATCAAACAAGGAAGCATCTCATTGTTTAATGGTGAAATTACTTGTATTAGCGGTAAATCCGGTTGTGGTAAAACATCATTATTATATTTGATCGGCTTACTTACAACAGAACAAAATTATTCTTATTATCTCGATGATCAATTGATCAATCTTCACGATAATAAGAAAATTGAATTAATCAGACAAAATAAAATAGGTTTCATTTTACAAGATAATACGATTCTTGAAGATTTATCAGTGATTGATAACATCTTTTTTCATAATAATGATAATAAATTAGCTAATGAGTTATTATCATATTTTGATCTTATAACTAAAAAAGATGTTTATCCTAAAAATTTATCAACTGGTGAAAAAAGACGTTTATCAATATGTATTGCCTTAGCTAAAGAACCAGCAATTCTTATTGGTGATGAAATAACTGCTTCACTAGATCCTGAACAAAAAAATAATGTTTTTCAAAAGTTAAAACATTATGCTTTAGAAAATAACATTTGTGTTGTTCTTGCTTCCCATGATGATGTGATCATCAATAATTGTAATCATCTTTATGAAATTAGAAATCAAGAAATTATTGAATTAAGACATGTTTCATTATCAAAACCAGCTGTTTCAAAAAGTAAAGATCATGTCTACAATCTAAAAAAATATTTAAAAGCATATCAGAAAAAACATTATTTTAACTATCTTATTTCCACCTTTTTGATTGCTATAGCATTATTAATGTGCAGTGCTATTACCTCAACCTTTCATGCCATCGAAACTGATTTCAACCAAACTTTTGATACTTTATCACCTAAAAAATTGGTATCATTAAATTAAATGAAGAAGAGCTTAAAAATCGTGAAGAATCGCCACAATCTTATGAAAATGATATTCCCTACATTAGAGAATCATGGACAACGTTAACCGATAAAGAGATTCAAGCTATTGAAGACCTTGAAAACGTTGAAGATATTTATCCTTATTATGAATTGGAATATCGTATTGGTACTGTCTATATAAATAAGAAATCATTTATTTTTCCAGAAAATACCCTTATTTCTTTACAACCATATTATCAAAATGAAAGCAGTTATGATTATCGAGATGATGGTATATATATAAGTCAAAGGTTTGCCGACGATTTTAATATTAAAGTTAATGATACTATCAAAATTCCTTTAACAGTAGGATTTGCTCAAAATATTGACCTTTCTATAGAAAAAGTTATCTTGGAAACAAAAGTAATTGGAATTAAAAAAGACGATACTACGATTGTCAGTAGGAGTGAAAATTCAGAACTTGTATTAGCATTAAACCCTTATTATTTAAAAATCAGTGATAAACAATTTTATGATCTGTATCAACAGCTTACCCCGACATTACCACCGACAGGATCTTATATTATTTTTGCAACCAAAAATGAATATGTTCCTATAGTTATTGAAAACCTAAAGAAAACCTTTAATGAAAGTGAAATATCTTATACTTATCCAATTTATAAAGAAATGGAAACAATGAAACAAAACCAATTAGGTACTGAATACTTAGTGGAAATTACTGTCAGTGTAATGATTATTGGGTTATTGACTCTTATTAAATATATTCAATTAAAAAATCGTCAAAACGAATTAAATATGTTAAGAGTCAATGGTATTTCTAATAAAAAAATAATATCAGCTTTTTGTCAGGAATCACTGATTCAAAGTTTAAAAGTACTAGCAATAACAATGATCATCTATATTTTTATTTCTTTACCAAATCTATTTTTAGAGATTAAATTTCCTAATCTATTAATAGAGTTATCTTTATATGCTCGTCTATCAACATATGATCTAATAATTCTAATTATAGTCGCTATTCTTTCCTTTACCGCTCCGACATATCTTGTTCTTCGCACAATCTTGAAAAAAGATATTACAACATTATTAAGGGAAACTTATGATTAAAATTGAAAATATTGATCTTGCTTATGACCAGACATTGATCAAAGATGGTCGATTATTATTAAATGAAGGACAAATTACTGTGCTTAGCGGAAATAGCGGCTGTGGTAAAACCACATTACTATACTTAGTTGGCTTAATTAATACTAATTGGCAATGTGATTATTATTTCTATGATAAAAAAATTAATTTACGAGCTGAGCAGAATAACAGTTTATTAAGAAGATATTATATTAGTAATATTCTCCAAGAATTTGATTTACTTGATGATCTTAGAATAGATGAAGCACTTAAATCATTATCTTTATTAGCAAACCAAAAATACGATCCTGATGAAATTACAAATTTACTTTTACAACTTGATCTCGATATAAACTTAAATACTCTTATAAAAAATCTTTCTACTGGGCAAAAACAACGTCTTAATCTTTTATTTGCCCTAATAAAAAAACCAAAATTATTAATTCTTGATGAACCAACAAGTGCTCTTGATAAAGAAAATACTAAACTTTTTATCAAGATTCTAAAAGAAATCACAATTAAAAATAATTTAATTGTAGTTATTGCCAGTCATGATCAACAGATAATCGATAATGGTGATGTAGTTTACCAAATTCAAGATCAACAATTAAAATATCTTAATCATGTTAATGAAGTCCCCTCTACTTTAAGTTATCAGAATGGATCAATTATTCCCTTTTTAAAAAATTACATTATTAATCACTTAAAAAGTAAACAATGTATGATCCTTTTACTTACAATTACATTGATTATTAATATTTGTATAATTTTCCAAACATATTTTGAATCCATACAAAATAAACAGTTAGAAAATATTATTTTAATGGGCGGTAATGAGTGTCTTTTAACAAAATCAGATAATTCTAAAATAAATAATTCTGAATTATTAAAATTTAAGAAACAGTATCGTTATTTAAAAGCTTATCCCTATACTAAAATAAAAACAACGCTCGAAGATAATACCACCGTTACTTTGATTCCCTATTTTCCTGAACAAGATAGATTTACTGATGGTTTCTACGCCATATCTAAAGTATATGATAAAATGAAGGATAAAAAATTTTTCACAGTTAATGTCTATAACAAAACAATTGTTATTAACAGTTTAAAAAATTATCAATTTTCCCAAGATAAAATCATTTATATAGATTATAAACTTATTAATGAATATTTGACAGATAGTCAATATCTGCTTATCTTTTCAACCCCCGAAGATGTCTTAACTTTTTGTAATAATACCTCTTATACATCCTCGCCAGTATTAAATAATTTAGATAGTTTAATGCATCATTATCATAGTACTGGTATTTATTTAAATTTGATTTTAGGTTTAATTTATGCCCTTTCAACAGTATTATCATACATTATTCAGTTTCAACTGCTTTATCACACTCAAAAAAGATTAACTTTATTTAAAGTACACGGTTTATCAATTAAACAATCTAATTTAATCCATATAATTATTTTATTTTTACAATATTTATCAATTACCATAATATCATTATTTATTTTGTCTTTCTTTACTAACCTTTTAAATTCATTATTAAAAATTTGTATTTGTCTTATCATTACAATAATAATTCCCCATATTTTTATAATTTATAAATTGACTAATAAAAAAATAATAGCCACAATAAGAAACTAAAAAGACTCATTTCGAGTCTTTTATTAATTATTTACAAACTGTGAATTATATAGTTTTTCATACACCCCCTGTTTAGCTAATAATTCCTCATGCGTTCCTTGTTCTACAATATCGCCATTGTTGATTACTAAAATTAAATCCGCACTTTTTATCGTTGATAAACGATGAGCGATAACAAAACTTGTTCTACCTTTCATAACTGTTTGCATTGCCTCTTGTAGCATTTTTTCTAAGCGAGTATCTACTGATGAGGTTGCCTCATCTAAAATTAAAATTTGAGGATCTTTTAAAATAGCTCGCGCAATCGTCAATAACTGTTTTTCACCTTGAGAAATGTTATTTGCTTCTTCATTAATATATGCATTATAACCATCAGGTAAAGTTCGAATAAAATGATGGACATTCGCCATTTTAGCTGCTTGGATTATTTCATCTTTACGGGCATCTAAACGACCATAGCGAATATTATCATAAATAGTTCCCGAATATAACCAAGTATCTTGCAACACCATTCCAAACATTGCACGCAGTTCATTTCGTGGTAAATCTCGTATATCAATACCATCAATCTTGATACTACCGCCTTTAACATCATAAAAACGTAATAATAGATTGATAATCGTTGTTTTACCAGCACCGGTTGGACCAACAATTGCTACCATTTGTCCTTTTTTTATTTGAACATTTAAATCTTTCATCAAATTTTCTTCATAATAACCAAATTGAACATGTTCAAAACTTACATTTCCCTGTACTTGATCAAGATGCTTAGGCAAATCAGCCTCTGGTACTTCTTCATTTTCATCAAGTAATTCAATAACTCTTCCTAAAGCGGCAAAAGCGGATTGAATTTGTGATGATAAACTAGAAATCTGTGATAAGGGATCATTGATTTGCCAAATATAACGAATAAATGCTTGTAATTGCCCAACTTGAAATGTTCCTGTAATTACCTCAATCGTTCCAACTACAGCTATTGCTCCGATAGCTAAATATGTAACTAATGAATTTAGTGGGGCAATAGTTGATGAAACAAATTGTGCTTTAAAAGCATTTGCTTTCAAGTTTTCATTAATACTTTCAAATTTTTCAATCGATTCTATTTGTTGATTATATAATAGAATTTCATTATACCCCGTATACATTTCTGTTATCGCACTATTTAATTCACCTAAAGCATCCTGTTGATTCTTAAATAATTTTTGACTTTTTCCAACTATTAATTTTGTTACTAATAGCGATAAAGGAATAATCATCGTTCCAATCAATGCCATTTTAAAATTAAGCATATACATCATACTCAACGCTAAAATAAGCGTTAATATCCCACTGACAATTTGTGTAAAACTTTGTTGTAAGGCATTCGAAATAGCATCGATATCATTTGTAATCCGACTTAAAACATCACCATAATGATGATTATCAAAATATCTTACTGGTAATTTACGAATTTTATTTTGTAAAGCATTACGAAGATCTTCCATTGTATGTTGAATTGCATTAGTTAAAAATACTGCTGATATCATTTGTGAAACAGTCTTGATAATGTAAATGATTGCTAGAGTGATGATTATTTTAATAATTATATCAAAACTAATTGTTATATTTGTCAAGTTACTGCTTTTAGCTACATCACTAGCTAATTGCGTTGTTATTTTTCCTTCAAAAGATGGAGCTAAAGCAATCGAAATATTAAAAGCAAAAATCATTATGATTGCAATAGCGAATTGCCATTTATAGGGTCTAATAAATGGTAAGAGCCCTTTTAAACTCTTTTTCAAACTATATTTATTATTCATAATTTAATTCCTCCTCACTTAATTGAGAAGTTGCAATCTCATAGTAAATTTGACACTCTTTTAATAATTGATGATGTGTTCCTTGACCAACTACTTTACCTTCATTTAAAACAATAATTTGATCAGCATCCATAATACTGGAAATTCTCTGAGCCACAACTAACATGATCGATTCACTCATTTCTTTTTTCAATTCTTTTCTTAAAACCGCATCCGTTTTAAAATCCAAAGCCGAAAAGGAATCATCAAAAATATAAATTTGGGCTTTTCTCACTAATGCTCTAGCAATACTTAAACGTTGCTTTTGTCCTCCTGAAACATTAGTAGCACCTTCACTTATAAGCTCATTAAAACCATTTTCTTTGTCCATAATAAATGAATAAGCCTGAGCTACTTTAGCTGCATGAATAACTTCCTCATCAGTAGCATCTTTTTTACCAAAGCGAATATTATCTGCAATACTACCACTAAAAAGTACTGCTTTTTGAGGAATCACTCCTAATTTATCACGTAGTTGTAAAACATCATAATCTCGGATATCTTTTTCATTAATTTTTATCCTTCCTTTACTTACATCATAAAATCTTGGAATTAAGTTAACTAACGTACTTTTACCTGAACCTGTACTGCCAATAAATGCCACTACTTCTCCCTTTTTAGCTTTAAAAGACACATCATATAATACAGGTTCCTCTCCATCAGGATATGCAAAAGTAACATGATCAAATTCAATACTTACTTCATCATTAGACTTATCATCAACAGGATCATTTTTTATTGACGGCTCCAAATTAAATACTTCTTGAATCCGTTTTGCTGATACTTCAGCTCGTGGATACATCATAAAAACTGTACAAAAAAGCATAATTGAAAACATCGCATGAAATAAATAATCCATAAAAGCAACAAGCTGACCGATTTCTAAAGAACCACTAGAAATCAGATGTGCTGCTACCCAATATATTGACATCCCCGCAATATTCATCAGCATAAAGAAAATTGGCTGGGTCATAATCATAATTTTAAATAATTTCTTTGAATATTTAGTGAAATGATAATTAGTTTCCACAAAACGTTTTTGTTCATACGAATCATTGTTAAATGCCCTAATTACCCTGATTCCACTAAGATTTTCTCTAGAAATGCGATTTAAATCATCTAATGAACGCTGTTGATTTTCAGAAATAGGTTTAGTTATTTTCGCAACTAAAAAAACTCCTAAAATAATGATAGGAATCGTTGCAGCAATAATATACGATAAACGAAGCGATGCTTGAGCTGTCATAATAAAACTAAAAATGAACATAATTGGCGTCATTAGTGCCGTTCTAAGTAATACATTTACGAACTGCTGTATTTGAAATGCATCGTTATTCGTTCTTGTAATCATTGAAGATGTTCCTATTTGATTAAATTCATTAGCTGTAAATTGTTGTACTTTTTTAAAAATATCATTTCTAATATCACGTGTAATTGAAGTTGAAATTTTAGCACAGCAATATCCTAAAGCAATAGTTCCACCCACACCGATAAAAGAAACTAAAGCAATGCAGCCACCCATCATATAGATAAAGCTTGTGTCTTTATTAGTAACTCCAATATCTATCATTGTTGCTACAATGGTCGGAATTCCTAATTCAACTAAAACAAATCCAAAAACTGAAACCACGTTAAAAAAGAACAGTAATTTATAGTTTTTTAAATATTTTAAGATTAATTTCATTTCTTTCTCCTTTCATTGTATTGTGAAGCAACTAATTTAATGATAAACTATAAGGTAACCTTATAGTCAAGGAGGATTAGTAAATGAAAGAGAAATTATTAAGTTGTGGTACTTTTGCTAAAATATGTGGTGTTGAAAAACATGTTTTATTTCATTATGATAAAATAAATCTTTTTAAGCCCATCTATGTTAATGATAAAGGATATCGCTATTATTCATATCGTCAATACGACACTTTTAAAGTAATCATAGCTTTAAAAACGCTTGGAATGTCTTTAAAGGACATTCAGATCTACCTTGATAAACGTACTCCTGAATTATTTTTAGAACTATTGAAACAGCAGGAAAATAAATTAATCGAATATATTAATGAAATGCAGCATATTCATGAGTTGATTAAAAGTTACCAAACATTTACTACTGATGCTTTAAATTCAAACTGTAATGAAATTAAAGTTGAATATTTTGAGGAGACTAAATTATTATTATCAGCAAATTTAGAAAACTCCAATTCTAAAAATTTTGCTTCATTTATGCATGATTATACAACCTTTATTGAAAATCATCACATAATAACTGGTGAATTTGTTGGTTTGATGATGAAACTAGATAATATTCGTAATAATAATCTTAATAACTATTCTTATCTTTTTACTACTACAAATAATCCTTCGCAACAAGTTTTTGTTAAAAAGGCTGGTTATTATTTATGTGGATATCATCGCGGTAGTGAAGATAAGTTATATGATTTATATTTACAAATGTTACAATACGCTAAAAACAATGGTATTAAGTTAGGTGAATTTGCATTTGAAGAGTATATTATTTCTGATATTTGTGAAAGATCTAAAGATAATTATTTAACTAGAATTACAATTGAAATAATCACTACAAAAAATAAATGATTCAATATATAAAAAGCTGTAACTTTAAACAATAAAATCACAGCTTTTTATCTTTTTCATTATTTTTTCTTTGATCACGCGGAATAAAAACTCTTATCTCTTCCTCATTATATCCAACTAGAAAATGATGTTCATCCAATACGATCGGTCTCTTTAATACTGAAGGATTAGTTTTGATAAAATCAATTAAGTCATTCATTTTCATACTATTAAGATCCAGCTTAGTTCCTTTAATAATTTTACTATTTTTAGAAATAATGTCATCTGTACCATTTTCACATCTTTCTAATATTTCTCTTATTTCAAAAACATGCAAATCTGATGAAAAGATATTTTTTTCAATAAAACTTAAATTATGCTCTTTTAACCATTTAACGACGTTACGTCCTGAGCGACTGCCTGGAGCTGTATATACTCTTATCATAATTTCCTCCACTTTAAAATAAGGACTATAATTAGTCCTTAATATCTTTTCAATTTATATGTTTATTTCTTTACCCGTAATGTTATGATATATTCATCGTCATCTTCTTCAGTTTCACTGATGACTTCAATTCCTGATTTTTGAATCAACTCAGTTGCTTGGTTAATTGTATTAATTGCTATTTTAAAGTTTTGTGAGACCGCCTTAAGAGGTCCTTTTTTTGTTTTGGTTTTATTTTTTGGTGGTTTATTAACTAATAACTCAGTTTGTTTAACATTTAATGATTTCTTTATTACTTCTTGTAATACGCTATGCTGTTTTTCTTCATCTAAGGAAAGCATTGCTCGGGCATGACGTTCAGTAATTTGTTTTGTCTTTAGTGCTTCTTTGACATCATCTGATAACTTTAATAGTCTTAATTTATTAGCAATCGTTGATTGTTTTTTCCCTACTTTGTTTGCCAGTTCTGTTTGATTCATATTGTATGTATCAATCAAAGTTTTATAAGCTTTTGCTTCTTCAATTGGCGAAAGATTTTCACGTTGGATATTTTCAATTATTGCGTATGTATCGACTTGTTTATCATCTATATCTTTAATGATGCAGGGTATGGTTTTTAAGCCAGCTAATTTACATGCTCGAAAACGTCGTTCACCAGCTATTATTTGATAATTTCGATTATATTTACGGACAATAATAGGTTGAATCAAACCATTTTCCTTAATTGAAGTAGCTAATTCTTCGATTTTTTCATCATCAAATACTTTACGAGGTTGGTTTTCATTTGCCTCTATTTTATTTATATCAATTTGTTTATATACCTTCTCTAACATATTCTCTCCTATAATGGTTGTTTTTTTATTTTAGCGAACATCCGAGGAAATTTATTAGGTGTTGTTTTTACTTTCTTTATAATTATATTACTACGATGATCATTATTAGTTAATGTAAAATCGACAATTTCTTCTACACTGCCACCTAAAATATCAATTCCTCTTTTCGCTTCTTGTAACTCTTCATCTGCCTTAAGTCCTTTTAACGCTAAAAAATATCCTCCTACTTTGACTAGCGGTAAACATAATTCATCTAAAATATTCAATCTTGCTACTGCTCTAGCCATTACGATATCACATTTTTCCCGATTATCTTTGGCATAATCTTCAGCTCTAACACTGATTGCTTTACAATCAGTTAATGCTAATTCTTTAAATAAATGATTTAAAAATGTAATTCTTTTTGTCAATGAATCAACGATCGTGATTTTCAAATCAGGATAAATGATTTTTAAAGGAATACTTGGAAATCCAGCTCCAGCACCAACATCAACAATACTTTGATTATTAAATTTAAAATCAAAAGCAATTGTTACTGAATCATAAAAATGTTTTAAATAAACACCCTCTTCATCAGTTATTGCTGTTAAGTTCATTTTTTCGTTCCAATCTACTAATATCTTATAATATGACTCAAATTGTTTGATCTGTTTATTATTTAGAACAATTCCTTTATTTTCCAATAATTTTATAAAATCCTCTTTAGACATATCCTACTCCTCATTATATTTTTGTTTTAAGTATATCAATAAAACTGAAATATCAGCAGGATTTATTCCCGAAATTCTTGATGCCTGCCCAATCGTTAAAGGACGAATCATACTTAATTTTTGTTTAGCCTCTAATGCTAGATTACTTACATCTTCATAATTAATATCATCAGGAATTCTCTTTTCTTCCATTTTCTTTTGTTTAGCTGCTTGACGCATAGCCTTATCAATATATCCTTTATATTTAATTAAAATCGTAACTCTTTTTGTTTGCTCTTCACTTAATTTTGGTCCTTCAACAAACGGTAAAATTTTCTGATAATCAAGTTCAGGACGTTTAATCAGCTCTTTAGCACTGATTCCTTCTGTCAATCTTGTTGAACCTAACTGTTCTAAAACTTCATTGATCGGATGTTTTGGTGTAAACCGAATCGTATCAAGGCGATCGATTTCATCAAAAATACCTTTCATTTTATCTAAATATTCTTGATATACTTCATTATTAACTAAACCTACATCGTGTCCATACTTCATCAAACGCTGATCAGCATTATCATGCCGGATCAATAGACGATATTCAGCACGACTTGTTAACATTCGATATGGTTCCTCAGTTCCTTTAGTAACCAGATCATCGATCATTACCCCAATATAAGCTTCATCCCGTTTTAAAATTAAAGGCTCCTTATGTTGATTCTTTAATGTTGCATTAATTCCAGCAATCAATCCCTGTCCTGCCGCTTCTTCATAACCACTTGTACCATTAATTTGACCAGCAGTATATAAATTCTTAATTATTTTTGTTTCCAGTGATGGCCATAATTGTAAAGGATCGATTGCATCATATTCTATTGCATATGCATATTTTAAAATTTTACAGTTTTCTAACCCTGGTATAGTTCTAATCATCTCTTCTTGAACATCATGAGGTAATGAAGTTGAAAATCCTTGAACATAAATTGTATTCATTTCTTTAGATTCTGGTTCTAAAAATATTTGATGTTGTGGTTTATCTGAAAATTTAACGACTTTATCTTCAATCGAAGGACAATAACGTGGTCCTACACCACTGACATAACCGCCATACATACTTGAGCGATGTAAATTATCATTTATTATCTGATGTGTTTTTTCATTAGTATATGTTAAATAACATGGTAACTGCTCTTCAATAGGAACAAACTCTTTGGTTTGATAACTAAAAGCCAATTTTGCATCAGTTCCTGGTTGTAAACTCGTTTTTGAATAATCAACGCTATTGATTTCTACTCGTGGTGGTGTTCCTGTTTTTAAACGCTGAATTCGAAAACCTAATTCTTTTAATCGTGTTGATAAAAATTTAGATTCTTTTTGCTGATCAGGACCACTAGCATGTTTTTGATCACCACATAATATTTCAGCTCTTAAATATGTTCCTGTTGTAAGAATAACTATTTTTCCAGCAATTTTTGACCCATCCGCTAAAATAACACCTTTTACATAATCATTTTCAACAATTAAATCTTCAACCATAGCTTCTAAAATATCTAAATTTTTCTGTTGTTTTAATACCTCTTGCATATATCGAGGATAAGCCTGCTTATCTGCCTGAGCTCTTAGTGACTGTACCCCCGGTCCTTTTGCAGTATTTAACATTTTCATTTGTAAATATGTTTTATCAGCACTTTTACCCATTTGACCACCTAAGGCATCTATTTCGCGAACAATTATGCCCTTGGCTGGCCCGCCGATCGAAGTATTACAAGGAAGGC
>BAHP02000046.1 GCA_000508865.1 Clostridiales bacterium VE202-01
TAAGTGTAAAAACAGGAGACGATGTATCACTAGGAATGTTAATGAGTATAGCTGGATTAAGTGTATTAGGTTTATTCTATAGTAAAAAGAAAAAAGAAAATATCTAATAAAATATGATGAGGATGAATGTTATGGGTCACCCATAACATTCATTCTCTTTTTTTACTGAAGAATAAATTAGTGTAAAATAGATTTACATTTTTTTTGACTATTTAAAAAAAAGCAGATTTGTTAAAATCTTCTCATAAAATACATTTATTTAATTTGGAATGTTACTTTAAATAGGCATGACCATAGGATAAATACGGTTAGGAGGTGTATTTATAAAGCGGAAATAAGACAAAAATTAAATTATAGATATTTATTAATGAGAAAATATTAATAAATAGTAAAGGATAAACCTCTTTATGATAATTTTTAAAAGATAACGAAAGTTAAAATAAAGAGGTTTTCTTTTAAAAAAATTTTGGGAAATAAAGAAGTTAATAAAAAGTTATTTTGATAATCATGGGATTATGGAGATTGAAGGAATGGAATAATTAATTGAGGAAAATGGAACTATTATAGCTTATTGAAGAGGAGAAAGGGAAATGAAAAAAATTAAACAAACATTAAAGTTTTTTTTAATAACGGCTATTATTTTGACAGCTGTGTTGTCAAATGGCTTGTATGTTAAAGCAACAGGGAATCGAGTAAATTTTGCATTAAATAAACCAGTTGTAGGAAGTTATCAAGATAGCCCAAGTCATTCTCCTAATAATGTCGTTGATGGGGATTTATCAACACGTTGGGGGACTGATCCGTATGGTACAAATCAATGGGTATGCGTTGATTTGGAAAAAAATTATGTTTATGATGAATTTTATATTGCAAGTGAAAATAGTGAGGCTCAGAAAATCAGGCAATTTAAAATTGAGGGGTCTAATGATAATAATGTATTTGAATTGATTTACCAATCTGATGATAATCAATCTGGATATGGTTTAGAACAAACAATTAAATTAAATGAAGCGGTAGATTATCGGTATGTTAAAATCACAGTTGAAAAATTAATTAGTGGTGCTTATCCAAGTGTATCATTAAGAGAATTTGGAATTATTGGTACCGAGGAAGAAAGGATAAGTGACGTTAAAACTGCTCTATCAAAATTGAGTATTCCTCATAATATATATCGTAATTTTAAAATCTCATTGTATGATGAAGAACTAGGAGTAGATTTTTCTTGGAAGAGTGAAAATGATGCAGTCGTTATTAAAGATGATACTGTAGTGATCAATAGTGATTCAAATGAGAAAAAAGGAACTTTAATCGTAGAAGCTAGTAAGGATGGATATAGTCAAAACGAAAGTTATGCATTTGAAGTTAAATCATTACAAAGTGGCGATTATAGTATTTATCCCCTAGTACAGCAAATGAATTATGGGAACGATGTTTTAAAAATAAATGATAAAATAAATGTTGTAATGTATCCTGGAATGGATGAAAGTATTTCTAATTATTTAATTAATTTATTTAAAGAATATCAAATCGAAGTTATTTTTAGCGATGAAAAAGTGACGACGCATTAAATATTTATTTAGGTATAAAAGATCAAGGTGATTTAGCAGACCAATATTTAGCAGGAAAAGTTGATGATAGTTCAATTGCAGGAACTGCTGATGGATATGTTTTAAAAGTATGTGCTCAAGATAATATTGTTGCCATTGTTGGAAACGACGTTTCTGGAACATTTGATGGTGTTTTTACATTAAAACAAATGCTAGCTTCATCAAATGAAAGTTTAAAAGATGTAACTATTATTGATTCACCAGATACAAAGTTTAGAGGGATCGTAGAAGGTTTTTATGGCCAATATACACATAAAGAAAGATTAGACTTATTAGCTTTTATGGGTCCTCTTAAAATGAATACATATGTATATGGAGCAAAATCAGATGCATATCATCGTAATAAGTGGCGTGATTTATATCCAGAAAATAATATTAATGAAATTAAGGAATTAGTAACTAAAGGTAAAGAGAATAATGTAGAATTAGTTTGGACAGCTCATGTTGGTGGAAATATTGATATGGGCTCTCAAAGTGACTTTGATGCATTAATAAATAAGTTTGATCAGTTGTATAATATAGGAGTAAGACAATTTGGTATTTTTTATGATGATGCTTACACTGATAGTACATATTTAGTTGAATTTGTAAATAAAGTGAATCGTGAATATATTCACAAACGTACGGGAGTTAAAGATTTAATTATTTGTCCAGAACAGTATTGTAAAACAAGAGTAAGTGGTAATTATTTAGATTTACTTGCTCAATTTGATCAAGATGTTCAAATTATGTGGACTGGAGATAGCGTTATTTCAGAAGTAAATCCTTCTATGATGGAATATATCGAATCAAAAATAAATCGACCAGCCTATATCTGGTGGAATTATCCAGTGAATGATTTAGGCATGGGTAGTCAATTATTAGTTGGACAAACAGTTGGATTAAGTAATGAAATGGGTAAAATGAATGGATTGGTTTCTAATCCAATGTTACAAGCTCAGGCTTCTAAATTCTCATTATTTAGTATTGCGGATTATGGTTGGAATATTGCTGATTTTGATAAAGAGGAAAGTTGGAATAAAGCTGTTGAATATATTATTCCTGAAAAAGAATATGCAGAGGCATTTAAATTGTTTGCTGCTAATAATAATCAATCAGTTGCAGAGTTACAGGATATAGCAGTTGAATCAGAATATTTAATTGAATCACTTAATGTTTTTAGAGAAAAATATTATTCTGGTGAAAATATTGAAACAGAAGTAAATAATTTAATTGAAGAATTTAATAAAATTGAAGAAGCATGTTTATTATTGAATGAATATAAGGGAAATCCAGAATTAGTTAGTCAAATTAATCCATGGGTAAATAATTTGTTAAAAGTTGTAGAAGCAGGACAATTGACTTTAAATAATATACTTTATTTAAGTACTCATGATATTAATGAAGCAGTTACAATTGCAAATGTACACCAAAACTTTTTGGAATGCCAAGATAAACTTGGAAATATTGGGGGACAATGGTCTGGAAGAAGAGTATTGTTACCATTTATTTATGAAATGCAGGATGTTTTAGAAAATACTATCAATAATCAAATGAATGAACATATAGTATTGAGAACAGTTACCAATTATCGAAATGGTAACTTTGTAATGATGGATTTGGATAAAATGATTGATGGAGATATAAATTCATATGTTACATTTGATCAAAAAGAAGTTGCTGGAAAATGGTTTGGTGTAGATTTAGGAGCAAAGATCAAAGTTAATAAATTAGAAATTTTGATTGGTAAAGATGCACGAGATCAAGATGTAGCAAGTGATTATAAGATTCAAATTTCTAATAATGGTATTCAATGGACTGATATTGATACTACTAATAATAATAACAGAATAATGAATAGTAATACCTTTTCAACAAGATTTATACGTTATTATGTTGAAAAAGGATGTAATAAAAATGTAAAAGTGCGTGAATTTAGAGTTGATCCAATAGATAAAGTTATATTTACTAATAGTGACAAATATCAAAAAATTGATGTCATAGAGGAAAAAAGTATTGTGGAGATTGGTCACATTGATAATTTTATGTTGGCTAATGGAGAATATATAGGAATTCAATTTGAAAGAGCACAAGAATTTACAGATTTAGTAGCAAATGCTGAATTAAATGATTTAAAATTAGAGTATTCGATCAATAAACATGACTGGTTACCATTTGAAGGTGAAAAGTTTGTGGCTAAATATATTCGTTTAATAAACAAAACTGGTGAAAATTTCAATGGAAATTTTGAATATTTAAAAACAGTTGGATCCGAAATAGTAACTATTGAAGATCAAATTGAAGTTACAAAAAGTGATGATTTAGTCATTTGGTCAGGATCACCAAATGATCTAATTGATGATAATCGCGATACACTAATTTGGACACGTGATCAAAAAGCCGGGCAAAATTATGTGTTAGATTTAAAGAAAGAATATCCAATAAAAGATATTAATGTTGTTATGGTATCCGGTGACGTTATGAAAGAAGGAGTTGTAGAAATTTCATCTAACGGAATTGATTGGAAAGAAATAGGAATAATTGGCGAAAAAACAGAAAATCTAATTGTTTTAGAAAATGAAACAGCACGCTATATTAAAGTTACAGTTACTAAAGACTCAAGTACTTGGTTAAAAATTAATGAAATTGAAATTAATCAATTAAATAGTGATACACAAATTCCAATATTAGATAATAAACAGGCAGAAACAGCTATTGATAAGAATTTAACTACTAAATTCAGTGGCTCTAATAGCGCAGGAAAACTAGAGTATAATAATGTTAATACACTAAATGCAACAACATTAAATATTTTGAAAGATAACAAATCAAAAATTAAAGTTGAAGGTTTATTTAATGGCGTGTGGGAAGAGTTGTTCCAAGGTAGTGATGCTTATATGAGTATTGATTTTGCTACAATGGGTAGTGCTGAAAGATTCAAAATTAGTTGGGAAGATGGAAGTAATCCGTTATTCTATGAAATAGCAACGTCTGTTAAAGAAGTTTCTTTAAATAAAGATATTTTAATAGCTTTGATCAATGAAGCAAAAAAACTTCAAGAAAGTGATTATGTAACTGATAGTTGGAAGGTATTATCATTAGCATTACAAGAAGCAATTGAAATTTTAGAAAACGCTTCAAATCAGGAAACAATTGATTTAGCTGTTGTAGAACTTCAAGAAGCGATTGACAATCTAGTATTAATACATATTGAAGAAGTAGATAAACAAGCATTACAAATTGCTATTGATAAGGCAGAAGTT
>BAHP02000045.1 GCA_000508865.1 Clostridiales bacterium VE202-01
GCAAAAGCACTATCTACTTCACTTTGAGTGGCATTAGTTTTTGCATATACTTCTTTTGCATTTGTTAAAGCTTCATTGAATTCAGTTACTACAGCTGGTACGACATTTTCTAAATCAGCTTTTTCAGCCATTTCAATGGCAATTTGTAAGGCCTGCTTATCAATTATAGTTGTTTCTTGTTGTTCATAAACTTCAACCTCATACAAAGAATATCCATAATTCCATTGCCAGCCATCGTTGCTTGGGACAGCTTTTGTACAGTATATACGAATATATCTACCGGTTACTCCAGCTAGATCTAAAATATCTTCTTTGCCATCTCCATCAACAACTTTTAATACATCTGTGAAGTTTTCACCATCTTGTGAAACCTGAACAATATATTCTTGAGCATAAGCAGATTCCCAATAAAGTTTAACTGTTCCTAAATCATAAGAATCTTTTAGATCGATACATAACCATTCTGTTTTATCAAATGGATCATTAACACTACTATTATAATTAGAAGACCAGCGTGTATCTTGATTTCCATCATTTGCAAACACAGCATCTAATGAACTGTTTTTAGCACTTGAAACAGTTACTGGTTTATTTAATGCTAGATTTTCAGATTCTGGCTTAGGATCAATTTCACTATTTTCAAATCCGCCTAATTGGGCAATTTCTTCATTTGTAAGTACATGATCATATAGTTGAAAATTATCTAAACTTCCTACTAAATTTTGACCGATTTTTTCTAATGGCATATTCATAGATGGTGAATCTACCCACCATGTTCCATTAAAACCTTCTGGTTTTGTAGGTCCTTGTAAAGTAGAAACCAGAGTTCCATTAACATATAAAGTGTTAGGCTGATTCCACTTAGCGTACTCACCTCCAGTTGGTTTAGATTCATCAGAAGTAAAAGCAATTCGATAAGGTTGTCCTTTCTTAAATGTATAGTTATGTTCAAAATTAAAGTTTTCACGTGAATAAGTTAAACAATAAGTACCATCACTTTGTTCTTTCATTACAATAGAACGTTTTTCTTGCCCTCTTGAAATTCCATCCTTTTCTACACATCCTTGATCAGGCATCGTTTCTTCAAAAAGAATAATATCTCCCGTTTGTTTTTCATCGATCGTTAAATCAAATACTGCTGTATATGGCCATTTTAAAGCTTTATGTTGAGCTTCAATATAATCGTTACCATCAAATGTAAGTTGTTTTCCATTAGGACCATCAGTCAATTTTGCTCCAGTAACTGTAGCATTATAACCATTACCTGAAACATCTATTAACTCATTTCCATCTATTTCTTCCATATTAAAGTTGTAAACAATTTCACTTTGAGAATCAATATCTTTATATAGGTTATTTAATCCTGGTCCTACTTCGATCGTATCAACTTTTTCTTTAAATTCTTCAAAAGTTTCATCCTCACGACCATACCAATACGTTTGTGCTAAATATGGATATTGAGAACGTTGCCTTGCAAAAATATCATTTACAGTATAACCAGCAAACATTCCCCGGTCATTCCAAAGCAGCATTGTTCCACCAACAATATTCGGATGTCCTTCAGGGAAAATAGTTCCATTTCCATACCATCCGACCATATTGCCGGCACTTAATTCATTATAAAGACGTTGTTCATTAGCATAATCATAAAAACCGATCTGGGCTCCAGGTACAATATACCAACGGTGATCTCCATTTACAATTTTATAACCTTGATCCATTAGTTGTTTCAAACCACCTGATACTTCTTCCCATTTCCAATAGTCAATAATAATATCATCCATTGGATATGCCTCTTTTGGATAATTTTCATTTGCAAGAGAAGCATTAGAGTCCCATCCAAATGCAGTTTTATGATATGTATTTACAACTTTATCATACATATGAACGGCATAAGCACGGAGGTCATCCTGATTACCAAAATATTCATCCATCCCAATATTAAAGGCATCTGTAATAATAACTGGATCATCACCACCTAAATACTCTTCCAAAATTTCATCCATTAAATTTAAAACCCGTTCGCGAGCTCCACCTTCTTCACTTAAATTGAAGTGAGTTTCATCTAATCCTAAATTCTTATACTTATCTGAGGCATCTTCATAATTGCCAAGTTCGATAAAACGACGAGCATGAGCTGGTCCATCAATTTCGGTAATTACGCGAATTCCATAATCAGCTGCGAGTCTTTGAAAATTACGATACTCTTCTTTAGTATAATATCCATCCGTACTTGTTAAATGTGGAATATCTGATTCTAAACGGAATGCAGAATAATCATTAAAAGTATCTTCACTAATATGCGATTGAAAATCTGTAAGTTTTAACCATGATGCATATTTAATTACATCTTCTAAATACCACATTGGGAAATATTTACGTCCAATATCTAACATAAATTTACGGATTTCATAGTTAGGATAATCTATTGCTTTACCATAAGCGATAGTACTATTTCCTGATGTGATCATTCCTTGAAGTAAACTTCTAGTTCCAAAGAAAATACCACGATAGGCAATTCCGCGAATTGTCACATAATCATTAATTTCTAGTTCATATCCCTGTTCACCTAGCTTTTCATCTCCATTTTCAAAAGTCAAAACAAGATCACCAGCTTTTGGTGTATCAGAAACAATTTTTAAATCTAATCCGAATAATTCCTTAATATCACTCTGTGTAATTTCAGCAGCTCTAATTAATTCATCCATTTCTTTAGTAGAAATAACAATACGACTATTTTTATCAAATGAAAATGTTCCTTTATCAGCTCCACACCACTCCTGCATAGTTGGAACAACTTTAGGCATTTCATTAGTTCCTGTAGTTTTTTTACCTTTAACAGTTATCCATTTATTTTTAATAAATGTTCCTTCATCATAAGCTATATCTTCTCTATTCTCTTGAATAATATAAGTAATTTGAACTTTCTTATCTACTAATGGCTGTCGTAAGACTTTACCTTCATCATTAATAACCAAATCATTTTCACTACAGAAAAGTTTAGAAATCAACTTACCATCTTCTGATTCAAAAGTTGGTAATTCCTTCACTTCATTAGGATCAATCACTAAATCTCTTAAATAATTTTTAGTTTTTTCAACCATCTCATCATAAATAATTTCTGATTGATCACGATTTAATAAATATTCATCTTCAATTTCTTCTGGAGACAGCACGGTACGATACACTTTAACATCATCAATTAATGAATCGATTCGATATCCCCCATTGCCATCAGCACCAATATTAAAGGGATTAGAAACAGTAGCATCTATATTAGCAGTAGAAGCAATTGATGTAGAAGCAATCATATTTCCATCAACATATAACATACTACTATTATCACGATCTAATACAGCAGCAATATAATGCCATTTCCCATCATAAACCTTGCTTGCTGTACCTGAAACAATATTTTCTTGTTGACTATGACCATTAGCTGCATATGTAGTATAGAATTGCCCTTGTCCCTGAACAACTGCCATGCCCGGATTGGCTCCACTATCCCAATTTTTATCACCTAATACAGCTGACCACGTTCCTGGATTCGTTGCCTTATACCAAAATCCAACCGAAAAATCATCTGTACCTAAATTTAAGTCATTAGTTGTTTTAGCAACAGATACATATCCCTGTTGAGTTGATAATGCATTACCTAGGTTTTCTAATCCTGGAACGAATGATACAGTTCCTTTTTCAACTCCATTATTACCTCGTCCAGTCTTATCACTCATTGGATCATCGCCATCAAAATCCCACCAGGCT
This sequence comes from Clostridiales bacterium VE202-01, assembly GCA_000508865.1. Lineage (GTDB taxonomy): Bacteria > Bacillota_I > Bacilli_A > Erysipelotrichales > Coprobacillaceae > Thomasclavelia. Next base: position 3,766 of record BAHP02000045.1, read on the forward strand.
ACTGCTTCACTGCGTTTAACAGGTTTTCTTTGCAAAGCTGAAATTGCATCATTTAAAGTATCAACTATCTTATTTACAGCTATTTGACTATCTTTATTAGCTGTCTTAGCTGCATTAATAACGTCACTTAAAGCCGCTAATGATTCTTCTGTATAAATATCTGTTTTTTCTAATAATTCATTAGCTTTTAAAATTTGTTTATCCAGTAGCTGAGTTGAAACTTTTTCTTCATCTAATAATTCGCATGAAGCAATAAGAATTCTATGATCAGAACCAATTTCATCAGCTTCATAAGCTTCTACTTCCTTAATTTCAATATTCCGAGTAGTAATAATATTGTCAATTGCATTTGTTTTCATAGAAGCATCAAATGGTATATAAGTATCCAGCCATTTGCCATCTTTACCATTAGCAATATTATAATTACGCAAATAAAGATCAAATTCATCATTGCTTTCTTGAGCATTAAAGTCTCCTGTTAACACTTTATACTCTGTTTCATCTTCATCCATAGCATCCAATACTGCCTCCATTTGACTAGCACGAATACTTGGATCTTCCCAAGTTAAATGAGTATTATAAATAGCAATTTCTTTTTCTCCAATAGTTATTTTTGCACATTGCCAGCCACGACCTTCATAACCACCAGTTTCTAAATCAGCGCCACTTTCATCAGTTAGATCACCATTAGCCACCATCCCAATTCCATATTCTCCGCCAGAATAATCAATACTCTTACGAAAATAATAATCATAACCGACTTCGTCAGCAATCTCTTTTAGCATATCTTTGGGATTTCTACCTGTATTTTTATCTACTTCTTGAAATCCAACAATATCAATTTCTTCACTTTTTAATAGATTTCCAATTGCTCTTGTACTATTACCTTTAGCAGCAATATTATAAGAAGCAATCTTAAAAATATTGTCCCCTGTTGCATTTCGAGATGTTAAAGCTACAAGTGGAGTAATCGCTGACATCAACATCGTTACAGACAGCATCCCCGAAAATATACTTTTCCACTTCTTCATAAACATTCTCCTTTCCCGTATTTTTTATCGATCGTTTTATAAAGATCAATTATTATTTTATCTTTTTAACATTTTTTAACAATTTAAAATTATAGGACAATCTTTTTACAAAAATTTTCACTTCTTTATCTCTTTCTAGAAAAAAGAACTGTAACGTGTAAATAATGGAAAATGAGATCTTAAGGTTTGGATATTTTTTTATAATAGTGATATAATTTATATTAACAGTAGAAATCTACTATTAATATAAATAAAAAATAAATATGATAATTAAAATTTTTGATTTATGAAAACTAATTAGTTAAAAAATTATTTTATTAGCAGGTGCCAAAAATGGAAAAAGAAACTACTAGCCGAATGAATTATATTATTGAACTGTTGTTATTAAAAAAAAATATTTCTATTAAAGAAGTTTCTAATAGCTTAAAAATATCACTACGACAAGTTCGCTATGATATATCAAAAATTAATGAAAATATAGGAACTATAAATAATGTTCCGGTAATAGAAACGGATAATAAAGGAAACATAATCATTAATGATATAGAAAGACTATTGCAATTTACTGAGTATCAAAGAAAATCATTTAAATTCTTAAAAAAACAGCGAATAGATTTATTAGTTGTTATAATTGCTTTGTGTATAGAAGAGCTTAATCTAAATAAACTGTCAAAGCAATTAAAAGTAACAAGAGTAACTGTAAAAAATGATTTAAAAGAAATAGAACAAAAGTTAAAGCAATTCAACATACAATTAATGTATTCAAATGGTTTCTATTTAGCTGGAAATGATGAAGATATTTTTGAATTCCGATTAGCATCTTTTAAAATAATTGAATATAGTTTATTTAAAGATAATTTTGAGACAATTGAGGACTTAATACGCGAATACATTTTAAAAAAATTTCCCCAGATTAAACTAAGAGATATTTTTCCAATTATAAAAAAGTTTATTAAAAAAAATAATATTATAATGAATGATCCAGAACTATATTGGTTTGCATCAATAATTATCTTGATGTCATGGTATATATATAACGATATTTTAATCCCTGAAAGAAGGCATCTTAATACCAAGTTACAAAATTTTGAATATGATGAATTTTTTATAGATGTAGAGGATTTTGTTCATATAACAATAAATGAACAAAATAAGAAAAAGATGATAACGGCAATTTCTGCGATTTGTTATAATGGTGCAATTGAAAAACATAGTTTAAATAAAAAAGTAATTTATTATATATTTCAATTGATTGATTCTATGCAATGTAAATATGCTGAATCTTTCAAAGAAGATTTAGATTTATTAAATGGATTGTATAAACATTTAGTTTGTTGCTATTACAAAGATATAGCTAAATTAGAAGTGTCTATTTTTGAAGAATATAATTTTACATTAGATGAAGAATTAGAAAAACATATTGATAGATTTGGAACAGTTAATAATGAAATAATTGATTTGTCAAATAAAGATGAGCTGTCATTATTAAAATTGCATTTTGCAAATAGCATATATCGCAAATCAAACTGTAAGGATAAAAGAGTTGTATTGATTAGTGGAACGTCTAAATTTAATCAAATGCAGCTAAAAGATTTTTTGGAGTCATCATTTGAAATTGAAATAGTTGATATTATTTCAAAATATGATATTCCATTTTTTCAGCAATGGAATGAACTTGATTTAATTTTATTTACAGAAACAATACCAGAATATTTTAGTAGAAATATTCCTGTCGCAAAGATAAACTTGATTTTAGATAATACTGACTTTATATTGTTAAATAATTTAGGAGTTGTGCCACGGAAAAAAACAATTAATTTATATGATTTATATCATAAAATGGATTTTTTAGATTATAAAGAACGGTTTCAAGTGCTTCAATTAGTAAAAAAATCAATGAATAATTATGTTTCCTTTTTTGATGATAAACAATATAATCCAATTGAAATAAATAAAGCAGATGATTTAGAAATTGATCAAGAATATATTTATGTAGATACAAATATATTTTTAACATATGAATTAGGAGAGATTAATCAGATTAATTTTGCCCTCAAAAAAGATAAGATCATATTGCAAGTAATAGGAACAAATGTTTCTATATTATGTAATCTTTTATTTAGATGCAAAAGAAAAGTTAAAGAGATAGATTTTTTTAAGATGAATGATTCTGAGATATTCAATTTTTTACTAGATGTGTAATAAAAGTAGTTAAGGGATAAAAAAAGGGAAAATTTATTTCCTTTTTTTTTTATCTATTAAAATAATATCAACTTGTTAGAATATAAATATAACTATTTTATCAATATGAAAAAAGGAGGGTAAATGAATGATTTGATTACACATTAAGGAAAGGAGAAAAGAACAAATATATTTGTCAAGACTTTATTAACAAGCTCGATTAAATCGATTTTGGTAATTAATGCTATATAGACAAATAAAATATACATTAGATGGGACACCTAGTGTATACAAATGACTTATTTTATATTTAAAAACCAGACAAATCAAGTGATGATATTATTAGGATAAAATTATTCCAGAAATTAAGAAGGAAAAGTTAAAAGTTGATTTTGATAGAGTTTTAATAATAGATAGTGAGTTATATTTTGGTACTTACAAGATGTATTATGATTTTAAAAAAATTTAATTTTTATCCTAAATTATCACTTATCTAAGGTAACATTTTACAATGAATGTCACTTTTTTATCATTTATACTAAAAGTGTAAATATAAAACACTTATATAAAATGATATAATTATTTGTAATATTTTAAAAGCAATATGATTATACGTGTAATAAATTGTTACAATATTACGCTATTTTATTAAAATATCAATATTTTATAAATATGTATATCAAAAGTAAAAGGAGGTAAATGAAATTTTGGATATACATATTAAAGAAAGGGAAAATGTATGAAAATATTTGTAAAATCTTTATTAATAACTTCTTTATTAGTAGGATCTGTTGGGCCGATATCATTAGTTGATGCTGTAGAAAACGATGATCCAACAAATTTTACTGAAAAGATAAATTACGCATTAGATGGGACACCTAGTGCATATACGTCACCTATATCTTATTGGGGACCTGATAAATTGATCGATGGTATTATCAATCGTGATGCAAATAAACCTGAACAATCTAGATGGTCAAGTGAAGTAGGAGCTCCAGGATGGGTGAAAATTGATTTAAAAGAACAAAAAACATTTAATGAATTTTTATTAGCTTTTGAAAATTCTAAAGTACAACAATTTCACATAGAAGTATCTGATGATGATAGTTCTTATACAAAAATTTATGATTCAGAAGTTAAAACGGATGGTCATGACCAGGATACTACTATAAATCTTGATCAGGCAGTCACAGCAAGATATGTAAAACTAACTATTGATGCATTAATTTCTGGTGCTTATCCAAGTGTATCAATGTATGAATTCGGAATTTATGGAGAAGAAAATTATATTAATTTTGCGCGTGAATCATCAGTTGAAGCTAGTGAATGTGAAGTACCAAAATTTGATGGGCCAAATACAATTGATGGTGATCTTACAACACGTTGGAGTGCAGAGGGACATAGTGAAAAAACATTAACATATACGTTTACAGAACCAAAAAATTTAAGATCGTTAATTTTAGAATGGGAGAGATGTAATCCAACAGGATATCATATCAAGATAGATGAAGCTGGCAACTGGAAAACTGTATATAGTGGTGGAACACCTGCTAATTTTACAGACAAAATAAATTTGGATGAAACATATGTTACTTCAAAAGTACAAGTTGTGATTGATGATTTTGTCGATAATTCACCAATGCGAGATGGTAGTGATATGAATTATCCAACAGTATCATTATTTGAAGTACAGATGTACGATAAAGAATTAATTATTCCGCCAGACCCAGTTGTAACTGCTAGCGATATTGCTAATGGAATTACTAGTGCAGAGTTAAACGAAGATGAAACAATGCTGGTAATGCCAACAGTTCCAAAAGGATTTGAAGTTAATTTTATAGGGGCAGATTATGAACAAATTTTAGCACGTGATTTAACTGTTACTAAACCTTTAACTCAACAAGATGTTGTGGTGAATTTTGAAGTTACAGATACTGAAACTGGAGAAAAAGCAGTATCTCCGGCAATAACAGTAACAGTTCCAGGAATTTATGATAAAGCTCAATCACAAAACGCTAAACCAAAAGTAATTCCCGAATTACAACAATGGTTTGGACATACAGGTGTATTTGAAATTAATGAAAATAGTAAAATTGTTATTGATCCATCTGCAAGTGAATTTATGAATACTGCTAATATATTTGCTGCTGATTACTTGGACATTTTAGATAAAACTATTACTGTAGTGAGTGGAACTGATCCTCAACCTGGTGATTTTTACTTTACCTTAAGTGATACTACATTAGATGAAGAAACTTATATTATGGAAGTTGATGACTATATAACTATTAAAGCTAGTGAAAATACAGGTGCATACTGGTCTACTAGAACTATTTTACAAATTTTAAAACAAAGTGGTTCACAAATAGCTAAAGGGATCGTTAAAGATTATCCTAAATATGAAGTACGTGGATTTATGCTGGATGTTGGAAGAAGACCATTTAAAATGGATTTCTTAAAAGAATTAGTTAAAACAATGTCTTGGTATAAATTAAGTAATTTCCATGTACATTTGAATGATAATTGTTTTGGTAAGTTAGAAGATGGAAAAACACCAGATTATTCAGGGTTCCGGTTAGAATCCGACATCCCAAATTTAACTAATACAGATTTATATTATACAAAAGATGAATTCAGAGATTTTATTAAATCATCTAAAGAAGTTGGAGTTAATATTGTTCCAGAATTTGACTCTCCAGGTCATTCAGGTGCTTTTGTTCGTGCTAGACCTGATTTAGCAAGAGCAGATAGTAACGAATACTTAGATGTAGAAAATCCAGAAGCATTAGAATTTATTAAAAGTGTATTTGCCGAATATACAAGTGGAGATGATCCAGTATTTCCTAAAGGAACAGTAGTCCATATTGGTACTGATGAATATAAAGGCGGAAACAAAGAAGCATTTAGAAAATTTCAAGATGAATTGTTAAAATTTATTCGTGATGAACAAGGATATACACCACGTGTATGGGGAAGTCAAACAGAAAACAGTGGTACTACACCAATTACTGTTGACGGTGTAGAAATGAATCTATGGTATGTTGGATATGCAAATCCAAAAGAAATGTATGAAAAAGGGTACAAATGTATTAATTCTAATGATGGAGATTTATATATTGTCCCAGGTGCAGGATACTATTATGATTATTTAAATCAAAGTCATATTGCTAATTCATGGCAACCTAATAAGATTGGCAATTTTACTATTCCTGTAGGTGATGATCAAATGTTAGGTTCTACTTTCCATGTATGGAATGATAAAACAGGACCTGCTAATGATAATGGTACAAGTGATTTAGAAGTATTTGATCGTATTTTCCATATCTTACCAACTTTTGCTTCAAAATTATGGGGAGATATTAAAGATTATTCAACTGAAGATATAAACAAATTAACTGATACTATTAAATATGCACCAAATTCTAATCCAACATATGAAATTGAAACAATAGGAGATAAAGTTCTTGATTATAATTTTAATAATGATAAAGGGTTAGATAAATCAGGAAATACATTCAATTTAATTAATCAAGAAAATATCAGTTATGTAGAAGGTAAGAATCGAAACGCTTTATCTTTAAAAGGCGGAAGCAGTTATGTTGAAACACCATTAGAAGATCTGGGTATTAATTCTTATTTAGAATTCTGGATCAAACGTGATAGTAATTCATCAGATGATGAACAGATTATTTTTGAATCTGAAAACGGTGCAATCAAAGCCGTTCAAAAAGATACAGGAAAATTTGGATTTAGTAGAGAATTCCATGATTATTCATTTGATTATGAGCTACCTAAAGACGAATGGGTAAAAATTAAAATCGAAACTAAATTTACATCAACAATATTATATGTAAATGATGAAAAGGTAGATGAATTGTCTAAGAGCGGTACTGGTGGAAAATGGGCTAGCTTAGTTATTCCATTAGAAAGAATTGGAAGTAAGACAAATTCATTTGTTGGCTTAATTGACGACGTTCAAGTATCTAAAAAAGCTGCAACAATTAAAGCAACTAGTACTTCCGAACAGTCTTCGGATAAAGCTAGTAACGCTATAGATGGAAATCCAGATACAATGTGGCATACTAAATGGAGTGGTGAAGATGTATTACCACAAAGCATTACATTAGAATTACCAAAAGCAACAGATATCAAAGGATTTACATATCTACCAAGGCAAACTGGAACCAATGGATATATAACAGATTACACAATTTCTATAAGTAATGATGGTGAAGAATTTACTATTGTAGCCACTGGTAATTGGGATGCTAACAAAGAGCTTAAACAGGTTGATTTTGATGAATGCAACGCAAAATATGTTCGTTTAACAGCAAATGCTGGTTTAGGTGGATTTGCAAGTGCAGCAGAACTTAGTGTTATTAACGCAAACGAAGAATCAGAATTAAATACAAGAACATTGGAAGAAACAATAGAAATAGCAGAAAATCTATTATCAGGAAATTATACTCCTGAATCTATTGCTACATTGCAGGAAGCTTGTGATGAGGCTAAGGAAGTATTGAATAGTGCAAAGACTCAAGAAGAAATAGATGCAGTTGACCAAAATCTTAATCAAGCAATTAAAAATTTAATAGAACAAGTTGAGGCTGAAACAAATAAATTAGCATTACAAATTGCCATTGAAATGGCTGAAAAA
>BAHP02000044.1 GCA_000508865.1 Clostridiales bacterium VE202-01
TTTGTTGACAATCAAGATGAGTGACAGATTTAACGATGAACTTTCTCAGTTTTATAGATTCTAAAGTGTCCCTGGAAAGCAGATATTTAAAGAACAGATCATTACTAAAGCTAACATTATTGTTATTATCGATAATAGTTTTTCATGAATCATATTTTTTCCTCCTCATTATCTTTTACAAGATAATTAGAGAAATTACTTCTTTTTTATAGAAATATTTTATGGCAAAAAATTACAGAGATGTTTTTTTGCTGTCAGCAATAATTATTTATGATAGAATTATTTAAATGATAACATTTTCATTTAGTTTAAAGGAGGAAAGAATAGTGTCTAAATATGTTATGGCTTTAGATCAAGGTACAACGAGTTCACGGTGTATAATTTTTGATCATCAAGGAAGGGTTGTTGCTAAAGCGCAAAAAGAATTTCAACAAATATTTCCTAAACCAGGATGGGTAGAGCATAACCCATTAGAAATATGGTCATCACAGTTATCAGTGATGATTGAAGCTCAGGCGTTAAGTCATACAAAGGCAACAGATTTTGTAGGAATTGGAATAACTAATCAACGAGAAACTACCATTGTTTGGAATAAAGAAACAGGGGAACCGATTTATAATGCAATTGTGTGGCAATGTCGCAGGACTGCTGAAATGATTGATAAATTAAAAGAAGATGGCTTAGAAAAGAAGGTTATTGAAACAACGGGATTAATACCTGACGCATATTTTTCGGCTTCTAAAATTGCCTGGATATTAGAAAATGTTGCTGGCGCAAGACAATTGGCGAATGAAGATAAATTGTTATTTGGAACAGTCGACACTTGGCTGATTTATAATTTAACAGATGGTAAAGTACATGTTACTGATTATACAAATGCCTCAAGAACGATGTTGTTTGATATTAAAAATTTATGTTGGGATGAAGAATTATTGGCATATTTTAAAATACCTAAAAGTATGTTACCGGAGGTTAAACCATCTAGCTGTATTTATGGTTATAGCAAAGAAGGAATTTTAGGTGGAAGTATTCCTGTTTGTGGAGCAGCTGGAGACCAGCAGGCGGCATTATTTGGTCAATGTTGTTTTGAAGCTGGAGAAGCCAAAAATACGTATGGTACAGGTTGTTTTTTATTGATGAATACAGGTAATAAAATATATCAATCAAAAAAAGGCTTGATTACGACTATTACTGCTAGTGATAATAATGAGGTGAATTATGCTTTAGAAGGAAGTGTATTTGTTGGTGGAGCAGTAATGCAATGGTTGCGAGATGGTTTAAGAATGATTAAAAGTGCACCTAAATCAAGTGATTATGCGACAAAAATAGATGATACAAATGGTGTATATTTAGTTCCGGCTTTTACCGGATTAGGAGCTCCTTATTGGGATCCATATGCTAAAGGAACGATCGTTGGCTTGACAAGAGGAACTGGCAAAGAACATTTCATTAGAGCGGCATTAGAATCAATTGCCTATCAAACTAATGATGTTATTCAGGCGATGCTGGAAGATACAAAAATTGATTTAAAATGTTTAAAGGTAGATGGTGGTGCTAGCGCTAATGATTTTTTAATGCAGTTTCAAAGTGATATTTCTAATTGTTTAGTGCATCGTCCCCAAATAATTGAAACTACTGCTTTAGGTGCAGCGTACTTGGCAGGATTAGCAGTAGGTTTTTGGAAAAGTAAGGATGAAATAAAAAATAACTGGCTGCTTGATCAAGAATTTACACCAGTTATTAAAGATGATCAAAGAAAAAAATTATTAGATGGCTGGGCAAAAGCGGTACGTTTTACATTGATGTGGAAAGATGTTTAATGGATATCAAAAATAGCTAATTTGAGATAATTCAAATTAGCTATTTAAATATATAATTAATCTTCAGTAATAAACATTTTATAAATTGCACGAATAGCATTATTAAAATGAACATTTTTAACACCGACAATGATGTTTAATTCAGAAGATCCCTGGTCGATCATCTTGATGTTAATATTTTCATTTGCTAGAGCAGTAAAGACTTTTGCAGCAGTACCACGACCATCTCTCATTCCTCTACCAACGATAGCAATTAAAGCTAGATCAGATTCCAATTCGATTGAATCAGGATGCACAGCTCGGTGAATTCCTGATAAAATTTCTTGTTCTTTATCAATAAATGATTCAGTTTCAACAACGATTGTCATTGTATCAATACCTGAAGGTGTATGTTCAAAAGATAAATTATTATCCTCTAATACTTGTAAAACGCGACGACCAAAACCAATTTCACTATTCATCATATCTTTTTCAATCATAATAGTTGCAAACCCTTTTTTTCCGGCAATACCAGTAATAACATGGTCCGGTTTATGACAAGTTGTTTCGACGATCAAAGTCCCTTCATCTTCAGGGCGATTTGTATTTTTGATTTGAATTGGAATACCTTCATTACGAATTGGGAAAATTGAATTTTCATGTAGAACACTTGCCCCCATATATGATAATTCTCGTAATTCTTTGTATGTAATCGTTCCAATTGTATCAGGGTTTCTAACGATTCTAGGATCAGCAACTAAAAATCCTGATACATCTGTCCAATTCTCATATAAATCTACATGACCATTACGGGCGATGATTGAACCAGTAACATCACTTCCCCCACGTGAAAATGTTTTGATCGTATTACTACCATCATTTAAAGAACCATAAAAACCAGGAATAACTGCATTTTTTACTTCACTTAAACGTTTAGATAAAATTGGATCAGTTTTTGCTTCATCATAATTTCCATGTTCATCAATGAAAATGACTTCACTAGCATCGATGAATTCGAATCCTAAATAATTAGCTAAGACAATACCATTTAGATATTCACCACGACTAGCTGCATAATCAATACCAATTTTATTTTGAAAAGCTTTTTTTATTGTTGCAAATTCTTGTTCTAAAGATAAATCCAGTTTTAACTCATCGATGATACTTTGAAAACGAGCTTTAACTAGATTAAAGTTGTCTTCAAAAGTTTTTTTATCTTTAGCGTTATATGTTTGATATAGTAAATCTGTTACTTTAATATCTTCTTTGAATCGCTTACCAGGTGCTGAAGGCACAACATAGCGTCGTGATTCGTCACTTTTAATGATTTTAACTACCTTTTTAAATTGAGTTGCATCAGCTAGTGATGAACCTCCAAATTTGACGATTTTTTTCATAATGTTCCCCTTTATATAAATGTTTAATAAAAAAATACCATTTTTTAAAGCATACATCAAGTTAAATCTTGAAAAAGAAGAGAATTTATCATAATTTGATCATAAGACTAAATTTGATAAAAATATGATTATATCATGAAATTGTAATTATCATTGTTTATTGTAAACTTGATGGTGGATAAGTAAATACTCTAATATTTATTTTAAAATCAAGTGTATTAATTATATTTAATGTCTATGAAATAATGAAAATTTTGAATTAGAAATTTAGTTGATAAAAAATAGTTAACTTATTTGTAATATATGATAGAATTAAATTATAATTTAAATGAAAAGGAGAGCACATATGGAGTATATTAAATTAATTGGGATCGTCATAATTGTTGCTGGCTTTGCTTTGAAATTAGACGTTTTGGCAGTAGTAATCGTTTCAGGAATTGTGACAGGATTAGTATCTGGATTGGATATTATTGAAATTTTAGAGATTTTAGGGGAATCTTTTGTAAATAACCGGTTAATGTCCATTTTCTTGATCATTTTTCCAATTATAGCTATTATTGAAAGATATGGCTTAAAAGAACGAGCTGCTTTTTTAATTGGGAAAATAAAAAATGCAACAGCTGGGAAAGTATTATGTATTTATAGTGTAATACGTTCTATAGCTTCAGCTTTAAATGTTAGAATTGGTGGGCATGTACAGTTTGTTAGACCATTGATTCTACCGATGAGTGAAGCTGCAGCAAAAGTAGCAAAAAATTCACCTTTAACAGAAAAAGAGGGTGAAAAAATTAAAGGATTATCAGCTGCAGTAGAAAACTATGGAAACTTTTTTGCTCAAAACTGTTTTCCTGCTAGTAGTGGAGTTGTTTTGATTCAAGGAACATTAGTTGAATTGGGATATCAAGATGTGACATTATCGATGATTGCATCTTCATCTGTTTATATTGCAATTATTTCAGTCATACTTACTTTTGTTCAAGTACTTTGGTTTGATAAAAAAATGAAAAGAGGGAGCAAAAAATGATAGATTTTATAGGTACATATTTACCAGAATTATTTTATGCTTTATGTGGACTTGTTAGTTTTGATACAGCATATCGAGCAACAAAAAATGAGGAAGCTAAGTTAGGGACTTCATTATTCTGGTTTATTTTAGGTGTGATTTTTATGTTTGGTAAAATAATACCTCCACTTGCAATAGGAATATTATTAGTAATCATGGGTTGTTTAACAGCTTTTAAACAGGTTAAGATGGGTAAATTTGTAGAATCTACACCAGCATTTCGAAAAGCTGCTAGTAAGAAGGTTAAAAATAAAATTTTTATTCCTGCTGTTGCAATAGGAATCATGGCTTTGATTTTATCTTTTATTCAATATACAGGTGATGGATTTTATTTTGCTTTTAGGTCAATTGCAATAAAACTGATTTCATTTAGTAGTGATGTAGAAATTAATATGACAGCTTTAAACGGAGCTGTAATGACAGGGGTAGCTTGCTTAGTGGCATTATTGCTGGCAATTATTATTTGTCGACCAAAAATGTCAGAAACAAGATCAGATACTTCACGACTTTTAATGCAGGTTGGTGCCGCCTGTCTATTACCTCAATTATTAGGGGCTTTAGGTAGTGTATTTTCAGCTGCTGGAGTTGGTGACGTTATTTCAAATATGATTTCAAGTATTATTCCAGTAGGAAATCCTATTATTGGCGTCGTAGTTTATGTTTTAGGAATGGTCATTTTTACAATGATCATGGGAAATGCATTTGCTGCTTTTACCGTTATTACGATTGGTATTGGATATCCGTTTGTAATTGCTCAAGGTGGTAATCCGGCTGTAATTGGTGCTTTAGGGATGACAGCTGGGTATTGTGGTACACTCATGACACCGATGGCGGCTAATTTTAATATTGTTCCTTGCGCAGTTTTAGAAACAAAAGATCAAAAATGGACGGTTATTAAAGAACAGGCGCCAATGGCTTTGATCATGATCGTAATTCATATTATTTTAATGCTTGTATTAGGTTTTTAGGAGGAAAGTTATGAAGATATTAGTAACAGGTTTTGACCCATTTGGTGGTGAAAAAATCAATCCAGCAATTGAATCAGTAAAAAAACTGCCTGATGAAATTGCCGGTGCCAAAATAATTAAATTAGAAATTCCAACTATTTGTCATCAATCATTAGATGTAATTGATAAGGCTATTGAAGAGTATGATCCTGATATTGTCTTATCGATTGGACAGGCAGGGGGACGAAGTGATATTACAGTAGAGAGAATTGGAATCAATATCGATGATTGTCGGATTCCTGATAACGCAGGTCAACAAATCATTGATGAGCCGGTTTTTAAAGATGGACCTGCTGCTTATTTTGTTAATCTTCCAATTAAAGCAATGGTAGCGAAGATTCAGGCTTGTCAAATACCAGCTTCAATTTCAAATAGTGCTGGAACTTTTGTATGTAATCATGTTACTTATGGAGTGAGACATATTATTGAAACTAAATATCCAGGGAAAAAGAGTGGTTTTATTCATATTCCATTTTTGCCTCAGCAAGTAATTGATAAAAAGAATATGCCGTCAATGTCATTGGAAACGATTGTAAATGGATTGACAGCAGCTATTGAAGCAATTGTTGAAACAAAAGAAGATCTTAAAATTACAGGTGGTACAACACATTGATGAATGAAAAGATATTTGTTTATGGTACATTGCGCCTAGGCATGTACAACTATGATCAATATTTGAAGGATAAAAATAGTTTTAGGCAATTTGCTTATGTTAAAGGAAAACTGATGACGCTTAAAGGAAAGAATTATCCTGCATTATTATTAGAGGGAAGTGGTATGGTTCGAGGCGAAATACATGAAGTTGATTCTAAATTTATAGGTGTTTTAGATGAACTTGAAAGTTATTTTGGTGAAAACAACACTGATAATGAATATAATAAAGTGTTTTGTGATATCTATGATGATAATAATAAAGTAATTGATCGTATTCCTGTTTATGTATATAATACTGGAAACAATGAAAATGTTCAGTTATTAGATAAGGTTATTGAATGTGGTGATTTTTTTAAGTATGTCACATTGAATAAACACTATTAATGGTTTGAATACAAAAAATCACAAATTTTAGAAATGAAAAGATTTTATAAAGAGCTGTTTTTATGCAGCTCTTTTATTATAAATATTTTGATGCCTATTATTGAAAAGGTTACAAGTCTTACTATATTTGGGTATTCAATGATTCTATGAATCTAAACCTACTTTTGATAACTGGTAGCTTGCTTTATATTGTCCATGTCTTGTGAATAAGTTTAATATTCAAACTGTAAATAATGATTGCGATTGTTTTTAAAGATGAGGAAAGTTATTTTATTAAAAATATAAAGAATATTAATCAAATATCGATGATCATGAATTTTAAATATTATTTTTGAGATAAGATATTTTTGATTATCTCCCCAGTAATCATTTTTAAGAATTATTAAATTATTTGGTGACTAGAAAAATTTGTCTATAACTACAATTGTTGGTAACAAGTTAAAAAAAATGTTACCTTTTTTTATACAGAGAAGACGAATTTGTGAATATTAAAAAAAAGATGGGATGATATAATGTTATTATATGGGGAAATTGATAAAAAGAAGGTGATTCATGAATAATCGAAAATACTACTTATAGTAAAAATGGGAGAG
>BAHP02000043.1 GCA_000508865.1 Clostridiales bacterium VE202-01
CAATCCAGTAAAAGCCGGTGATACAACAGCAAGTGTAGCTACTGGTGATGAAATAAATATTAGGATTTTTGCAATAGGATTATTATTATCAGCTGTAATAATTTTAAGAAAGAAAAAAGAATTAAGCTAATTTTTATTGGTATGCAATAATTTGTTAATAAAAAAGAGATCATGAACCTATTTAATGGTTGATGATCTTTTTCTATTTATTAATATTCTAAACTTGTTTTTAGTCCAATTAAGTCTATAAAAAACTAGTCAAGTATTTCATGATACAATAATCAATTAGGAGGAGAAGGAATATGAGGGAATTAAAAGAATTGTCAAATAGCTTAAATGATACTGTAGAAAAATTAAGAGAGGATAAAGATATTTTAAAAGCTGTAAAAAGACTGCAACAAATAAAAAATAAGTTAAACAAAATAATTAAAGAAAATGTTTAAGGGTATCGATAAAATTAGATACCCTTAAACATTGGTAAGATCTATGTAATTAAAAGTATATTAAGACAGTATTTGAAATTTAATTAATAACAAGAGTTTATTCAATACAATTATTTAATTAAAAATGAATTTTACTATGTATATTAATTACAAAAATAAATTCTATAAAAAAACAAATATATCATGTTTTTTTATTGTTGATGATAGAAGGTATTACATTTAAGAGTCAATGATCTCTTAAAAAATGAGTAAACAGCTGGATATATAATTGATTAGAAATGGATGATGGGGCGTGATATGATACACCGATTACTAGAAAACGTTTTCTACTATTGAGATAAAGGAAGTACTTTTTATAAATACTTCCTTTATCCTCTAAAATAATCTACACATTTTGTCGACAAATCCATATATATTATCTACTAGTTGCTTTAATTGTTCAAAATCATCTTCTTTAAATATATATTCGTATATTAATTTAATTTGTTTTTCATTCAAGCCTTCTATCCATTTACTACAATCCTTTTGATATCTTCCCTTGAGTAATTCAACAAGCATTTCTTTTTTTCCAATCTCAACACCCTGTTCAATACCTTGCTCGATACCCTGTTTGATTCCTTCTTCAATCCTTTTGGCTGTC
>BAHP02000042.1 GCA_000508865.1 Clostridiales bacterium VE202-01
GCACTTATTTTTAGATTCATATGTAACAGATGCTGATGGATTGGCAAATGCCAACTATACAGTTAAAACAGAAGTGTTAGATGATGTATCTGGTCAAACGACAGCCTTTGGTCAAATCAAACAGGGAATGAGAGCCTGTGTAACAAGAACAAACGGGACATGTAATTCTTACTGGAGCAGTAAATCCTATGTGACATATGCAAAAACGGGGACTGCTGAAGATTATACGGGAACAGGAGAGACCGATTATCCAAACCATTTACAGATCGGATATATCCAGGCAGATGAAAACTCTGAACCAATCGTAGCCTTTGCCTGTATCGCGATACGACAGACAACAGCATCAAATGGAAGCAGCAGTTCAGCACCGTTGATTTCACAACAAATAATTGATAAATATGTAGAAAAGTATGGTTTAAATTAAGTTTTAGAATAATGTGAAGATTCTTATATATCAAGAATCTTCACATTTATAAATAATAAGTTTTTTTTATTAGCGTTAAAGAATTATTTTAAATCAAGAAAGAAATTCAATTTTTATTTGACAAAATATTTTTTAGTAATATAATAGTAACCAAACTCGATGACTAAAAGAGTAGTTTGATGACGATTTTTAGCGAGCTGATGTGGGTGGAAGATTGGCAGTCTAATCAAAATGAAGCGCATTTACGAGAGGAAAGTGGGAACTTAGAGTATCACTTTCGGGCAATCACCCTTAACGATGAAAGAGATCATAGGGTCAACTTATGATAAATAGAGTGGTAACGCGGTTAATTTCGTCTCTTGTTTAAGAGACGTTTTTTTATATTAAAGAAAGTGGAGGACTAAAAAATGATTAGAGTAGGAATTGTGGGATCAACCGGATATGGGGGATGTGAGTTAGTACGATTTTTATTAACGCATAAAGAAGTTGAAATTAAGTGGGTTTCATCAAGGACATACACTGATCAAGAATATAGTTTTGTTTATGCTAGTTATTTTAAGCTGTTAGATCAAAAATGTGTTGATGAAAACATCGAAGATTATTTAGATGATGTTGATGTTGTGTTTTTTGCAACACCTCAGGGAGTGTGTGCAAAGATGGTTAATGAAAATGTTTTAAGTAAAGTAAAAGTGATTGATTTAAGTGCTGATTATCGAATTAAAAATGTAGATACTTATGAAAAGTGGTATGGAATCGAACATGCTTCTCCAGAATTTATCAAAGAAGCTGTATATGGATTGTGTGAAATTAATCGTGAACAAATAAAAAAAGCGCGTTTGATTGCAAATCCAGGCTGCTATCCAACATGCTCGATCTTAACGATCTATCCGTTAGCCAAAGCAGGATTGATCGATATGGATACATTGATCATTGATGCTAAAAGTGGTGTTAGTGGCGCGGGACGTGGCGCTAAAGTGGCTAACTTATATTGTGAAGTAAATGAAAGTATTAAAGCATATGGGGTTGCGAGTCATCGTCATACCCCAGAAATTGAAGAACAGTTAGGTTATGCTTGTAATCAGGAAGTATTATTGAACTTTACGCCTCATCTAGTTCCGATGAATCGTGGTATTTTAGTAACTGCTTATGCAAAATTAAAAGCCGGAGTTAGTAAAGAAGATGTGGCTAAGGCTTATCAATGTTATGATGATGAGTATTTTGTAAGAGTTTTAAATTCTGGAGTTTTACCAGAAGTTCGAAATGTTAAAGCTAGTAATTTTGTTGATATTAATTATAAGATCGACTCTCGGACTAATCGAATTATTATGATGGGAGCAATGGATAACTTAGTAAAAGGGGCGGCTGGTCAAGCAATTCAAAATATGAATATCATGTTTGGACTTGATGAAAAAGCTGGGTTGCTTTTAGCGCCTGCGGTATTATAGGGGGATTTGACAATGAAAATAATTGATAATGGAACAGTGACTTCACCAATTGGTTTTTTTGGAGCAGGAGCCCATGTTGGTATAAAAAAAGAGAAAAAAGATTTAGCGTTGATCTATAGTCAAGTCGATGCTAAAGCAGTCGGTACATTTACACAAAATATTGTTAAGGCGGCACCGGTAGTATGGGATAAGATGATCGTAGAGAACTATGATCATGCAAGAGTTGTTGCAATCAATAGTGGTGTTGCTAATGCTTGTACTGGTGATGAGGGAATGAAGTATAATGAAGAGTTCGCTAAAAGCGTAGCAGATAATTTTAGTTTTGAAAAAGAAGAAGTTTTGATTTGTTCAACTGGGGTAATTGGTAAACAGTTACCGATGGATAAAATTATCGCGGGTATACCACAAGTAAAATCATTGTTAAGTGATAGTGAAGAGGCTGGTATGATCGTAGCTGAAGCAATTATGACGACAGATACAAAACCAAAGCATCTTGCAGTGGAAATTAAACTTGATGGAAAGAAAGTTACTTTGGGTGCTTGTTGTAAGGGTTCAGGGATGATTCATCCTAATATGGCAACGATGTTAGGGTTTATTACAACTGATTGTAATATTTCTAAAGAGTTATTAAATAAGGCTTTAAAAGAAGTAATTCCTGATACTTTTAATATGGTATCTGTAGATCGGGATACTTCAACAAATGATACTGTCTTACTATTAGCTAATGGTTTAGCTAATAATAAAGAAATCGTTAATGAAGATGAAGATTATCAAATTTTTAAAGAAGCTTTATATTATGTTAATGAATATCTAGCTAAAGCTATTGCTGGTGATGGCGAAGGAGCTACTAAATTATTGGAGGTACAAGTTCATGGTGCCAGCAGTATTAAACAGGCTAAAGTGATTGCTAAAAGTGTTTGTACATCACCGTTAGTAAAGACAGCTGTTTATGGTAATGATGCTAATTGGGGAAGATTATTATGTGCAATGGGGTATTCTGGTGAAGAATTTGATCCTTATAATGTGGACTTAAGTGTTGCTAGTGAATTTGGTCAGTTGCAGTTAGTATCTAAGGGAATGGCAACAGATTATAGTGAAGAAAAAGCAACCAAGATATTATCAAGTAGTGAAGTTAAAGCAATTATTGATATTCATAATGGTGATTTTAAAGCAACAGCATGGGGTTGTGATCTAACTTATGATTATGTTAAGATCAATGCTGATTATCGTTCGTAAGGGGGAATTTAAGTGCATACAAGAGAACAAAATAAAGCTCAAGTATTAGTTGATGCGCTAAGCTATATTCAAAAATTTGCTGGAGATACAGTTGTTATTAAATATGGTGGCAGTGCGATGACAAATGAAGTTATCAAACAGTCAGTATTAAAAGATATCGCAGTATTAAAATCAGTTGGAATCAAGCCGGTAATAGTTCATGGTGGGGGAAAAGATATTAATACTTGGTTAAATAAGGTTAGTATTGAAAGTGAATTTAAAAATGGTTTAAGAGTTACTACTAAAGAAACTTTAGAAGTTGCAGAAATGGTACTATCTGGAAAGTTGAATAAAGGACTGGTACAGCATATGGAAAGAATTGGTACGCATGCTGTAGGGTTATCAGGTAAAGATGGTAATATGCTTACTGTTGAAAAACATTTTTCTAAAGGTGAAGATATTGGCTGGGTAGGTAAGATCACAGCAGTTGATACTGATTTGATTGAAACGTTATTGATGAATGGTTATACTCCAATTATTTCAACGATCGGTTTAGATGAAAAATATAATGCTTATAATATTAACGCTGATGATGTGGCAACTGCTATTGCTCGTGCTTTAAAGGCGAGTAAACTAGTCTTTTTAACTGATATTGAAGGGGTATTGAAAGACCCTAATGATCCTAAAACTTTGATTTCTAAAATTAATACCGCTTCAGCAAAAGTATTATTTGAATCAGGAATTATTCAAGGAGGAATGATTCCTAAGTTACAAAACTGTATTGATGCAGTACAAAATGATGTAAATAAAGTCCATATTTTAGATGGTAGAATGGAACATAGTTTGTTAGTTGAAATTTTTACTACTAATGGTGTTGGAACCGAAATAAAAAAGTAATCTCATCAGATTACTTTTTTAGTGTAATTATATTAATTTGGTTAGGGCAAAACAATCGATATTCATAACCATTTTCCATACCTAAACCATTAGAAATAACCAATTGGCTTTTGTTTTTAGTATAGTAGCCATGAACATAATTTTGACCATTACTCTTTTTAAATAAACCACCAATACCAGGTAAATAAATATAACCGCCCATCGTATGACCAGATAATTGCAATGCAATATTACTTTTAGCTGTAGTATCAAAATAATCTGGTTCATGAACAGCTACAAGTTTATAAATATCTTGATTGTTTTCGTTGATCAAACCGGAAATATCGCCACTGCTTTCTAGACCGAATAACCCAATTGTCGCATTATTGAAATAAATGGTACGATATTCATTATGAAGAACTTCAAATCCACCTTCATTTAAAATACTTGTAACATCATTTAGTGAAGCGAGATCTTTTTCACCTAACACAGCAAATTTACCATAACTTGATTTTATATTTGATAATACTTCAATTACTTTTTCATTATCAAATGGGATATCTGTAAATAAATCACCACCAAAAATAACCATATCAACATGCTGATTATTTAAAGATGTCACGATTTTTTCCAATCTAGTAATATCACTACTATTTTGAAGATTTATATCACTAATAAATCCAATTTCAAAATTTGCAAACTCATTAGGAAGACTACTATTATTAATAGTAGTTTTTTTGATCGTATAATCATCAGGGGCGATGTAATGACTATGATAATAACCAAAACCGCCACCGATAATCATAATTACTAATAAAAGAAATTTAATTGTTCTTATTTTTTTTCTCATGGTTTTTTATTCATGATAACCGGAATGATCATCGGATTACGCTTTGTTTTACGATAAAAATATGAAGATAAGATATCCCGTGTCGTATTCTTTATTTCTCCAAAAGTAGTTTTTCCTTGTAATAACTTAGATAAAGAACTTTCAACTAAGCGTTCTGCTTCACGAATCATATGAAAACTGTCTTTCATATAAACAAATCCTCGAGAAATAATTACTGGATGTGTCAATAATTTTCCGGCTCTAGAATCCATACTGATCAAGATCGAAACCATTCCATCTTCTGAAAGAATTTGACGATCACGAAGTACTGCTGTAGATAAACCACTGATATCATTTCCATCAACATAAATGTCTTCAACATGGATCCGTGGTCCTAAACGTGCTTCGCCGTTATTTAGTAGGATTGTATCACCGTTAGAAAGAACGAATGAATTTTCTGCTGGCACACCAACTTCTTGAGATAAGGCAGCATGGATTTTTAACATCCGATATTCACCATGAACTGGGAAAAAATACTTTGGTTTAGTAAGCAGCATCATTAATTTTTGCTCTTCTTGGGATGCGTGTCCAGAAGTATGTAGATTATTGAAAGCGGTATTTGTTAAAACTTTGGCTCCAGCTCTAAATAATTTATTTACAACGACATTGACACTATAAGCATTTCCAGGAATTGGATTTGACGAAAATACAACTGTATCACCAGGTTTGATCTTTACATATTTATGAGTTCCATTAGCGATTCTGCTTAAAGCGGCTAAAGCTTCACCTTGAGAACCAGTACATAAAATCAATATTTCATTGTCAGGTAATTTTTTAGCCT
Source organism: Clostridiales bacterium VE202-01 (assembly GCA_000508865.1). Taxonomy (GTDB): domain Bacteria; phylum Bacillota_I; class Bacilli_A; order Erysipelotrichales; family Coprobacillaceae; genus Thomasclavelia. The sequence continues at coordinate 5,631 of BAHP02000042.1, forward strand.
GATCATTTTTGATGAAAAATTTATCAGGGCATTTAATATATCCCATGGCTCTAGAAACTTGGATATTATTTTCCATTGAACGACCATAAACAAGAATTTTTCGATTAAATTTAACTGCTGCTTCAACGATTTGCTGGACACGATGAACGTTTGAAGCAAATGTGGCAACGATCAAGCGACCTTCAGTTTTTCTAAATTCTTCCTGGACGCTGTTAGCGACTTTCTTTTCACTGATAGAAAAAGTAGGAACTTCAGAATTTGTTGAGTCACTCATTAATAAAGTGACACCAGTTTCACCTAAGAAAGACATTTTTTGATAGTCAGCAGCATCTCCCACTGGAGATAAATCAAATTTAAAGTCACCAGTTTCAACGATTCTACCATTAGGACTATTGACGATGATTCCTAATGATTCAGGGATAGAATGATTGGTCTTGAAAAATCCGATATTAAAATACTTAGATTTGATTTGGTATTCATCATTGATTTGGATGATCTTAGTCACATTAGTTAGCCTTTTTTCATCTAATTTTCTTTTGATCATCGCACTAGCTAACGGAGTAGCATAAATAAAAGGGATTTTAACGATCTGTAATAAAAAAGGAATTCCACCGATATGATCTTCATGACCATGAGTGATCATTAGACCGCGGATCTTTTTTTCATTGCGCTTTAAATATGAATAATCTGGGATTACATAATCGATTCCTGGTAATCCTTCTTCAGCAAATTTAACTCCCGCATCAATAATAAATAACTCATTATCATGTTCGATACAGTACATATTTTTACCAATTTCATTAAGTCCTCCTAAAGCAAATACTTTAGTATCGATACTATTACGATTTTTGTTAATTGTTTTTCTAGTAGTTTTAGGTTTATTATAATTTTTTTGATTAGTTTTGCCAGTTCTTCTATTATTTGTATATGGCTTTTCTTGCATAATTTCCTCCTTATTTATATTTTATCTTCTTTTTATAATTATTATAACATATAAAAAGGCAAGAAACGAAGTTTCTTGCCTAGATAATTTTTTTACATGCCGCAACTGCTAGTGCATGTGGTCCAATATGACATGAAACACTTAATGATAATGGGTCACAGATTATAGTAGAATCAGGATAGATTTCCTCTAATTCTTTTTTCAATTCTAATGCTGGTTGCTTGTCATATGTATAAGCTACACAGACATGCACATTTTTCCCTTTTTGTTCAGGATCGATACGTTCATCAATATCTTTTTTTATCGCTTCAATCATTATTTTTGTTGCCTTTGACATTGTTCTTGATTTACTAAAAGTATCAAGCTTTTCACCTTGGATCTGTAAAATCGGTTTGATTTTCATCATTCCTCCAAGGATTGCAACAGCAGGAGTAATTCTTCCGCCTTTACGAAGATATTCTAATGTGTTGACTGTAATATAGATAGAAGCGTTTAATTTATTTGTTTCAAGAATTTCTTTGATTTCTTTAGCTGATTTCCCTTGTTTGGCTAATTCGATGGCATCAAACACATCCCACTTTTGAGTAACTGAGATCCTTTGAGAATCAACGACTTGAACTCTTCCATCATACTCGTTTGCTAACATCAACGCCGTTTGACAAGATCCACTTAAACCACTCGACATTGGAATATATACTATCTCATCATAATTTTTTAATACTTCATCCCATAGTTTACCGACATCACCAACTAAAGGCTGACTTGTAAAAACTTCAGCACCATTTGTTAGTTTATCAAAAAATTCACTATGTGTTAAATTAATATCTTCATAGAAGGTCTGGCCATCAATAGTAAAGGGCATTGGTAATACATTAATGCCTAACTTTTTACCTTCGTCTTGTCTTATTCCAGAATTACTATCAGTGATAATTGCTACTTTACTCATAAAAAACCTCCTATCTCTAAAACATATTTTACTTAAAATAATAAAAATTGCAAACTATTTAAGTATTATTAATAAAATATTTGTATTTAGCCATTAACTGTATTGTTTATTGTAATACAGTTTAAAGTCTGTTATACTATTAGTGCGAGGATAAGTTTAGAAAGGAGTCAGCATGAAAATAGACAGTAATAGTGCAACACCGATTTATGAACAAATTTATAAACAGCTGCTAGAATATATAACCACGGGATTGATGCAGGCAGATGATAAATTACCTTCGGTACGAGAATTGTCTTCATCGATTCATATTAATCCTAATACAGTTGTTAAAGCTTATCGACTTTTAGAAGAACAGGGTTTTATATATTCTTTACCGGGTAAAGGGAGTTTTGTCAGCTCAAAACAAAATGTTCAAACGAAGTTGTTTTTACAGCAGATCAATGAATTGACACATGAAATAGTGACTAAAAGTAAATACGTGGGAATGACTTTTGAACAGTTGTGTCAGTTGCTGGAACAAAAATGGGAGGATAAATAATGTTAATAGTAAAAGAACTTTCAAAAAAAATAGATAACAAATTAATTTTGGACAATATTAGTTTAAATATACCTAAAGGCTCAATTTATGGTATTATCGGTGAAAATGGTGCTGGTAAAACAACATTGATTCGTCATATCGTCGGAGCGTATCAGGGCGATTACGGTTTTGTTGAATTAGAAGGAATGCGTGTTTATGAAAATAGTGAAGCAAAAGCAAAGTTAGTATACATTCCTGATGAATTTTTTGATACATTTGGTCATAATATTAAAAATCTTAAAGAACTTTATCAGGGAATCTATCCGACTTTTAATGAGGAACGATACTTTAAATTAATGCGGTTGTTTAAGCATGACAGCTTAGAAAATTTTAATAAATTTTCTAAAGGGATGAAAAAGCAGGTAATGTTTATTTTTGCTCTTTCAATCATGCCGGAATATTTAATTATGGATGAACCGTTTGATGGTTTAGATCCGCATATTCGTAAAATAATTTGGGATATTTTGATTCAGGATGTAAGTGAACGACAAATGACGATCTTTATTTCTAGCCATCATTTAAATGAACTAGACAGTATGTGTGATCATATTGCTTTGATCAGTGATGGAAAAATTATTTTCGAAGAGGCGCTTGATCATTTAAAAGAAGGTTATCATAAATTACAGATCGTCTTAGAATCGGGTGATGATATGTATGCTTTGGAAAAAGAGCTGAATATTTTAGCCCATCAGATGATGGGACGGGTTCATACTTTGATTGTTAAAGGGAATCTTGAAAGTATTGATATGATAGTATCTAAATATCATCCGATCATAAATGAAACATTATCATTGTCATTAGAGGAAATTTTCTTATTTACGCTGGGAGGAAAGTATGATGAACTCAAGGACGTCATGGGTTAATAAAACACTGCTTAGAAGTGTTGTCAAAAATAATCTTTTTCCAGCTAAAGTTTCATTAATTGTTTTTGGGGGATTTTTTATCTTGGCATCAATAGCTGTTGATGGAACAGGAATGGGACAGTTGTGTGTTGTTGTTTATGCGATCAGCGCTGTTGTTTTAACAACAGTATATCCGAGTTTTATTCAAAGTTATATGATCGATAAGACAAAAGCTTCGATAGTAAAAGCATTGCCGTTAAGTTCTAAATGTATTTGGTTTACTAATTATTTAGCTGGTTATTTAATTGTTTTAGTTACGCTTTTAATTGAAGGTATCGGTGTGATTTTTGTTGATTTTTTTAGGTCGTATACCTCTGTTGAAAGTATTTTGTTTTATCGCTTTATGTTAATGATTTTTGTGTTATTGTTTATTTATTATACGATTACTTATTTAGCTGCCAGTATGGCCGGAAATCGTTTGGGTCAGATCATATTTAGTATTGTCGCTTATACATTGCCAGTAGCATTGTTGTTGAGTTTAATTTTGTTTTCTGTTTATTTAGTGCCGGGACAGATCAATCAAATTGGTGATCGTTATGCTAAATTAGTGTTTCCGGTTTTTGCGGGACTGGAATTTATTGATACGGGTGATAAGACGATTTTTATTCATTGTCTTGGTGCAATGGTATTTTTGGTGATAAGTTATTATATTTATGTAAACAGGAATGATGAGTATATTGGAGAACCGCTGGTTTTTCGTAAAATTGGACTGATTTTAAAAGCGGGAATCATGTTGATTGTAACGATTGCAATATTTTATTTGATCTTACTTATGAATCAAATAGATATTACTTTTGGGTTAAATGGGGTTTTAGATTTATTGTTGATATACATGGTAATTGGTGTGATCATAGCGATTTTTATTGAGATTATTTTTAAAAGTACTTATATTTATCGTAAGTTATTGATCTATATTCCCATCTTATTGATCTTTTTTGGCTTTAATTATGCGTTTGCAAATACTCAATATCACCAGGTTGTTTCTGAACTTCTTTCAAAAGAAAAGATCAGTGGTGATCTTTATATCAATAATCGAAAAAATGATGTGTTGTTAATGAATCTTGATCGTGATAATTTGTCGGGGTTGATTGATTATCTTAATGATAATCTAGATAGTGTTCATGTTCTGGAATTTGGAAATGATGATGTTTTAATAACCCTTAATTTATATGATAATTCAGATGATTTTTATAAAGATAGCTTGCATTATTATTTTGATTTTAAAGTTATCGTAGATTACTTTAATAAATCAGGTAGTGATTATTTAAATAATACGCTTAGAGATTTTGAAAACAAAAAATATCTAACTTGTTATTATCAAGAAAAAAGTCTTTATCTAAGTCCAGAAAATATTGATCAGCTTTATCAAATAACTAAAGATCAAAAAATAACTGCTGATGATCTAATAGATGCAAGTATGCTTAATTTAAGCAGTGATGATGGTTATCAATATATAATTAAATTAAATGATCAGGTTAAAGAATTTTTAGAATATGATTCAATAATCAAACAGTCTGAATTTGTTGATGATTGTTATAACTATATTTTTGATAATAATTTATTAGTGGATCTTGATAGTCCAATAGCTAAGTTTATAGAAGATGAGTTGCTTATAAATGATTTGACTTCTTTATATGATGATGTTGTTGAATTAATAGAATTTGATAATAATTATGTTATATATCGAGCAAATGTAACAGCTTTAAATGAGGATGATAGTTTTGAAATTAGTTTGGATTTGAAGTTTGTAAAATCAAATGGTGAAATTATTATTAGTTCAATTAGAAAGGCTGGTATATAAACATGTTAAGCTTATTTAAAAATGATTTAAAACAGTTAAAAGATTTCTTTGTTATTTATATTGGCTGTCTAGTTTTGAATTTTATTATTAGTGGATTATCATATAATCAGGATATTGCTGTAATTACTTTTTATTTGATTGTTTTTGTCTTTACCTTGATCATCCCGACGATCAATTTAAGACATTTGTTCAGTGTGGCTAAAGAAACATATTATAACTCTTTACCTTTAACTAGACTGCGAAGCTTTATGATTCATTACTTAAGCGGAATCATTTGTTTGATTGTTCCAGTTATAATTTATTGCGTTTTACTTCAAGGGGATTTTTTGAAAAATAGTCTAGCGCTGTTATTAATAATTCTTTTGTATTATACATTATCTAATTTATCTGCTTATTTAACGACGACCCTTTTTATGCATATAGTTTTACAGATGGTTATTATCTTTGTACCGATCGTACTTTATTTTAGTTTATCATTGGTATATGCTTCATTTATCAAAGGGGTTGTTTATGACGGGATGTCATTAGATATGATAGGTAGTTTAATGCCCTTTATCAGGATAGCTGCAGCAGCTAGTGTTGATTTAGAATTAAATTATTTTATTTATATCGGATATCTAGTGGTTAGTTTTCTATTAACTTTATATATATGTAAAAATCGTGATCGTAGTAATAATTACCAGGGATTTACTTATAAAATCGTCGCCCAAATAATTAGGCTTATCATCATTATAAGCGGATCATGGCTGTTAGCTTCATTGTTAGGAGTCAGCTCAGCTTCAATAAAAACCTTTGTTATAATAAATATTATTGCAACAGTAATTGTTACTTTTATTATTCAATTCATTCATTTTAAAAGAATTAAATATCAATTATGTATTATTCAATCAGCTTTAATTGTTTTTGTAACAGTAGTTGTTTTTGCGGGCTCTAAAAATTATTTAGAAAATTATATTCCTGATGCAGTTGATGCTGTAGTGATCGATCAAGATGCTGCAGGAGTTAAATCAGATATTCGGATCACTGATGATCAGGAGATTGCCAAAGTAAGCAAGATTCATCAAGAATTGATTGAATCGAGTAGGGTTGATGATCTGCCAAGAAAAATAAATATCACTTATTATTGTTCTAATGGAAGTAAAGTAGTACGTCGGTATTCTGTGGAACATACTGAATATGAAAAAATCGTTAATGAAATTGATAAAAATTTGATTAAAAGCTGGAATGGTAAATATTATCAATTATTGGAAAAGATGGATAAATGCCAAAAAATTGAATTCTTTAATAACGAAAATTATGTTATTGATTCAAAAGATGAGTTACAGCTTTTGAAAGAAATATTACAACGTAAATTGACAGACTTTGAAAATGATCCTAGTTTATTAAAAAATGTAGTTTCTGGTGAGGAATTTTGGTGTAATGTGAATTTTAAAAACAGTTCTTCAATGTATTATTATAATACTAATGATCCTATGTCTTTAGCTTTAGCGGATTTTAATAAAATAAAAGCAAATTAGTTGTAATTATTTTAATATCAGGCATAATGTTAATTAGAGGTGAGAATAATGAAAATATTAAATAGTAATGAATTTGATAGTGCTATCGCTAAAGGATTAGTATTAGTTGATTTTTATGCTGACTGGTGTGGACCTTGTAAGATGTTAGGACCAGTATTAGAAGAATTAGCGAATAAAATGGATCAAGTTGATTTTTATAAATTAAATGTTGATGCTTCATCAGATATCGCTGGTCGTTATGGAGTACAGGCAATACCTAACTTGATTATTTTTAAAGATGGTAAAGCGGTAGATCAAATTACAGGTTTTGTTCCTGAAAGTGAGATCGTTAGTCATTTAGAAAAATTACTTTAAACCATGGAAGATTCCATGGTTTATTTATGTTATAATAAAGATGTTAGGAGGGATATAAATGGCACGAAAACCCCTTAAATTAACAAAAAATGCATTAATGCTGATTGGTATGATCGTCTTGGTTTTAGTTGTTTTGATCGTTTTGAATTTTGGTAAAGCAAATAATGAGATTGTAAAACCAGTAGAAGAAGATAAAGAGACATTAAGTTCATTAGTAGTTGAAAATCAGGTTTTAAAAGTAGAACTGCTGGAATTTGTTTCGGCTAAAAATTTTGATGATAGTTATCAGGAAGTAGCGATGGATATTGCTGCCAAAGAAGAAATACGTGGTTATAAAATAAGTACTAAACAGGAATTTAATAAAATTATGCGTTTATTACCACCTGGAGAAGAGTCACCATTATTGAATAACAGTAGTGAGATGCCGACTCATGAGGCTTATATTTTAGTTTTAACGGGTGATATTGCTCAATATAAAAATAGTAAAGGTGAAGATGTTTATCGAATCGTCAATGCCAGATTAGATTATTGTAAACAGTCATTATTATTAGAAGGGGAATATGACAGTGTTTATATTGCTTCGGTTGATGGTAAGAAAGAAAAAATGGTTAAAATGGATGATTATAAACAGGCTTTATCTAGTGTAGATGAATATATGTCAATGTTACAATGGTAATGCCCTAGCGTACAGCTAGGGCATTATGCTTATCAATTGTTTAAACCAGCAACAAATGTTAGATCGATGCCAAACATGATACCTGTATTGGGATTATTGATTCCTTCTAAAGTTTCATCAATTATTTTTCTGACTTTAGCAACTTCATCGTTTTTTAAAATAAAGAATAGTGTTTTGCTAGTTTCACGAGGGTCTTCTAGAATGATTCGTAATGATTCGATAATAAAGTTATCGCTGCTTTTTAATGCATTGACCATTCCTTTGCTTTCAATGATCGTGCCACCGGTTATACCATTATTTTGTAAAGCTACTAATAAATCATCTAATTTTTCAGTTTTGTGTAAGACTAAAAATAGTGCCTGCATAAAAAAATCACCCCTTTTAATCATTATAAACTAAACTAATGTGCTTTGCATTAAGAAATGTTTGGTTTATAATAGTCTTATAACATAAGGGGGCAGAAAGATGAAATTTGAATTTTCAAAACGAATCAGCGGTGTTAAGGCATCAGCGGTTAGAGAGATTTTAAAAATGATGAAAGATCCAGAAATTATTAGTTTTGGTGGTGGAAATCCAGCTAGTGAGACTTTTCCGGTTGTTAAATTAAAAGAAATCAGTGATGATATTTTTAATAACGAGCCGAATTCAGTCTTAGAATATGGAATTACAGAAGGTGATAATGATTTTAAAGAAGAAGCAATTAAATTTTTATCACGTCATGGAAATATTGTTAATGATTATGATGGGGTAATGGTAACTTCAGGTTCGCAGCAGATCATGGATTTTATGGCAAAGTGCTTGTGTGATGAAGGGGATGTCGTTGTTTGTGAAAATCCTAGTTTTTTAGGGGCGTTAAATGCTTTTAAAAGTAATGGGGTTAAATTAGTTGGGGTTGATATGGATGATGATGGTATTAATATCGCTAAATTAGAAGAAGCGTTAAAAATGCCAAAGAGACCTAAGTTTATCTATTTGATTCCTAATTTTCAAAATCCTACCGGAATTACGACTTCATTAGAAAAACGTAAAGCAATCTATGCATTAGCTAAAAAATATCAGGTTTTGATTTTAGAGGATGACCCATACGGTGATTTAAGGTTTAGAAATAAAGCTATTCCTTCAATAAAATCATTAGATGATGAAGGATTAGTAGTATATGCAGCTAGTTTTTCAAAAATTATTGCACCTGGAATGCGGGTTGCCATCATGGTTGGGCATCAAGAACTGCTTGCTAAATGTACGATTGCTAAACAAACAAATGATGTTCATACTAATGCTTGGGCGCAAAGAGTAATGGCGCGTTTTTTGCAAGAAACAGATATGGAGCAGCATCTAACAAAATTACAGCAGGTTTATGATGTAAAATGTAGTTTGATGTTATCAGAAATGGAAAAACATTTTAGTAAGGATTGTAAATGGACAAAACCTGATGGGGGGATGTTTATTTGGGTTACTTTACCAGAAAGAATCGATATGCCAGCTTTCGTCCAAAGAGCATTAAAGCACAAAGTAGCTGTTGTTCCTGGAAATGCTTTTTATGATGATGATAATAAACGCTGTCAGTCATTTAGAATGAATTTTTCAATGCCGACTAGAGAACAGATCATAAAAGGGGTAGCGATTTTAGGAGCTTTAACAAATGATTAAAAATATTGTTTTTGACATGGGGAATGTGATTTTAAGATGGGATCCTGAATATATCGCTAGTAAATTGAGTGTTGATTTAAATGAACAAAAAATAATCAAAAAAGAACTTTTTGAAAGTTTACAGTGGCGTATGCTGGATCAAGGTTTGATTAGCGTAGATAAAGCTTTAAACCAGATATATAGTCAGAGTGATAAACAGTATCATGAAGTACTAAAGTATGCTTTAAATCATTGGTATGATTATTTTGAAGCGATTACTGCAATGGAACCTTTGGTAAAAGAGTTAAAGCAAAAGGGTTTTAAAATATATTTATTGTCTAATTGCAGCTTGCAGTTTGATGATTATTATCAAAAAGTACCAGCATTTAAATATTTTGATGATTTTTATCTTTCAGCTCGTCATCAATTGGTGAAACCAGATTTGAAGATCTATCAGCATTTTTTATCGGAGTTTGGTTTAAAAGCAGATGAATGTGTTTTTATTGATGATATTTTAGAAAATGTTGAAGGAGCTAAAAAAGCGGGGATCGAAGCATATTGCTTTGATGGTGAAGTAGATAAATTGCGTTTGTTTCTTGAGAAAAATATTTAGGTTTATAATTATTAATAATTCTTAAAAACACTTTGCTTATAGGTGATTTTAGTTGACAATTAGAGTTAAAATGCTAGAATGCATGTAGAAAGAAAATATAATATGTAAAAAAGGCAAAAGGGAATTATGAATAATATGAGTAAAGGTGAAATGGTTTTAAATAATGGAGATAATAAGCGAAAACGCAAAGTTCGTAAAGAATTTATTGTTATCATGGTTTTATTGATGGCGATTGTTATTGTTTATTTTATAGGGGCTTTTTATTTTAATAAGAAATTTCTGAATGGAACTTATATCAATGATGTAAATGTAAGCGGTCTAACTGTAAGTGAAGCGAATGAAAAGCTTTCGAAAACAGTCGATGATTATTCTTTGGAATTAAAGTTTAATGATGGAACTTCAGAGTTTGTATCAGGTAAAGATTTGGGGATAAAATATAATAGTGATAATGATATCAAGAAAGTTATAAAGAAACAAAGTTCTTTTAATTGGATTCAAGCTTTTTTTACTAAAAAAAATAATTCTGTCAATAATTTAGCGTTACTTGATGAAAATATTTTAAAAGACAAGATCTTATCATTAAATCATTTGCAAGAAGGAGTGCAGGTGGCACCAGAAGATGCAAAAGTAGAATATGTTGACAATCAGTTTACGATTAAAAATGAAGTTGATGGTTCAACTATTGATCAAGAAAAGACATTTGAAGCTATCAAATCAGCTTTTAATGAAGGTAAAACAAGTGTTGATTTACAAGAACAAAAGTGTTATGTAGAACCAGCTGTAAGGGCGAGTGATGCCAAGATTCAGCAATTATATGAAGCTGCTAAAAATTATGCGTCAGCTGTAATTACATATAAAACAAATTCAGGTGATGTTGTTTTAGATGGCAATACATTAATAACTTGGCTTTCGATTGATGAAAACGGCAATTATTATCGAGATGATGATGTTTTTAAAGAAAAGGTTACTGCTTTTGTTAATTCGTTAGCTAAAAAAATAAATAGTGTTGGTGGTACGCGAACATTTGTTGGAGCGAATAATCGCACTATTACTGTAAGTGGTGGTAATTATGGTTTGCGATTACAAACTTCTAAAGAAATAAGTGGTTTATTAGAAGATATATATGCAAATAAAGTAGGGGTTAGAACCCCAGTAACAAGCGGTAAAGAAAGTTCTACTGATAATGGTGGTCTTGGAAATACTTTTGTTGAAATAGATCTAAAAGGTCAGCATATGTGGTATCATAAAGATGGTCAGATAATTTTAGAGTCAGATATTGTTTCTGGGACATATAATGATCCAGAAAGAAGAACACCAGCGGGAGCGTATTATCTTTATAATAAAGAACGTAATCGTGTTTTAAGAGGAACAAAATTGCCAGATGGCACTTGGCCATATGAAACACCAGTATCTTACTGGATGCCTTTCAATAAAGGGATTGGACTACATGATTCATCTTCATGGCGTAGTAAATGGGGTGGAACAATTTACTTGAATAATGGTTCTCATGGTTGTGTAAATCTACCAACTAATATAGCTGCAAAGTTATATGACAATATTGAAGTTAATTGTCCAGTAGTTTGTTATTATTAACAAGTAAATTATTGTTTAGATGTCCTATTTTTGATTATTTTGTCAATCTTTTAGTGATTAGTTAAGAATTGTATGTTATAATTGAGTAGTGACATTGGCATATGTTATATGTTGAATGTTTGTAATGGTATAGTTAGATTGTAATATAAATATGATTTTAGTGGAGGAGAAGTTGAAATGAGCAACAAAAAGAGAAATATAATGGATATAATTAATAAAGCAGTTTTTGTAGAAGAGGAGATAGAAGAAGTAGTAGAAAAGAAAGATAATAAATCTTTAGCTGAAAAGAAAATTGAAGAAAGAAAAGTAGAATTAAAAAATAGAGAGCCGAAAAAGTAGAACCAAAACCAGAGAAGAAAGCAGAAAATAAAACTTTTAATGTGCCTAGAGAAGAACCTGTTTATTCTAAACCTCAAAAAGTGCAACCAGAATATGCTGCATCTGTTATTTCATATGGAACTAAGATTTCTGGTGATATTACTTGTAAAGCAGATTTACAAGTTGAAGGTATAATTGAAGGAAATATTATTTGTGATAAAGCAGTAACGATCAAAGGTAAAGTTAAAGGTAATATCAAAGCTGATTCATTAACAACTATCGATGCAACGATCGTTGGTAATGTAAATTGTCAAGGTATCGTTAATATTTTAGGTAAGACTAATTTACAAGGTGATGTTAATAGTAGTGATGTTGTATTAGAAGGTGAAATCAAAGGTAATATCATTGCTGAAAACAGAGTATCATTAAAAGGAACTTCTGTTTTAGACGGAAATACAACTTCTGCTAAAATCATGGTTGAAGAAGGGTCTACAATTATTGGTAGCATTCAAACTGTTTCAAATAAAAAAGGTGATAAGAAAAACTAAGCTGAGCTTAGTTTTTTATCTTTTCTATTAATATTTAAAAGTATCTGTTATAATGTCTAAGTGATTTATAATAGTAACTTTAGAAAGGAGGATGTCGAGGATAAATACTCGACAGATCAGATGTTAAGTAAATATCAGAAGATATCTCAGGATTTAATTAATAAAATTAAGAATCATGAAATAAAAGCTCATACATATTTACCAAGTGAAAACGAATTGATGAAAATGTATAATGCTTCGCGCGATACAATCAGAAAAGCTTTGGATATTTTGCTTAAAAGCGGCTATATTCAAAAAAATAAAGGTAAAGGCTCTTTGGTGCTGGATGTTGATAAAATTGCTTTTCCAGTTTCGGGAGTAACTAGTTTCAAAGAATTAGCTAAGACGATCAATGGTGAGGTAAAGACGGATGTTATTGAATTATCACTTAATCCTGTCAATGAAGTAATAAAACATGAATTGTATATGGACAGTGGTAATTACTATAAAGTTGAACGGGTTCGTGAAATTGACGGGGAGCGTGTGATTCTTGATATTGATTATTTAAATGCTAATATTGTGACTAATTTAACTAAAGAAATTGCTCAAAATTCGTTATATGAATATATTGAAAATGAATTAGGATTAAAAATTAGTTTCGCAAGAAAAGAATTTACAGTTATAAAAGCCACACCAGAAGAAAAAAAACTTATAGATATGAAAGACTTTGATTTATTAGTTTGTGTTAAATCGTATACTTATTTAGAAGATGCAACGCTATTTCAATATACGATATCTAAACATCGACCTGATAAATTTCGGTTTGTTGAATTTGCTAGAAGAACACAATTATAATTTTTAAAGAGAGGAAATTATGGATTATAATGATTATTTATTACAGCATGATAAAATAGGTAAAAGAATCAAAGAAATAGAAAATAGTTCAATAAAAATAGCTGTTTTTCGTTTTATTAGCGGGGCTGCAATGATACTGCTTTTATTGTGTGGTTATTTTTTGAATAAAGATTATTTATATATTGGAACGTTTTTAATGTTAGGTGTATTTGTTGTTTTAGTTTTTTGGCATACTAAAATGGCAGATCGTTTGATTTATTTAAGAGCAAGATTAGTAGTGATTGAAAAATATATTGCCCGCTTTGGTGATAAATGGAAAGATTTTGATGAGGATGGAACTGATTATTTAGAAACGATAACGGGTGTCATGAAAGATCTTGATATTGTGGGGAATAATTCATTGTTTCAGTATTTGAATACCGCGGTTACTTTAAGAGGAAAGAAAAAATTATTGGATAAATTATCAAGAACTGCATTTGATAAAAGTTTAATTATTCAAGAACAAGAAGCGATAAAAGAATTAGGAAATAAAGATGATTTTGTTATTGATTTTGAAACTTATGGAAAGATGCTGATAAAACCTAAAGTTGTTGAAAAAGTTGTTGAGGAATTTATTGCTGGTATTAATGATGATCATAAAGTAAAAAGCTGGAATGTTGTGAGGTTTATCATACCAATTTTGACACTTGTAATTTTAATAATGTTTTTATTTGAAATTGGTTTTAAATTGGCTGTAATAATGCTGCCGGTCTTGATATTTGGTCAATGGCTTATTATGATCATAAATTTTAATAAAAACAGTAATTTGTTTAAACAAATTACAGAATTATCTAAATGTTTAACAAGCTATCAAAATATTTGCGAATTAGTAGAGAATAACGATTTTTCATCACTACACCTAAATAATCTAAAGAATAAGTTATCGCATTCTAGTCAGGCATTTAAAGAATTGCAGGCAATCGCTTCTGCAATTAAACAACGAAATAATTTATTAGCGTCGCTGCTGTTAAACGGTTTATTGCTTTGGGATGTTAATTGCCGAGAACGCTATGAAATGTGGGTCAATAAATATGGTGCTCAAATAGACGAATGGATCACTGTAATTGGTGAATTGGAAAGTTTGATCAGTCTACAAGTTTTATTAAGAACTAAACCACAAAGCAGTTTTGCAGTTTTTAGTGATGAGCTTTGTTTAACGTTTAATGATGCTTATCACCCTTTGATCGATGGTAAACAAGTTGTTGCTAATTCATTTACAATGGATAAACAGGTTTGTGTTATTACCGGTTCAAACATGTCAGGAAAAACAACTTTTTTAAGAACGATTGGTATAAATTTGATATTGGCATATGCAGGTGGACCAGTATTGGCGAAATCTTTTAAATGTTCATTGATGAGAATTTACACATCAATGCGTTTAGTAGATGATTTAAGTGGTATTTCAACGTTTTATGCTGAATTATTAAGGATCAAAGAAATCGTTGAAGCTAATAATAAAGGTGAAAGAATGATTGCTTTGATTGATGAAATCTTTAAAGGAACTAATTCTAAAGATCGAATATATGGAGCAACGGAAACAGTCAAACAGTTATCTTCAAAAAATATATTTACTTTTATCACGACCCATGATTTTGAATTATGTGAATTGGAGAATCAAATTCCTTGTGCTAATTATCATTTTAGTGAGTATTATCAGGATAATAAGATCAGGTTTGATTATTTAATAAAGAAAGGTCGTTGTCAGTCGACTAATGCTAAATATTTATTGCAAATGGTAGGTATTACAAAATAGCTCATGAAAATAATTTTAAAGTAGTTGAAGTATCGTCAAGGCGATACTTTTTTAGTGTAAAATAATTAAATATAAAATATTTATTTTGGTATTGACATACATGTACGTACAAGTTATAATAAATTTGTAAAAGATGTACGTACAAGTTTAAAGGAGAGAGAAAAAGATGGGAAAATTTAGTAGTGATGCCAAAAAATTATTGGACTATGTAGGTGGAAAAGAAAATATTAAAGCTGTTACTCATTGTGTAACAAGAATGCGTTTTGTATTAGTTGATTCTGCTAAGGCAGATGTTGATAAGATTGAATCGCTGGACGTGGCTAAAGGAACATTTACCCAATCAGGACAATTTCAAGTTATTATCGGTAATGAAGTTCAAGAATTCTATCAAGATTTTGTGGCTGTAAGTGGAATTGAAGGAGTTAGTAAAGATGCAGCTAAAGAGGCTTCAAAATCTAGTCAAACCTGGTTACAGCGAATGATGGGGAATTTAGGTGAAATTTTTGCACCATTGATTCCAGCCCTTATTTGTGGGGGATTGATTTTAGGGTTTAGAAACATCATTGGAGAAATCAATTTTTTTAATAACGGAAGTCAGAGTTTAGCCGATGTTTCGGTATTTTTTCAAGGGGTATATGATTTTTTATGGTTGATTGGTGAAGCGGTTTTTCATTTGTTACCAGTAGGAATTGTCTGGTCGATTACTAAGAAGATGGGAACGACGCAAATCTTAGGAATTGTTTTGGGGTTGACGTTAGTATCACCACAGTTATTGAATGGTTTTTCGGTTGCTGGTGCTACAGATATTCCCGTATGGGATTTTGGGTTTGCTCAAGTGCAAATGATTGGCTATCAAGGTCAGGTTATCGCCGCAATGATGGCAGGATTTGTACTAGCTTATCTAGAAATATTTTTTAGAAAAATCACACCAGCAGTTATTAGTATGATTGTAGTACCATTTTGTTCATTGGTGCCAGCGGTAATTATTGCTCATACAGTTGTTGGTCCAATTGGCTGGGTAATTGGTAATGGAATTGCCGATGTAGTTTATAGTGGTTTAACTTCATCATTTGGAGTCTTATTTGCTGCAGTATTTGGATTAATTTATGCACCAATCGTTATGACTGGTCTTCATCATATGACTAATGCTATTGACACTACTCTTACGAGTATGTTTGGTGGGACGATTCTTTGGCCAATGATTGCTTTATCTAATATCGCTCAAGGTTCAAGCGTTCTGGCAATGTCATTTCTACAGAAGAAAAATGAAAAAGCCCAACAGGTAAACGTACCAGCTTGTATTTCTTGTTATTTAGGGGTTACTGAACCGGCTTTATTTGGAGTCAATTTAAAATATGTTTTTCCTCTTGTCTGTGGTATGATCGGGTCAGCGCTTGCAGCAGTGATTTCAGTAGGGTTTGGAGTACAGGCATACAGTATTGGGGTAGGAGGACTACCAGGTATTATTTCTATCAAATCAGAAGACTGGTTAGTTTTTTTAGGAGCAATGCTGGTTGCTATAGTTGTACCATTTAGTTTGACTTATATTGTTGGTAAAAAGAAATTAAGTGATCTTGAAACTGAGGGAAAGAAAGTCAGTGAAGAAGTGACCTTTGTTTCACCTTTTCAAGGTAAGATGCTATCTTTAAATGAAGTTGATGATAAAGTTTTTTCTGAGGGATTGATGGGTGATGGTTTTGCTGTGGAATTAAGTGATGGCAAAGTTGTAGCACCATTTGATGGCAAAGTAATTATGACTTTCCCGACTAAACATGCATATGGACTAAGACGTAATGATGGTGTTGAAATACTGCTTCATATTGGAATGGATACAGTTGAATTAAAAGGTGAAGGATTTGAAAGTTATGTAGAGCTCGATCAGGAAATCAGCTCTGGAGATGTAATATGTAAGGTTGATTTAGATTTGGTTAAAGTTAATCATAAATCTTTAGTTTCACCGGTCGTTTTTACTAGTGGGCAAAAGATTACATTGTGTAAAAAAGATCAAAATATAAAGATATTAGAAAAAGATATTATTAATATTGATAATTAAGGAGCTAAAAGAGATGTATTATGGAAATAAAGTGATTTATCAGATTTATCCAAAATCGTTTAATGATAGTAATCATGATGGAATTGGTGACATTAATGGTATTATTGAAAAATTGGATTATTTAAAAGATTTAGGGATCGATATGATCTGGATGTGCCCGATTTTTTCTTCACCACAAAAGGATAGTGGTTATGATATTAAAGACTACTATTGTATTGATCCGATATTTGGTACGATGGAAGATTTAGAAAATTTAATTGCCGAAGCTAAAAAGCGAGATATTTATTTGATGTTTGATATGGTTTTTAATCATACTTCTACAGAACATCAATGGTTTAAAGAGGCTTTGAATGGTAATCAAAAATACAAAAACTACTACTTTTTTAAAAAGGGGAAAGGTGATCGTTTACCAACTAATTGGGATTCTAAGTTTGGTGGAAAAGCTTGGAAATATGTTCCTGAATTTGATGAGTATTATTTACATCTTTATGATGAAGGACAGGCTGATTTGAATTGGGAAAATGAGGAAGTCAGAAATGAATTGATCAAGATCATTAATTTTTGGTTAAAGAAGGGAATTCGTGGTTTTAGGTTTGATGTTATCAATAATATTGATAAACGTGCTTTTGAAGATTGTCCAAAAGGTATTGGTAAACAGTTTTATTGTGATCAACCTAAAGTCCATGATTATCTTCATGAACTTAATAAACATTCATTTGGTAAAATCAAAGAATGTATTACGGTTGGTGAAATGTCGGCTACAAGTGTAGAAAATTGTATTGGCTACACAAATCCTGATAATCAGGAACTTGATATGGTCTTTAGTTTTCATCATTTAAAAGTTGATTATTTTAATAAAGAAAAGTGGACTATTATGCCTTTTGATTTTCAAGAACTAAAAGAATTATTAAATACCTGGCAGGTAAAAATGCAAGATGGTAATGGCTGGAATGCTTTGTTTTGGAATTGCCATGATCAGCCGCGCAGTGTTTCTAGATTTGGTAATGATCAAAAATATCGTAAATTATCAGCAAAAATGTTAGCGACGACAATTCATTTAATGCGGGGAACACCATATATTTATCAAGGTGAAGAAATTGGCATGACAAATCACTATTTCACCGATATTAAACAGTATCAAGATGTAGAGAGTATCAATGCTTATCATATTTTAAAAGAACAAGGGCTTGATGAAAAAGAGATCCATAAGATCTTACAAGAAAAATCACGTGATAATGCTAGAACACCAATGCAGTGGGATAATAGTATCAATAGCGGTTTTTCTGATGTGAAGCCATGGCTGGAAGTAAATGAAAATTATCATGAGATCAACGTTGAAAAAGATTTACAGGATAATGAGTCGATTTTTAAGTATTATCAAAAATTAATTAAATTAAGGAAAGAGTATAAGATCATTAGTGAGGGAAAATATTTGCCAATGATGAAAGATCATCCACAAATATTTGCTTATAAACGTATTTTGGATAATCAGGAGTTAATTGTTTTGGATAATTTTTATGATCAGGAAGTATCTTTAGATTTAGATTTAAGTGATTATCAAGTATTGATCAATAATTATGATGATATTTGTAGTCATTGTTTAAAACCTTATCAAAGTATCGCAATTATTAAAACAACATCTTAATGGTGTTGTTTTAATAATTTTTTATTTTTATATAAAATTTAATGCAAAATCGTGCAATAATTACATAAATAAAGTAGAATACAAAAGATAAAGTTTAAAATTAACGAAAAATTAAAACAATAAATGTATAGAGGAAAGGAGAAATATAACCTTTAGGGGTTATATACAAATAATATATGAAAATAGGATTTGATAATGATAAATATTTAATGATGCAATCATCACACATAAAAGAAAGAATTGCTCAATTTGGCGATAAACTATATTTAGAATTTGGTGGTAAATTATTTGACGATTATCATGCTTCTAGAGTGTTACCAGGTTTTGCACCGGATAGCAAATTGCAAATGTTATTGCAATTAAAAGATCAAGCTGAAGTCGTTATTGCCATTTCAGCCAGTGATATCGAGCGTAATAAGGTACGTGGTGATCTAGGGATAACTTATGATAACGATGTTTTACGGTTGATTGAAGTTTATCGTAGTAAAGGATTATACGTTGGAAGTGTAGTTATTACTCAGTATGATGGACAAAAAGCTGCTGAGGTATTTAAAAGCCGTTTAGAAAAAAGAAATATCAATGTTTATTTACATTATTTGATCGATGGCTATCCAACAAATACTAAAAAGATCATCAGTGAAGAAGGTTTTGGTAAAAACGATTATATTGAAACAACAAAACCTTTAGTAGTTGTAACAGCTCCAGGTCCTGGTAGTGGTAAAATGGCTACTTGTCTATCACAGCTGTATCATGAACATATTAGAGGAATCAAAGCCGGTTATGCCAAGTTTGAAACATTTCCAATTTGGAGTATTCCTTTAAATCATCCAGTTAATTTAGCTTATGAAGCAGCAACAGCTGATTTAAATGATGTCAATATGATCGATCCTTTTCATTTAGAAGCATATAATAAAGTTACTGTAAATTATAATCGTGATATAGAAATCTTTCCGGTTTTAAAAAATATGTTTGAAGAAATCTACGGGGTTAGTCCTTATAATTCACCAACCGATATGGGTGTAAATATGGCTGGTTTTTGTATTAGTGATGATGAAGTTTGTAAAGAAGCTAGTCGTCAGGAAATCATCCGTCGTTATTACCATACTAGAAATCGCTATGTTAAAGAAGAATGCAGTTTAGATGAATTTAATAAGCAGGAACTAGTCATGAATCAAGCTAAAGTTGTTGTTGAAGATCGTCGTTGTGTTGCAGCAGCGAATGAAAAAGCAAAAGCAGTAAATTGTTATGCTGGAGCTATTGAGCTGGATGATGGTACGATCATCACTGGTAGAACGACCGATTTTATGGGATCATGTTCAGCTATTTTGATCAATGCGATTAAATATTTAGCTAAGATTCCTGATGATGCGCATTTGATTTCGCCATCGGCATTTGGACCAATACAGCATTTGAAAACAGAGTATTTAGGAAGTATTAATCCACGTTTACATAGTGATGAGGTATTGATTGCTTTATCGTTAAGTGCTGTTGATAATGAAAATGCTAGACTAGCGTTATCACAATTACCAAAATTAAAAGGGACACAGGCACATGTTACTTCTACGATAGGTCCAATGGATTCTAAGATATTTAGCAGTCTTGGGATTGAAGTGACTTATGATGCTAAAAAACAATAATATGTTTTAGATCGATATTAAAGAAAATGGATTGTTTCGTACATGAAACAATCCATTTTTCAGAAAGGAGGTGTATTACACCATACAAATGTATCATCTAAGATTATAATATATGTTAATTAAAAAAATTTCAATAAATATGATAATTTATTGTTATCATAATCAAATTTGTATTATAATAAGTTAAATCGCAACCAATGGTTGCATAGATGATAACTAAAATATCTAGAACAACTAAACATTTTTTGTCATAATAAAAGTGTTTAAGGGAGGTATATGTGTGAATATAGAAATTGCTAATCGTTTAGTCAAATTAAGAAAAGAAAATAATCTTTCTCAAGAAGCTTTAGCAAATAAATTAGGAATTAGTCGTCAAGCAGTAAGTAAATGGGAGCGTGCTGAAGCCTCTCCTGATACTGATAATCTTATTTCGTTATCAAAGCTTTATGGTATTTCATTAGATGAATTATTAAAAACTGATCAAAAAGAATTTGAAAGCGGCAGTGATAAAAAAGAAAAGACAGATACTTTGAAGAAAGATGAAGTACATATAAGCTTAAAACATGGAATCCATGTAAGTGATAAAGATGGTGATGAAGTTCATATTGGCTGGGATGGTATCCATGTTAAAGAACGTGCTAAAAATCAAGATGTTCATGTTGATAGTTCTGGGGTAAGAATTAATGATAAAACATATAGTCATGATGAATGGAAGAAACAGAGCAAAGATAATAATTGGTCTCATTATTATGAAAATTATACAAAATTTCCTTTTGCACTGATCATTATCGTTATTTATTTGATCATGGCATTTTATACGGGAAATTTTCATCCTTTATGGATAATGCTGCTATTGATTCCGATTATTGAAGGAGCAATCGGAGCAATCAAACATCGTGATTTAAATCGTTTTCCATATCCCGTATTATTGATTTTATATTTCTTATATGAAGGTTTTTGTTATGATGTTTGGTCACCAACATGGGTAGTGTTTTTAACTATCCCAGTTTATTATGCTTTGGTGAATTATTTTAAATATCGTCAAAAAAATAAAAAATAACGGAAAGATTTTTTACAGTTGATGAATAAATCAGCTGTTTTTATTTAAAATGTTAAATATAGTAGTTTATGATATTTTATTTTTGCTATATATTTTACTTCTATGTTATAATAAATTAAACAATGGTGAAACCATTGGAAAATAGAAAAGGAGGGGGCTTATGAACTTTTTATTTATTTCACCTATGTTTCCTAAGTCATATTGGCACTTTTGTGATCGGATGAAACAGCGTGGTGTAAATGTATTGGCAATTGGGGACATGCCATCAGAAAGTATAAGTGACGAGTTAAGAAATTCAGTAACTGAATATTGTTATGTAAACAATATGGAAAATTACGATAATGTATATCGTTGTGTGGCATATTTAGCTAGTAAATATGGGAAAATTGATTGGTTAGAATCTAATAATGAATATTGGCTGGAATTAGATGCTAGACTTAGAACGGATTTTAATATCAATACGGGAATGAAAGAAGACGTGACTAAGATTTTTAAAACAAAATCAGGAATGAAAGCTTATTATGAAAAAGCAGGGGTCAAAACAGCACGTTATCATCTTGTTGATACTATTGAAAATGGGAAAAAGTTTATTGCTGAAGTTGGATATCCAGTAGTTGTTAAACCGGATAATGGTGTAGGGGCTGCTGCTACATATAAGTTGAATAATGATCAAGAGTTAGAAAATTTTTATCAAATTGATCATATTACGCAATATATTATGGAAGAATTTGTCAATGGTTTGATTATTTCTTATGATGGTATTGCTAATAGAGAGCATGAAGTATTATTTGAGACTTCACATGTTTTTCCTAATTCGATCATGGATGTCGTAAATGATAATAGTGATATGCATTATTATTCTTTAAGAAAAATTCCTGATGAATTAGTTAAATTGGGAAGAAGTGTAGTTAGGGAATTTCCTGTCAATGGTAGATTTTTTCATTGCGAATTTTTCCAATTATTAGAAGATCGCCCAGGATTAGGAAATAAAGGAGATTTCATTGGCTTAGAAGTCAATATGCGACCACCAGGAGGTTATACACCAGATATGATGAACTGGGCTAATGATATTGATGTTTATAAGATCTATAGTGATATGGTTATTTATGATAATAGCGATTATTATACAAATCGCCCTTATCATTGTGTATATTGTGGACGACGTGATGGTAAGAATTATTATTACAATAATGATGCTCTTGTGGCAATGTTTGGTAGTCATATTGTAATGAATGAACGGATGCCGGATATTTTATCGGGAGCAATGGGAAATTATACTTATACAGCACGTTTTGAGACGATGGAAGAAGTTAATGATTTTATCGATAAGGTATTACAGGAGGCATAGTGATGAAAGTTGAATATTTTAAAGAATACAGCAATTGTTTAAATCGTGAAATGGAATTTAAAATTTATGGTCATACTGGAATTCCTTTATTAGTTTTTCCGGCTCAAGATGGGCATTTTTATGATTTTGAAAATTTTGGGATGATCAATGTAATCGCTGATAAAATTGAATCAGGTCAAATTCAAGTATTTTGTTTAGATAGTATTGATGGTGAATGCTGGTCTGATGAAGGTGGCGATAACCAACATCGTACATATATGATGGAACAATGGTACTATTATGTAGTAGATGAATTAGTACCAAGAATCTTTGATATTAATGGAACTGGTAAACTCATTTATACAACAGGATGTTCAATGGGGGCAACTCATGCAGCAAATTACTTATTTAGAAGACCAGATTTATTTCAAGGATGTATTTGTTTAAGCGGTTATTATGATAGTGATCTATTTTTTGGTGATTATCATGATGAAATCTTATACAACAACAGTCCAATTCAATTCTTAAATGGAATGTCTTATGATCATCCATATGTTGAAATGTATCGTCATCGTGATATTATTTTATGCTGTGGTCAAGGTGCATGAAGATGAAATGATTTATTCTACAACAAGAATGAAAGAATTGTTGGATTATAAAGATATTCCTGCATGGATCGATTTCTGGGGTAGAGATGTTAATCATGACTGGGACTGGTGGCAAATCCAGTTACCGTATTTTTTAAATCATATTTTATAAAAGGGGGATATTAGATGAATGTAGTGTTTATTTCACCTCATTTCCCATTATATTTTCATAATTTTTGTTCACGCTTAAAAATTCGTGGTGTGAATGTTTTGGGAATTGGTGATGCAAGTTATCAGGAAATTAGTAAAGAGACTAAAGATAGTTTAAGTGAGTATTATCGAGTTGATAGTTTAGAAAATTATGATGAAGTTTATAAAGCTGTAGCTTATTTTATTAGTAAGTATGGTAGAATTGATTTTATTGAAAGTCAAAATGAGTACTGGTTAGAAACTGATGCGCGGCTTAGAAGTGATTTTAATGTTAATAGTGGTACTAAATTTGAAGATTTGGCGGTAATGAAATATAAATCAAAAATGAAAGCTGTTTATCAAAGTGTTGGTTTAAATGTCGCTAGATACTGCTTGATCGATACTTTTGATAACGCATTAGCTTTTGTTGAAAAAGTTGGATATCCAGTAGTAGTTAAACCTGATAATGGTGTAGGAGCAACATCAACATATAAATTAAATAATCAGCATGAGTTAGAATATTTCTTTGCAACAAAAGATGATCGTGTTTATATTATGGAAGAATACGTAAATGGTCATGTTGAAACTTATGATGGAATCACAGATTCTAAAAAGAATGTTTTGATTGCAAATAGTACGATTATGTTGAATTCAATTATGGATAATGTTAATGATCATTGTGATACAGCATTTCAAAATCGAATTGTTGCAGGAACAGACATCGAAGAAGTAGGTCAAAAAGTTGTTAAAGCTTTTGATACTAGAAGTCGCTTTTTCCATTTTGAATTTTTCAGATTAGATGCTGACAAAGAAGGTCTAGGGAAAAAGGTGATTTAGTAGGACTTGAAGTAAATATGCGTGCTCCAGGAGCATACATGCCAGATATGATCAACTTTAGTTATGATAGTGATGTTTATACTGTATGGGCAGATATGGTTATTTATGATAAATGTTATTTAGATTTGAAACAACAATATCTAGTAGCTTATATAGGGCGGCGTGATGGCTTCAGCTATCTACACGATAATAATCAATTAAGAAATCAATTTAAAAATGATATCGTTTTAGATGTTGATGTACCTGAGGTATTAAGTGCAGCCATGGGAAATCATGTATTTATGGTTAGAAGTGATAATCAGGAACATCTTGATTATATGATTGATGAGTTTTTAAGAAGAAGCGATGGAAGTAATTGGAGATAGTCATAAAAATAGTCAATGAAAATATAAATTTCATTGACGAGATATAGTGAGAAAAGTATTGAAATCATTGATTTTGATACTTTTTTATTTAAAAGATTTTCATAAATATCTTGATTGTTTATGTCTTTTGTAATATTAAAATTGAAAAATAAAGGATTAAAATATGCGGGGATAAAAAAATATTAGATTATTAAAAAAAAGTCTTCCATTTTTTGTCAAATATGTTATAATAAAGGTGGTTCAGATGATGAACCACTTTATCCCAAATGTGCTCTCGCACAAAACGAAGGGAGAGCGAAAGCTCTTCCCTCCCCACAAAGTTAGAGCAGTTCTCTAACTTTTTATTAATAAACTATATGTATTGTATTTAGATTTATAATTCTATTATCGGTAATTTTTTATGAGTTGCATAGGTGACGGAATAAACTGCGATGAACCAATAGAAAGGTGATCCTAACAGATCCCCTTTTTATTTTTTATAAAAAAATTAGATAGTCAATTTATTTACAAAATATGTTATTTTAATAACATATTACCTCTCCCGAACCTTCGATATATACTCCATCACTCATAGCATTAACAGGTGCTATTTCAATATAGTAATTAATATCAGTTGAAAAACCTGAACCTAGAAATTTAGTTAAATTTAAACTGATTGGTGCATAAAATGTAGCAATATTATTTGAATGTGGCCAAGCAGATCTACGTAAATTAACTGTAAATTCACCGCTTTGACCAGATACTTCATTGCCGTTTGCATAAACATATTTAGTTTTATAACACGTTATTTTTACACTTGTTGTATTGAGTTTAAAACTTTCAGAATTAACAAAACTATGAATCTTAAATTTAAAACTCTTTGCAGTACTTCTTGTGTTATTCCATTGGAAATATTCTCCAGTTTCACTGTTATAGTAATTACCAAATTCATCATAATTGCTTTCAGTAGTGATATTTTGAGTGTCTAGTTGTAATGCTCTAACGCTTGAACACGAAATTATAAAAGATAAAATAATAGATAATGATACTGATAATATTTTTCTCATAATGATTTTTATCCTTTCTTGCAAAATATTGATTATTAAAGGTTTACTATATGGTTATGACGGTTCATTCTAAATTGTAAATAAATTAGATAACTATCTATCACAATTTTACCATTTTTGATATTATATTACAGAGAAAATTAATGAATGGTATTAAAACATCATCAATGGTATGATGATAGTTTTATAAATGAGATAATGGGTAAAGAAAAGACTTTATTAAAGTAAAAGGAGATAATTTGTATGAAATGGGCGATTGTAGATGATCAAATAGAATATCTTTCAATCATAAAAACAATAATTCAAGAATTAAAGCCGTACATTGAAATCGATATTTATGAATCAGGTCAAGCCTTTTTTAAAATATTCTGATTTATATCAATTAGTTTTTTTAGATATTGATATGCCGGATCTTGATGGTCTAAAGGTTGCTAGAATGTTACGAAGTTATGATTTAAATATTGTTTTTATCACTTCATACTCTGATAAAATGATCGATGCATTTGGTAAAAATGTCATCGGTTTTGTCTTAAAAAATGATTTGAAATCAGGCTTGAAAAGAATTATTAATGAGTATTATCAGGAAATAAATGAGCCGTATCTTACAATTATAAATAATCAAATAGAAGCAATTATCTATTTAGATGAGATAGTATATTTAACTTATAATTTACGTGATATTACTTTTCATCTATTGAATCAGGCCAATCAAACGATCAAAGAAAAAAATCTTAAAGATATTCAAAAAGTTTTGGATAACCGTTTTTATCAAATAAGTCGTAATACGATTATTAATCTTGATTATGCAAAAGATTGTTGTCATGGCGAGGTACGAATATTTGATTTCAAACTTCCAGTTTCAAGAAGGAGATGTACAGAATTAAAGATTAAAATATTAGAAAGGAAGTTATTACATGTTAGAAGGGATTGATATATTTTATTTTTTAATACAGTTATTGATTTTTATGTGTTTATCGTATCTTTTTTTAAAGACTTTTGCTTACTCAATAAATAAGATTAAATTATTTTTTATTGCAATTTTCAGTACATTTATATATTTATTTTTTTGTTATTATTTTCATAGTTTATTTTTATTTGGATCAATTACTTTTTTACTCTTAACAATAATATTTTACTTACAAACTCATGATAATTTATTACAAATATCATTTAATAGTTCTCTAATAACGATCATTTATAACCTGGTTTTTGTAATTGTTAGTGTTTTTTATCGATCAAATAATTCTATAATAGATATTAATGACATTACAGTAGTAGTTTTTTCCTGGATCGGAACCTTAATGATCATTAGTATATTTTATAATTCATGTTTTGGCATATTTATAATTAAATCTAAAAATACAATTTATTATTCTACTTATGCGCTTATCATGTTATTCATTGAACTCTGTAGTATCGCAACGATCTCTAGCCTTAAAGACTTATCTTTTTATCATATTTTAAACTTATTTTTGATTGGAATATTATGCTTTTTAGGATTGATTATTGTTGCAATATTAAATACTACAACAAAGCAGTTAGAAGTCACTAAACAAAATAATCTCAGTAAGACTTTTTTAAAACTTTATTATAAAAAAATTAAAGATGATCAAGAATATTTAAGTAAAATCAGGCATGATTATAATAATCAGCTGATCGTTCTACAACAATTATTAATACAAAATAACATATCCAAGTCTTTAGATTATATATCTTTATTAACAGATAAAATTTTAGAGAAGAAAACTAATATTTACACAAAAAATGTTTTGATTGATGCTTATATCAATTATCTTATTCAAACTTACTCTGATTTTAATTTTTTAATTCGAAGCAACGATTTATCAATTAATGAAGATATGAGTGGCGATTTACTATTAGTAATTATGAATTTAATCAATAATGCGATTGAAAATAGCGATGAAAATAAAAATATAGTAGCAGAATTATTGTTTGAAACAAAGCAGTATATTATTAAAGTTGAAAACAGCTGTCATGAAGATCCAAATCTTTATAATTTTAAAACTAGAAAAAAAGATCAGTTGAATCATGGCTATGGTTTAGAAATTGTTAAAGATATTGTCGCTAAATATCATGGAACTTATTTAACGGATTATCATGATAATATTTTTAAAACTTATATTGTTTTATATAAGGATGAAATGTGAAAGTTATGTCTAGATCAATCATAAATTATATATTTGTGTTCGATTGATGAAGGCGGAATGGAGGTTTGTATGAAAAAAATTATTAGTCGCTGGCTGCTGTTAAGTTATCTTTTTTTGCTATTAAGTTTTATATACATAGCTAGTGGACCTGCTACGCCAAAAGAATCAACTTATCTAGAGAAAATTATTTTTTGCAGTAATTTAGTTCCTTTTTATAAAATTGGAACAGTGAAGATGATACTAACTTCATTGATTACATATTTTCCAATTGGGCTAATGGCCCGTGACGCTTTTTCGTATTTACAAAACCACCGAAAATTTTATTTATGTTTAATATTAGTGATTTTTAGTTTTGAACTGATTCAGGTTATTACATTAAAAGGATTTTTTGATGTTAATGATATTATATTTGGATTTATTGGAGCGACACTAGTTTATTTATTAAGCGAAAGAATCATTCTTTTATTTAGGCGGTTAATAGATATTGAGTTATAAAAATGTATATATCAACTATAGTATAAATTGTAATTTAGTGTATTTTTTAGTAGCAAGAACCTAGTTTAGGTTCTTTTTGTTTTAAATGTAAATTAAATATTTGTTATTAAAAAAAATAGTTAAATTTATTTGATAAAAAGGGCGAAAAATAAAATGAAATGTAGTTAAATATAGATATAGGAGGGCACAAATATGGAAATGATAAAGTTAAAATTTAGTTTAAAACAAATTACACTAATGATTCATTTTCAAGATGATGATGGAGCAACAATCAGAGCTACAGAATTAAAACCCAAGCTTGATCGTTTTATTTTATCATGGCTTGCTTATGAAAAAGAGGTGAAAAAGCATCCTGAACAAAAATTAGGTTCAGAAACTGAAATGTTAAAAAATGTTGTAGATAATCTGGTGAATAAAAAGTGGTTGATTGACAAGGAACATATCGCATTGAACTATAAAATGAGAATAATGGCAGAAAACAAAGTCAATATGAAGGTCAAATATGGTAATGCTGTTTATGTTTTAAATAACAAAAAATATAGTTCTTCTTTCTACCAAAAAATTGAAATTAATATAACATGTTTTAATCAACAACTAGCAAATAAAATTAAAGAGTTAATGCCAATTTTGATTGATGTAACAGCATTTGGTCTACAACAAGGCAAGGGATATGGAAATTTTAGAGTTTCTAAGATAGATGATCAGGAATATAAAAATAGTATCGAAGAAAATTTACTTAAAGTAGCAAATCATTTTAAGGATAATAATGTTTTAGTATATAAACTTGAATTGGATAAAGAAAAAAACGGTAAAATTGATGCTGATTATGCGGTTGCTTTGAATGCAATTGCAGAATATAATCGTATTCTCAAAAGTGGTCTTCACTCTAATTATGAATATGTTCCTTCAGTAATCATGAAGAAGTATTTTAAACAAGATGGTTATAATATTGTTAATGAGAAAAAAGCTATGAAACAAGGGCTTCATTTAGCAAAATATAATATTGACAATTTAATGTATCATGATAATGAAAAAACTATTAATAATTATAGTAGATCATCAAATAAAGTATATTATACAAGAGGGTTATTAGGGTTTGCACAATTGTATCAATTTAGTTTGGAAACTAAAGAAAATCGTAATAAATTTAATAAAATTCCTCGTAAAAATGGAAAAGAAACAATGAGTTTTTGGAAAAGTTTTGATGTTAAAGCAAAAGTGGGAAAAGATGAAATATCAAGATTTCCTTCACCGCTTCATTATCATGTCACAGAAAGCTATAAAGAAATATATATTATAGTAAATAATAATGCTTTAATAAGTTTACAAAATGCTGATCCAAAAATAAGTTTTAGAGAAAGAAAATATAAAGGAGAAAAAATTGATCGAAACAAAATAAATATTGAGGCTAGATTGCCTAATCAAAAAGACTTTAATTTTATCGATTTTTTTGAGATAGCAGGATTAAATAAGGTTTTATATATGGTGGATGTTAAAAATAAATTCAACGACAACTATGAAGGTGAATACTTTTTAACTAGATTGGAGGAAAGCCAAAATGAAAGATAATGAAATGTATTATGGGATAACGATTGGACCGATAGTTAAAACATTATGTATGACTTCAACACCAGGAGGATTGTGGGTTGCCAGCTATATATTTTCATATCTTGCTAAACAATTAATTCTAGAAATAAAACAAAATGATGGTGATGTATTAATACCTAGTTTTGAAGATAAGAATAATGTTAGTGAAGAAGTAGGTTCTTATCCTGACCATATTATTTTTATTGCTGATGAAAATCTAGATATCAATAGGATGATAAAGAGGATTAAAAGAAGAATGGGTAATTTATTATTCAAAACATTTATTGGAATAGATAGCGATAAATTTCCTAAAAGATATTTTAGTAGAGATGAGGTTAAAACCTTCGTTAATAGATATGTAAATATTCATTGTATCAAGACAAAGAAGATTAATAATATTATGCTTGAAATCAGTGAGATATTAGATAATGTTGAACAGTTCAATTCTTATGTGTATGAAGAAAAAGAAAATTATTTCTTAACTTTATTTAATGGCATAAAAATTAAAGAAAGTGATCAGCTTGATGATAAAGATAAAACAGATGCTAAAAATATTTATATCAAAAACTTTTTTAAAACTATAAATGATGATAAAAGAAATAATACCCAAATCAAACCACAGGTTCTGTTTGAAAAAAATGATAATCAAATCAAATCCGTAGATGATATCGCCAGAATAAAAGATAAAAAAGATTATAAAATATCTAACTATCTTGCAATAGTACAGGCAGATGGTGATGGAATGACAAACAAATTTAATGATATGGGTAATGATACTGAAAAAGTTAAAAAATTTTCTAAAAGTTGTGTTGATTATACGACTAAATCAGCTGCTTTGATCAAAAAATATGGTGGTGTAACGATATATGCTGGTGGTGATGATTTATTGTTTTTAGCACCTATAATAAGTAAAGATGGTAATGAAAATATTTTAGATCTATGTGACAAAATTAGAGTTAATTTTAAAAAATCAAAAATCGAAGGAGCTAGCATATCATTTGGAATTGCAATCAATTATAGAAAGTTTCCTTTATATGAATCGTTTGATCAGGCTAGAGAAATGTTAGATAAAGCAAAAAAACTAGGCGATGATAATAAGAAAAAAGACGGCATAGCAATTAATTTAACTAAAGCGAGTGGGTTATCAGTGTTTTTAAATTTTGGTAATGAAACAGAAACTTTAAAGAAATTTAAAAATCTTATAAATAACTATTATCTTTCTAATAAAGAGTCTGAAAAAATAAACGACAGTACGAATTCTGTAATCTATTTGATGGATAATTATCGTGATTTATATAATATTGCAATAAAAAATAAGGATAAAAAAGAAATAAGCAATTTCTTTACTAATATGTATAGTAATCCGATGCAGGATAACTATCAAAAATTTATTGAAGATATTGCAGATTTGTTTATTCAAGCTAAAAGTGATAATGAGAGTAATCGCTTTAAATCCATAAATAAAAATGATTTTAATAAAGACGAAGATACTGAATTATCAAGTATGTTAAGATTTGCTAAATTTTTAGTTGAAAAAGGAGGCAAGAGTAATGAGTAAGTATTGTGTAGAATTAGAGCCGATTGAATATTATTTCCTGGGAAATGAAAGAAGTTTTGGATTTGGTAGGAATAATAAGGGAATTTACAATAACTATTTTGTAATATCAGAAAATTTACCGACACAAACAACATTATTAGGGATGATGAGATATTTTGTGTTAAAAAGAATGAATTTGTTAAATAAGAATTTTAGTAGTCAGGGATTAACTGCTCAACAAATTGAAAAGCAAAAAGAATTTATTGGTAGAAGTAGTTTTATAATGTCATGTAATGATAAATTAGAATATGGAGTTATTAAAAAGATTAGTCCAATGTTTTTAAAAAATAATAAAAAACAGATATTAGTTAAAACCCCTTTTAATGGTAGTTTTGATAATAATAAAATTAAATTAAGAGGATTGCAAGAAGATGTTTGTAAAATAATGGATGGAAGTAGTGAAAGAGATTTTAAATTGATTGATAAAATAGATTTAAAAAAAGAAGATGATTATCGTGATTCATATGTACTTTTAGATGATTTAAGTGTTATTGAAAATAGTGAAATTTTTAAATCACATGTAAAAGTAGGAATTAATCGTTATTTAGATGAAGATGGTTTCTTTAAAAAAGAGTATAAGTTTTTTAAAGATTATAAGTTATGTTTTTATGTAACACTTGATGATACAAAGTTAAATTTGGATGACAAGATAACAGATGTTGTTTATCTAGGTGCAGAGAAATCAGCATTTAAATTAACTATGTATAAAGAAAATGATAATTTAGAAGAAACGATAAAAAAGACTTTAAAGATCGATGATGGTGTTTATTACTATGCTTTATCGGATTTAGCTTGTGAAGATGCTAATAAATTAAATGAATGCTGTGATCTGATTTTTTTGGAAACAAGAAATTTTAGATGTTTAAAAACTAATTATGATAAAGATAATTTTTATCATAAGCTAGAGCAAAGTGAATTATATAATTTTATTCGTGCTGGTAGTGTTTTCTTTGTAAATGAAGCAAGAGAGCAAGATTTTGAGCATTTATTTGAAAATGAAAATTTAAAAAATATCGGATTTAATCAGATCATAAAAATAGGAGGAAATAACTAATGAAAAGTATTATATACATACTAGAACCAATTACTAACCTACATGTAGGTAACGGAGATATTAATTATAATATTATTGATAATGAGGTTGAAAAAGACCCGCTTACTAATTATCCAATGATTAATTCATCAGGAATAAAAGGGGCTTTTAGACAATTTATACAAGATAATTCTAAAATTAATAAACAAGATGAAATAGATATTTTTGGTTCCGAACCAATTGAACAAAACAAAGATGAAAAAAAGAAGCCAGGTAAACTAAAATTTTATAGTGGTGAATGTTTAGGGGTGACAATGCGTAATGAAGTCGGTAAGGTGCCATATTCATTGGTTACTACTAAAAAAATGTTAGAAAGATTTATTGAAATGTGTGAGGTTATGAAAATAAAATACAATTTAGATGTAGATAAGTTGGATGAAAATAAATCTTATAAAGTTGCTAATGGTAATATTACCGTAGAAGAAATAAAAATCGATGATAATTTAAAAGATGACGAAATCAAAAAATTATTTAAGCAGATTGCTCCTGATACAGCAAATAATCTTGTTATTATGCCACATGATAAAATAAAAGATATTTCATTACCAGTTGTCGCAAGAAATGTTTTAGATAACGGTATTTCTGAAAATATCTGGTATGAAGAATATGTTCCGCATCATTCCCTTTTCTTTGTTTGTGTTAGCTGTGAAGAAGATGAAGTACTTAAAAAATTTAATGAAGCTGTTAATAATAAAATTGTCCAGTTTGGTGGTAATGCTTCAATTGGTTATGGACTTACTAAAGTAACTGTATTTAAAGAAGGCGGTGATGATGATGTCAAAGAGTAGAATAAATAGATATTTACCGATTGCATATGAAGCAGTAAAAAATTCTGAACTCATTAAAGATAATAAATTACAAGGAAATTATCAAGCACAAATCGCTTCTTTTGGAGCAGCTGTTAGCATGGGAAGTTTGTTATCAGCTATTGCTTTTTTTAGTGATAATGGTAGTTCTAATGTAAAGCGTCAAGAATTAATGAAATTGATTTGTTATATTATAAAAAAAGATAAAAATAGTGAAAAAGAATATCAGGAAATAAAAAAATATGATTTATTTGAATGTGTACAGAATAATAAAATTGTAAAGCAGGAGGTATTAGATGCTGCTATTGCAATTAAGCTGACTCTTAATCTGTTTGAAGAAGATCCATCAAAGAATAAAACTCCTAAAAATGAAGGGAATGATTAAAATGACGATTTCAAACATGAACTATTTTTTCAATAAATCATATTATGATTTTTTAAAAAATATAGCTATTGATGATAAAGAAGAAAAAATAATCGAAAACAATATGATAACAACGATAATAAGTAAAAATAATGACGATATAGTAAAGCATCGTTATCGAGAAGATAGATTTTTACAACCCCTTCAAGATATACTTTCGTCATTTGAAATGAAAGTTGAATATCCTGGTTTATTAATTGGAATCGGTAATAATCATAAAGCTAATATCAAAGGAGAAATATCATTAGGATTTAATTTTGATTACGTAACTGGTTTACCATATATTCCTGGCTCTTCATTAAAAGGTAAACTTGCCAGCGCTTTCGGTTATCATAAGTATATTTTAGCTAAATTAAATATTAAAGATATTAATGATAATGAAAAAGAAGAATTTGTAAAGAAAATAAAAACAGCTATTTTTGGTGATGAAAATACACCAGGGAAGGACATCTTTATTGATTCGTTTATTAGCGATTATAATAATAAGAATGTTCTAAAATTAGATTATTTGGCACCACATCATCAAAAAGAAAAACTTTTAACTTTAGGTGAAGTTAATGTTATTACTATGTTACGACTTGCACCTGGTACTAAAATAAAATTTAATTTTATTTTAAACGATTCTATAATAAAAATAGGTGATAAAGAAAAAACTATTACAAAGGCTGATAAAATATATTTATTTAAAGAAATTATGAAAGATTTTGGTATTGGGGCTAAAACAAATGTAGGGTATGGATATTTTATAGAGTAGGGCTGCAGGGAAAGTACAATGAAAGAATTAAAGATTATTTTAAATGAAAATGAAAATAAGATATCTGCAAAAGCATGTATCAAAAATGATGATGCAGATAAATGGCTTGAGGGTAGTGAAAGAATTGAAAAGATTAATGAAATATATAATGCTGAAGAATTATATGAATTATTAAAAAATAATGAAAATATTATAATTAATAACTCAAGTTTATTTAAGGAATT
Source organism: Clostridiales bacterium VE202-01 (assembly GCA_000508865.1). Taxonomy (GTDB): domain Bacteria; phylum Bacillota_I; class Bacilli_A; order Erysipelotrichales; family Coprobacillaceae; genus Thomasclavelia. The sequence continues at coordinate 40,565 of BAHP02000042.1, forward strand.
TATAGAATTAAAAAAATCAGAATTAAGATCTAATATCTGTTCTTTAGAAAAATTGAAAGTTGATAGTGAATTTAAGAAAAATAGACTATCTAAATATAAGGGAATTTTTAGATATTTAAATGAATATGATGTTGAAAAAATTATTGAAGATGATAAAACAGTTATTGAGAAGAACAAAGTAGTATATAGTTATCATACATTTATTTTTCCATTTAGATTGATAAAAAAAGAAAAGAGCAAAAAGAATAAATCATATTTTAAGGAATATGAAACAAAAAAATTTTTAAATAATATTTTAAGAGATAATGATGCTTGGGTTAATGCTAATGTGAATGATAAATGTCTTGATTCTTATAATGATTATAAGGAAATATTTACAACTAAAGCAGAATTTGAACAATTTTATAATAAGATGCAATATTTTAATCGTTCTTGTTTAGATGCTATTTATGGATTTGAATTAAATGATAGTGAAAAAGATAATTTAAGAATAGTAGATAACTATGTATTTAAACCTGAAAAAATTAGAAATAAAGCAAAATTACATATTCAAGTAGGAAAAGGAAGTAGCGTACAGGAATATACTTTGTTATTAAATGCAATTCGATTAAAAGTATTTAATACTAATATTGCAGTAATGGTATTAGAAACAGAAAATCATGAATATGATAAGATTGAAGATATTAAATTGATTAATGAATTTACACGTCGAGTTACTCCTCCTAATTTAACTGAATCAAGTAATCCATGTGCTTTTTATTGGGCAATAGAATTTGATGATGGAAATGAGAGGCATACTACTGAAGAAAATTTTTATAAACTATTTGAAAATACAAGATCTAAAAAAAATGTAATGAAAATCAGTCTTACAAAAATTCTTGATCCGATTAAAGATTTGTTGACTTATCCAAGCAAACATGATGAAGGTGATAAAAAAATCACATCTAATAAAAAGAATCTAATAGATGAAAACACATATTTAATAGAATCAGTTCTTGGTGATCGAATGTTTACATGTTCCTTTATCAAATCTGATGAAATAATTAATAAAATATCAAAAAAAGTTTATGACTCTCGATATCCATGTCCTGAAAATAAATTATTTATGAGGTATGCGGGAGAAACGAAATATGCTTATCAAGTTGATTATGATATAGCTAAAGAGTTATATGCTCTAATATATATAGATTCTAGTGATAGTACATGTCAGTCAGAAGATATGATTCAAGAGTTATTAGCAAAAAGTTTATATACACGCTGGATTGATTATGGAACAATTCATGCTGTAACTCATCATTCATTAATTGGATTAGCTAGCTTTAGCTGTCCTGATCATGTAATTAATGCATTTTTAACATTATATGTTGAAATGGCTATATTGGTGCAGGCACAACGAGCTTCGATAATTCTATTTCAAAACTTTGCAACTGTACTTACAAAAGGTCTAGAAAGTGATAATAAAAAATTGATCAAAAAACAATTAATAATTTATTAAATTTACAAGAAAAATATATTTCTTTTCAAAACCAATTATTATTTTTTGAAGTAACACCAGAAGAGCAGGGCGTAGAGATCTACAATATGCTTACAAAAGCAATGTATATCGATGAAGAAAAAAGAGAATTAAAAGAACAATTAGATGGTTTATATACAGGAACTAACGCTAATCAGGATAACAAGTTTAATAAGTATGCTTTGATTTTTGCAGTTATCTCATTGTTAATAGTTATTTTTACATATGGTTATGATACAGTTTCAATTGATTATGATTTTAATGGATTAATTACTAAGATATTTAAAAATGAAAATATTTTACTAATTATTTGTAAGTATAGTTTTACATTTATAATGATTATCTTAACGGCTTTTATTAGTTGGGGTATGTATTGTTGGATTAAACGAAAATATGATAGGTAACATGTTAAAAGAAATATTGAGTGAAAGTAATCTAAAAAAAGCTTATTTAGAGTTAATGAAGCGTAACTATTCTAGTGGGATAGATGGAGTAATGTTATCGCAGTTAAAAGAATATTTGATTCTTAATTGGCAAGATATTGAAAATCAGCTTGTTTTAGGTACATATGAACCTAATATTGTTCAAGTATATGAGTTACTTTCTAAAAAAGGAAAAGTAAGAGAAATATATAAATTTACGATTATTGATAATTTTATTCAAAAAGCAGTGTCTTTAATATTACAAGATAAATTAGATTGTTTATTAAGTGATAATAATTATAGTTTTCGTAAAGGAAAAGGAACGATAGATGTAATTAGAAAGGGATTAGAATTAATTGAGGAAGGTTATGAATATATTGTTGAAATAGATATAAAAAAGTATTTTGAAAATATTGATCATGATTTATTATCAAAGATGTTATTTGATATTATTGATGATAAAGTTTTAATATCTTTAATCATGAAATATCAAAATTGTCTAATTCAAAAAGATGGAAAAATCAAAAGAAAAAATAAAGGATTAATTACAGGTTCTTCAATAAGTCCTGTAATTAGTAACCTTTATTTAATGGATTTAGATAGACAATATCTTGAATATAACTATATTCGTTACTGTGATAATATTTATATATTTATTAATAATAAAGATGATGGTATAACTTTAATAAATGATATATCAAAATGCTTAAAAGACAAATATAAATTAGAAATAAATCAAAATAAAACTTCAATCACTCATTATTTATCAAAAAGAATGTTAGGCTATTATTTTGTTAAAGAAGATAATACTGTTAAAGCAAAGAAAAATAAACAAGAAAATAGAACTAAATATAATCGCTGGTATAAATCAGCTATCAAAAAAGAAAATAACGAATACCATATTATCAATGATGGTATTCTTACCAAAAAAGATTATTCAATCTTATTTGAAAACGAAAATAAAAAAATAGAAATTCCAGCTGAAGTAACCGAACACATCAATATATATTCACAAACTATTTTTTCTAGTAACTTTTTCAAAACTTTAAATCAACATAATATAAGAGTTTCATTATTTGATCAATATGATCATTATATTGGATCTTTTATACCTATTAATTATCATAAATCAGCCTCAATACTAATAAAACAAGTTGAAAACTATATCAATAAAGCAAAAAGACTAGAAATAGCTAAAAAAATTATCGATAGTGGAACTACAAACATTATCTCAAACCTAAAATACTATAATAAGCATAATGATGATATTCAATTAGATAAAATAATTGATGATTTAAAAATATGTAAACAAGAAATGAAAGCAGCTAAAACATTAGAAATATTATTACTACAAGAAGCCAGAATGAGAGAATTATATTATAGTAGTTATAATATAATTCTAAGTAACTCAGAATTCAAATTCACTAAAAGAACAAGAAGACCCCCTAAAGACGCACTTAATGCAATGATCAGTTTTGGTAATACCATAATATATCAAAAAATAGCTAATGAAATATATAAAACAAAACTAGATATTAGAATTTCTTATTTACATTCAGCAATGCGTAGATATGAAAATCTAAATCTTGATATCTCAGAAATAATTAAACCTATTCTTGTTGATAAAGTAATATTTTCATTAATAAATAAAAGAATCATTGATGCTAAGGTTCATTTCGAAAAAAGAAATAATGGAGTATTTCTTAATAAAGAAGGTAAATATCTTTTTATTGATCAGTTAAATAAAAAACTAAGCAGTACAATAACGATCAATAACAAAAAAGTAAGTTACCAGGAAATACTACAGCAGGAAGTATTAAAACTATTAAGGTATTTTAAATACGATGAAGAATATGAACCCTTTAAATATAGGATGTAACTATTATGTATATTATTGCAGTATATGATGTTCATCATAAAAGAGTAGGTAAAGTGAGAAAAGTATTTAAGAAGTATTTGTTTGCAGTTCAAAACTCAGTGTTTGAAGGTTATATTACAGAAAGTAAACTAAATAAGTTAAAAAAAGATTTAGATAAAATAATTGATGTTAGTTATGATAGTATCTGTTTCTATGAATTAGAGTCGTTAAAATATGTTTCTAAAGAACAGATTGGAATGGTAAAAAACCATTCCAATCTAATATGAAAAGGAGTAATATGAGATATAAATTATTTTTTAAATTAAACAAGCCCCTAAAATTAAGACTAAATTATCACGAAGATATCCAAAGATTCATTTATCTTCTATTTACTAAAGAAAATAAAGAATACGCTGAATTTCTGCATAACTTTGGTTATGGAGAAACAAAGAAATATAAATTATTTACATATAGTAAACTATACTCACCTAAACAAACAATAAAAAATCATGAAATAATATTCGAAAACACTCTCATCTTAGATATCGCCAGTATAGATACCAAATTCGATCATTATCTTTTAAACATTCTAAATAAACATACTAATTACAAACTTCAAAATCAAAACATAATTTTAACCAAATATCAAGTATTTCTCTACAACAATAAAGAACAAATAAAAATAAAACTATTATCACCAATAGTAGTAAGAGAAACAATTCTTGAAGAAAACAAAAAACATACCCACTATTTCAATCCCCTAGAAAAAGACTTTTTAGACAGAATAAATAACCTATTTAAAAAGAAATACAAAGCATACTATGGAATAATTCCAGATGATATCAAAATCAAATTAATAAATGTTAATGCAAAAGATAAATATGTAACTAATTATAAAAATACATATATAACTGCTTGGCATGGTAACTATATGTTGCAGGGAAAAAAAGAATATTTAGAATTTTTATATTATGTTGGTTTAGGAGAAAAAACATCCCAGGGATTTGGCATGTTTGAAGTTATAGAGTAAATATTTTGCGGTCAATCTAAACCCTATATCCATCAAGACTTTTGAGCAATTTTATAATCATAAAATAACTAAAAATCATCAAAAATAAACAAAAAACACAGTCAATCTTTTCAAGATGTTCATTAAAAACACAAAAAATGCTCAAACCCTATGATACACAACACTTACACACAAATAATTAATTTTGAGATTGACCGCAAAAAACACTCATAAAATGTTTAAAAATAGTTAAATTTATAGTAAGATATAAGAAATAGCTAGTAAATATAGTTGTTGTACCTTATCTAATGAGGAATTGTTACTTAAATTACTTTTGTTGTACTCAATAACCATTGGCAACAGTTGTACCTTATCTAATGAGGAATTGTTACTTAGCTTTCTTTGTCTAAGAAAGGATAGTATCCCTTTATTCGAAGTTGTACCTTATCTAATGAGGAATTGTTACTAAAACTTGGTATACACTAGGCTTCTATCACCTAGTATGTTGTACCTTATCTAATGAGGAATTGTTACCAATAGATATCCTTTACAATTTCATGACCAACAGCACTTTTCCGTACAATAGTTGTACCTTATCTAATGAGGAATTGTTACGCAAATTCTTTAACACCATGCAATATCTTCGGAAAGTTGTACCTTATCTAATGAGGAATTGTTACATAATTCTCAAATCTTTTTGGAGGAATTATCCCCTCCAGTTGTACCTTATCTAATGAGGAATTGTTACTGTTTTCTGCTTCATACATTGCGATTTTTTCATCAATGTTGTACCTTATCTAATGAGGAATTGTTACTTATTATGCATAATGATAACCTTATCTTCAAAAAATATAGTTGCACCTTATCTAATGAGGAATCATATATATGATCATTGGATTGTATAAAAATAGAGTTATAAATTTTAAGAGTTGTAGTTAGTTATGTAATTAGGTATTAAATTATTTATAGTTAATGTATTAGATAGTCAAAAGGGTCTCTAAATTTCCGTGGGGTTTTAAAAAATGAGACTCTAAAATAAAGTGGGGTTTTGGTGACCCCACTTCTGTTTATAGTTGAAAAAGTATCATTCAATACCGTGGGGTCAAGAATGATACTTTTAATATGCCGAAACAACCATTTTATTTAATTATTATCTGTTTTTTAAAGTTTTTGTGACAGTCTTTACATATAAATCTTCTACATCTGTAATTGATGACGGTTTTATTAGTGTTGAAAATAGAATGAGTAATTTTCTTTGATTTATAGTCTTTAACATTAGCATTCAAACTACTGCAACAGGGGCAGGATTTAATCTTTTTAGTTAAAGTAATATTAATGTTTATAATATCGTGAGATCTAACAATATTGATATCTTGAATATCGTCAGGTTGTAAACCCAATAAATTTATAGTATCATAATCCATGAGATAACACTCTCCTTTCAAATATGGTTGTATCTGCAAAAACAATCATATCATGAAAGGATTTTTTCATACTATAAGAGTACCCCACGAAAGTTTAAAGTACAAAAAAAGCCGACCCCATGAAACTTTATACCTAGGGTCGACCCACACTAATTTAGATATCGAGTCAAAATATGTTGACTATTTTTTTGTGTTTTATAATTATTAAATGATTTTTAATGACATATTTGTGTAAATTTCTCAAAAAAATTGTTATAAAATAATAAATATGCTATATTGGAGGTGTAGGATGGTGAGTTTTATGCTTGTGCAATTTACAGTAAAAAATTTTATGTCATTTAAGAATGAAAATATTTTAGATTGGAGTGCAGTTAATGCTTATAAAGAACATAGTGATAATTTAATTTTTGTTCCAAATAAAGAAAAGTTTTTAAAGGTTATGTCAATATATGGTGCTAATGCAAGTGGTAAAAGTAATATATTGATGGCATTTAGATTTTTTCGGAAAATTATTAGGGATTCTTTTAGTAATGCAAATAATGAATCTTTTGAAGAAATAAATAGTAATGGTGTTTTGAAAAAGTATTATCAGCCATATGCTTTTTGCAAAGAAAAAGAAGATACAGAGTTTGAATTAATTTTTATTATTGGTGATAAGGAGTATCAATATGGATATTGTTATAATGATCAATGCATAAATTATGAATGGTTATATCAAACATCATTAGAAACTAATCGAAAAAAGATAATTTTTGAAAGAAGTAGTGATAATATTGAATTAGGTTCGTCAATAAAAAAAGAGTGTCATAAATATATAAATGAAATTGATAATGATGTTTTAGTGTTATCTTTTTTTAATCGACTTAAATTAAAAAATAAGTTATTTAATGATGTTTATAATAGCATTATTAAAGTTCTTGTTTTTTGTGATGAGTTTGATGATTTGTATTCTTATTTATTAGAAGATGTTTTGATTACATTTATTGATAATGAAAAAGATAATTTATTACAATATTTAGAAGCAATTGAATCTGGAATAAGTGATATTAAATATAGGAAAGATAAAGATAAAGTAAGTATTTATACTTATCATAGGGGATTAGATAATAATGAATATAAACTAGATATAGATAATGAATCTGCTGGTACTGTTAAAAGTTTAGCTTTATATGCTTTAATTAAAGTAGTAATAGCTAGTGGACAAGCTCTTTTTTTTGATGAATTAAATATTAAACTGCATCCATTGTTGCTTAAGTTTATTATTGATATGTTTAATAACAGTAGTACTGGTGCGCAGTTGATATATACTACACATGATGTTACTTTATTGAGTAATAAATTTTTTAGAAGAGATCAAATATGGTTTACTCAAAAAGATCAATATGGTATATCAAAATTGTATTCTTTAGCTGAATTTAAAATAAGAAATGATGCGTCTTTTGAAAAAGATTATTTGGGTGGTGTTTATGGAGGAATACCGTATTTAAAGGATTTTGAAATAGGGAGTGAAGATAATGGGGAAGGATGATATATTTAAGAAAAAGAGAGCCGAAAGACGAAAAAGAAAATTTGAAAATAGGCAGCCGCATGCTCATTCTTATTTGATAATTTGTGAAGGTAAGGAAACTGAACCAAATTATTTTAATGGTTTAAATACAAAAATTCAGAAAAAAATAGGTGGTCAAATTAAAATAGAATCTATCCCAATTATTGATGTTATTGGTGAAGGTCAAAATACAACATCATTAGTAAATATTGTTGAAAAAAGAGTTAAGGAAGCAAAAATAATATATGAGAATATATGGATAGTATTTGATAAAGATGATTTTGAACAATTTGATAAAGCAATCAATGAAGCTGAATCAAAGGAATATAAGGTAGCATGGAGTAATGAATGTTTTGAATTATGGCTATTATTACATTTTTGTTATATAGATAGTGCACTTTCACGGAAGGTATTATTTCAAAAAATGACAGAAATATATAATGATTATGGATATAATCATAATTATCAAAAAAATGATCCAAATATTTATAAATTTTGTAGTGAAGTTGGAAGTGTTAAAAATGCTATAGGAAATTCTAAAAGACTTATGAGTAATTATAAACCAAGTCTTTCTCCCTCAAAATGTTCTCCAGGGAACACTGTGTATCAACTGGTTGAAGAATTAATAGGTTATTTAAATTAAAGGAATTAGCAAATACTTATTTTATTAAAAATAACAAACGAGAGTGCGTATATTATTTAGTAATGAGTTTAGAGTAATATTTTGTGGTCAATCTAAATCCTATATCCATCAAGACTTTTGAGCAATTTTATAATTAAAAATAACTAAAAATCATCAAAAATAAACAAAAAATACAGTCAATCTTTTAAAGATGTTCATTAAAAACACAAAAAATGCTCAAACCCTATGATACACAACACTTATACATAAATAAGTAATTTAGAGATTGACCGCAAAAAACACTCATAAAATGTTTAAAAATAGTTAAATTTATAGTAAGATATAAGAAATAGCTAGTAAATATAGTTGTTGCACCTTATCTAATGAGGAATTGTTACAAATTAAGCAGGAATAAGTTCCTGCTTTTTATTTTAAGTTGCACCTTATCTAATGAGGAATTGTTACGATTACAAGGTATTATTCTAAACTTTTCATCCAAGTTGTTGCACCTTATCTAATGAGGAATTGTTACCATAATGTTTTCGTACTCACTTAAGAACGGGATACGCCCGTTGCACCTTATCTAATGAGGAATTGTAACTTTTTTCAAATCTTTTTTCAGCAAATGGTAAAGCTCTGTTGCACCTTATCTAATGAGGAATTGTTACCAGCATAATCTGTTTTTGTTTTTCAATGTTTCTGTATGTTGTACCTTATCTAATGAGGAATTGTTACTATTTGTTTTCATGATCTGCTCCTTTCTTTCAAAAAGTTGCACCTTATCTAATGAGGAATTGTTACTTTTGCCATAGGAAGGATTTCTTTTCCTTTATAGGAAAAGGTTGCACCTTATCTAATGAGGAATTGTTACGAATAGTTTTTGAACAGTAACGTTATCAATATGGTTAGTGCCAAAAGTTGTACCTTATCTAATGAGGAATTAACAAGTTATTCATTTAAAGAATTAGTGATAATTGTTTTATTTAAAATAATGTAGTAAGATAAAAGAGCGTATATACGCTCTTTTGTTGTGGAGGATGGAAATGGAGTTAAAAGTAGTAATATTTGATATGGATGGGTTGATGTTTGATACTGAACCGATTGGGGCAAAGTGTTTTAAAACAGCAGCTAAAAAGTATGGTTATATAGTTGATGATGAATTTCAGATGGGATTGATAGGGATGAATGTTCATGATCATGTTCTTAAAGTTAGGGCTAAGTTTGGTGATGATTATCCAGTATTTGAGATCAGAGATTTAGCAAAGAAGTTAAAAATGGAGTATTTTTATGAATATGGCTTACCGATCAAAAAGGGTTTGAAAGAGCTGGTAGCTTATTTAAAAGAAATGGGAATTAAAATTGCGGTGGCTTCGTCATCGTCAATTGATTTGATCAATGAGTATTTAGAGTTATCAAAGATGGAAAATGAGTTTGATTTTGTGATTGGCGGTGATGCGGTGCTTCATGGTAAACCTAACCCAGAATTGTTTTTAAGAGTATTAAAACATTTTAATATTAGTAATGATGAGGCATTAGTATTAGAGGATTCTTGTAATGGTATTATGGCTAGCCATAATGCAGGAATACCAGTTATTTGTGTACCGGATCTCGTTGTTAATGGACCGGAAATTTTAGCCCTTACATATAAAACTTTACCGTCTTTATTTGAAGTTAAAGATGAGATTGCAAGTATTTTAGGAGATAATAAATGATAGGAACGATTGTAAATACAGCTGCGGTTATTATTGGCGCAAGTATTGGCTTATTGATAAAAAAGGGGATTCCTAAACGAGTTGGCGATGCGTTGATGAAAGCATTAGGATTATGTACGCTTTTTATTGGGATTAGTGGTGCTTTTAAAGGTGAAGATACGCTAGTGATGATTATTTCCATGGTTTTAGGAACTTTGATCGGTGAGGCTGTTGATATTGATAAACATGTTAATAGTGGGGTTAGAAAGATTGAAAACCGGTTTACAAAGAAAAATAGTGAGAATAGTATTTCTCAGGGCTTTATTACAGCTAGTTTATTGTTTTGTATTGGTTCAATGACGATCGTAGGGGCCATGAATGCCGGTCTTTTAGGTGATAATACAATGTTATTTACTAAATCGACTTTAGATTTTTGTTCATCTATCATTTTTGCTTCGACTTTAGGAATCGGGGTATTGTTGTCAGCGGGATTTGTTTTAGTCTATCAAGGGGGATTGACGCTTTTAGCGATAGCTGCTGCGCCCCTGTTAAGTACGACTGTAATTAATGAGATGACTTGTGTGGGATCTTTAGTTATTATCGCAACAGGACTTAATTTATTAGGGATTACGAAATTAAAATTGATGAATTATTTACCGGCGATGTTTTTACCGATCATTTTATGTTTATTTATGTAATTTGTTAAAGAAATGTTATTTTTAGGATAACATTTTTTTCTTTGTTTTAAGATTAAGTTAAAATAATTAAGTGTTAGTAAAGTCTATTGTTTGCTGGATTTTTGAGTGCTAAGATGTGCCTGTAAAAATTTTACAAGGAGAAATGGAAATGAAAAAACAAAAGAATAAAGCATTAAAAGTTTCAATGGCAACTTTAGCATTATTAATGGGTACCGGTTATGTAGCCAACAATTACCAGGTATTACCTACATATGCTGATACTGTAAAAACAACTGAAGCAGTTAATTTGATCAATGCTTCAACAACATGGAAATATTTAGATAACAATGTTGATCCTGGTAGCACTACAGATCGCACTGCCTGGACTAAAGCTGATTATCAAGATGCTGACTGGAAAAGTGCGGCTGGTAAATTTGGTGCTAAAAATGGTCAATTAGCTAGTTTAGGTGGTAACTTTACACCAACAGTATTGTTAAATCAATATATTGAAGGTACTAATGACGACATTCCAGCATTCTTTTTTAGAACAACAGTAAATATTGATAGTTTAGATAATCTATCTTCAATTACTGGTAATCTTTATTACGATGATGCAGCTATCGTTTATATCAATGGGGTAAAAGTAGCCGCATTTGATGAACCAGCTGGTGGTTTTGATTCAAATATGTCTTATGGGGGTTCTAATGCCAGCACACCAAAAACAGGTGAAATCAATCTAACTAAAGAACAATTAACAGCTGTTTTAAAAACTGGTGAAAATGTTATTGCTGTAGAACTTCATCAGGGAAGATCCAGCAGTTCTGATATGTATTTAGAATTTGCTAATTTACAAATGAATTATGGGGAACCAGAAGTAGAAGTTGAACAAAAAGCTCTTAACTTAACAGTTGGTGAAAACGAATCAGAAATGAATCTTACCTGGTATGCAAATATTAGTGAAGCTGGAGTGGTTCAATTAGCTAAAGCTGGAGCGATGATCAATGGTGAATTCCCAAGTGAGTTTGTTTCAATCAATGCTACTAGTGATCAATCAAATGATAATGGTTTCTACTACAATCAGGCAACTATAACAAATCTAGAAGAAAATACTAAATATGTATATCGTATCGTAAATGGTGATAAAGTAAGTCAAATTTATGATTTTACAACAAAGGATTTTGATGGAAGTTATAACTTTGTCTTTGCCGGAGATCCCCAAATTGGTGCTAGTGGAAATGAAGCAAGTGATACTGAAGGTTGGGGTAAAACGTTAGAAGATTCTGTTGATAAATTCAATCCAAACTTCATTTTATCAGCTGGTGACCAGGTAAATACAGCTAGCAGCGAGTCTCAATATAGTGGTTATTTAGAACATGAAGAACTTACCAATGTTCCTCAGGCAACAACTATTGGTAACCATGATTCAAGTTCAAATGCTTACTCACAACATTTCAATTTGCCAAATGTTAGTGATAAAGGTGCTACTACTGCTGGAAGTGATTATTGGTATGTTTACAATAATACTTTATTCATGGATATTAATACCAATAATATGTCAACAGCTCAACATAAAGCATTTATGGAAGAAGCAATCAATGCTAATCCAAATGTTCGTTGGAAAATCGTGGTCTTCCACCATTCAGTATATTCAGTAGCTAGTCATGCGGTTGAAAGTGATATTTTACAACGTCGTGAAGAATTAACACCAGTATTTGATGATTTAGGAATTGATGTTGTTTTAATGGGACATGACCATGTTTATGTTCGCAGTAATATCATGAAAGGAATGCAGGTAGTTACTGATACAAGTAACCTTGATAGTGTAACTGATCCTGATGGTATCTTATATGTAACCGCAAATTCAGCTTCAGGAAGTAAGTATTATAATATTAAAACTAATATTAGTACAGAATTCGTGGCTAAGATGGATCAATCTAAACAACGTTCGATTTCAAATATTGAAGTAAGTGATGATCAATTTAAAGTAACAACTTATTTATATGATGCTAATAGTGATAATTGGGCAACATTAGATACTTTTACAATTAATAAAACTGTTGCAACAGCAGCTGATAAAGCGTTCTTGAAAATTGCTATTGAAGAAGCTGATAAGATCAGTCAAACTGATATCGATGCTTTAGTTCCCGTAGTAGCAAATGAATTTATGGCAGCTCTTGCTAATGCTAAAGATGTTTATAATGATCCTAATGCTACTCAAGAACAAGTCGATGATGCCGGAACACGTTTGGCTTACATCATGCATTTCCTAGATTTCAAAAAAGGTGATAAAGAAGCTTTACAAAAAATAGTAACAACGATCGAGGGATTAGATGAAACTAAATATACGTCAACTACTTGGCAGGCAATGTTACCAGCTTGCGAAAAAGCAAAAGAAGTGTTAGCTGATGAAAATGCAATGCAGGATGAAATTACAAAAACGCAAGAAGCTTTAGTAAGAGCATACATTGATTTAAGATTGATCCCTAATAAAGATCTTTTGAATGATTTAATTAAACAAGCTGAAAGTTTAAAACGCGAAAATTATAGTGAAGCAAGCTGGAACCTATTACAAAATACCATAAATTCAGCACGTGAAGTTTTAGAAAATGAAAATGCAACCGAAGAACAAGTTACTGATGCTCAAACAACATTAAGTAAAGTTCTTGAAAGTATGGTAATGAATGAAACTAATAAAGTTGAAAACACAACGACAAAACCAGCAACAAGTACATCTGTTAAAAAAGGTGATAAAGTAGCTACCGGTGATAATAATGATCTATTAGCTTATGGAACATTGCTATTTACAGCTTTAGGATGTTCAGTGATTGCATTTAAATCAAGAAAAAATAATCAAGAGAATTAGACAGATATAGTGGTAATGATATTACCACTATATTTTTAGAGGTAATACATGGAAAAGTTTATTAAGGAATTGAAAGAAAATAAAATTGTAATAATAGTTATTTTATTGACGATGATAGTCTCATTATTATTTAATAATTATTTAAAAAAAGATTATTCAAGAGTTAATAATGATACTACTGATTTTGTTAAGGGAGAAGTTGTTGAAGTGACTAGCAGTAGTATCGAATACGATGAAGAGTTAAAAATTAATCTTGGTAAGCAGGTTGTTAAAGTTGAAATCTTAGCAGGAAAAAACAAAGGAAAGACGGTGACGATGGATAACTATTTAACGGCTACTCACAACATTGAAGTTAAAGTGGGAACTAAAGTTATTATTTCGGCTGATGAACCAGATGGAATTGATGCGTATTATACGGTTTATAATTTTGATCGTAGTTTAGGAATGATCATATTTACATTGATCTTATTTATGGCCGTTATTACGATAGGTAAAGGAAAAGGGGTAAAATCAATTATTGGTTTAGCTTATACTTTATATTTAGTTATCTTCTTTTTATTACCAACGGTATTTTCTGGTTATCCGCCCGTATTTATGAGTGTGATTTGTGTGATTCTTTCAACGATCGTAACTTTAATGTTGTTGAATGGTAGATCTAAAAAAACTTATGGAGCAATAATTTCAACGATCTTAGGCGTTGTTTTAAGTGCAGGATGTTTTTATTTGATGTCGCTTATTTTAAGTATTAATGGTTTTAGTAGTAATGAAGCTGAAAGTTTGGTCTTGATTACAAGAGCGACTAATTTACAGATCAAAGAAATATTATTTGCGGGAATTTTAATTTCTTCATTAGGAGCAATCATGGATGTTGGGATGTCAATTGTTTCATCGTTATACGAGGTATATCATCATCAGCCTAATTTAACGCGAAAAGAGTTGTTTAATTCGGGGATTGAAATTGGTAAGGATATGATCGGAACAATGACTAATACATTGATTTTGGCTTTTACGGGAAGTGCTTTTATATCGTTATTAGTGTTATTTTCATATAATGTCGATACTTTACAGCTATTGAATTCTAATTATATTGCAATTGAATTTGCTCAAGGAATTGCGGGGACTTTAGGAATCGTTTTAACAGTACCGATTGCTTCCTTTATTGCAACGATGATCTTGATTAAAAATAATGAGGATGAAGAGTTACTGATTGATTAAGTATAGAATTTTTTATTCCTATTAATAATCTTTTTATCTTTCTCAATATAAAAATTATCTCAAATAAATTAATTAATTGCTTATTTTTGTAAAAAAAAGTTACAAATTTACTACCTTATTTAAAGATATGTCTCATGATAAAATTGATATATCAGGAAGATCAGATTAAAAATATAAAGGAGGATACGATGAAAAAATTTAAAAAACTAGCAATTATTGCTTTAGTCGTGACAATGATTACTAGCTATATTCCGGTTATGGCAAAGGAAAGTACAGATGACGAAGATTACACTCAATATGTTGATCCTTTTGTGGGAACTGATGTCGACTATGGACAACAATTTCCTGGTAGTGTTGTTCCTTATGGGTTAGTAAAACTTAGTCCGGATACTTATCCCCATACTAATGATGATCATGCGGGATATGACTATAGTAAAAACAGAATTGCCGGATTTTCACATACTCGAGTTGAAGGCGTAGGTGGACAAGGTGCTGGTGGTGATGTTTTAATTACACCGACTTATGTAAATTATACAAGACGTCCTGAAGCGAGCAGTAAAGCAATGTTGTACTCACATGATCAAGAAAGTGCAACACCAGGATATTATGAAGTAGAATTAACACCTAAAACAGGTAGTGATGAAAACGCTGTTGATAATGAAAGCTTAGGAAAAATTAAAGCAGAAATGACAAGTGCAATTAGAACGGGCTTTCATCAATACACTTTTCCTGAAGATGGCAGTGTATCACTATTAGTTGATTTGAACTATACATATCACGGCACAGATATTCGTAATGCAGTGATGGAAATTGATGATTCTAATGATGATTTTACTGCAATAAGTGGTCGTTTTAGTGGAAAAAATGTTAGTGGTCATGGAAAATATACACTATATTTTTATTTAGAAACGCAACAAAAAGTAAGTTCATTTAAAACATGGAATGGTAGTCGGCTTTATGATAAAGATAGTCAAACTGGAAATGATCTAGGTGTCATTTTGAATTTTGATGCTAAAAGTAACGAACCAGTTAGAATCAAAGTTAGTCTTTCAACTGTAAGCAGTGAACAGGCTAAAATTGATATGCATAATGAGATACCAGATTGGGATTTTGATCAAGTTAAAGCTGATGCTAAAGATGCTTGGAATGATGTATTAGGAAAAATCAAAATCGAAAACTCAGCTCAAAGTGATCCTGATGGTTCATTGAAAAAATTATTTTATACCCATTTATATCGGATGTTTATGACACCAGTAAATGCGACAAGTACAAGTAATACTTATCGGGCTACTGATGGTAAAGTTTATGAGGCTAATGATTATGTCCATTATGATTCATGGACATTATGGGATGATTTTAGAAAATATCCAATGATCGGTCTAGTAGTACCAGATGTTTATAAAGACATTATTCGTTCTTTAGCTGATACTATGACTACAGGAATCGGAACTTGGGGAATCGATAGTCAAACAGTCCCAACAGTAAGAACGGAACATGCGGTAGCTTTATTAGCTGATGGGGCAGCTAAGGGATACATTGATTATGAAAATTTATTACCAGCTTATCAAAAAGCCAAAGAAATTGCTGATGCAACAGTTAACAGCGAAGTTGAGGCTTTAGGATATGTACCTGGTAGAGTAGATAAAACAGTTGAATTTTCTTATGATGATTGGGCTATTGCTTTATTGGCAAAACAATTAGGTAAAGAAGATGATTATCAAAAGTATTTAAAAAGATCATTTAATTATTTAAATTTATATCGTGAAAACGCTGTTGGTGATATGGGTATTTTATGGCCTAAAGATGCAAATGGCAATTGGATGAGCGCTGATCCTGAACGTTATGGTGATAATGGTTTGTATCAAGGAACTTTATGGCAATATACCTGGTGGGATTCTAATGATGTAAATGGTTTGATGAATGCGATGGGTGGTAAAGAGAATGCTTTAACAGCTCTATCATATTTATTTGGGGAACAAGATCCAAATAATGGTAAAGCTATGTTACATACTAATACGAATGAAATTGATTTACATACCCCTTATTTATTTAACTATGCTGGTAAACCTAGTAAGACCCAATATTGGATCAGACAAATATATACTAAGGAAACATGGAATCGTTATAGTGGTACGGGCGAATATAATCCACCACGTTATGAAAAAGTATATAAATTAGATCCTCAAGGATTAATGGAAACAATGGATGATGATGCAGGTACTATGGCATCAATGTTTGTTGGAGCAGCAATGGCTTATTCCCATTAACGCCAGGTGATACAACATATCAAATTGGAACACCTTTCTTTGAAAAAATGACTCTTGATGTTGGAAATGGTAAAACATTTACGATAGAAGCTAATAATGTATCTAGTGATAATTTTTATATTCAATCAGCAACTTTAAACGGTCAAGAATTTAATCAAACATGGTTAGATTATTCACAGATCATTAGAGGGGGAACATTAAGTTTTAATATGTCCAATACACCATCATCATGGGGTGAAGATAGTGCTGCTGCATTTTCAAGCAGTGATTATGTAGATACATCTATTTATAGTGATGATAATATTAGTTTTTCTACGAAGACATTTAATGAAAGTGAAGCTAATGATGGAACGATCAGTGATGTAATAAATGTTAATGTTAAAAATACAACTTTTAATTCAATTGATGAAACAATGATCACTGCCCAAAATATTCCTAGTGGTTTAACGTTGAAAACTGAGCTGGTAGATGAACATAATTTAACATTATCATTAGAAGGTAAAGCAGATAAACATGATATATTAGCTAGTATTGATAATTTACAAGTAACATTTAGTGATCAGTTATTTGCTGAAGCAATCGATAGTAATAATAAAACTGTTAATTTAAGAGTTAATTTTGAAGATCCAATGTTGACATATAGCCAAAGTTCTTTACCAGAAAATGAAGCTAATGATGGAAGTATCAATGGTGAAGTGGTGATTGATCTAACTGGAGATAT
This sequence comes from Clostridiales bacterium VE202-01, assembly GCA_000508865.1. Lineage (GTDB taxonomy): Bacteria > Bacillota_I > Bacilli_A > Erysipelotrichales > Coprobacillaceae > Thomasclavelia. The sequence continues at coordinate 58,393 of BAHP02000042.1, forward strand.
GTTTACTGGGGATAATGGAGAAGACTTTGTAAGCAGTAAAAAAGTTGTTTTTGCTAATGTTCCTGAAGGTTTAACACCTCAAGTAATTAAAGTTAGCGATACTAAAGTAAAATTATCATTTACTGGTAAGGCATTAAGCCATGATCAAAAAGTTAGTGATATTAAAATAAGTTTCCAGGATAATGCTTTTGTAAGTGGAAATGCTAATATGATAACAAATAGTTCATATGGCGGTTTACAAGCTTTAGTACTTGATTTTATAACTGACTGGAAATTAAAATTAGCTAATTTGATTGACCAGGCTAATGGATATCATGAAGATGATTATACAAAGACAAGTTATCAAAAATTAAAGACTGAAATAACTAATGCTGCTAGTTTATTAGAAACTGGTGATAATCAAGAATTACAAACAGCATATTTGAATTTAAGTAATGCAATCTATGATTTAAAAACTTCACAAGATGGTTTTAATCAATTAGAAGGCGAATCAAGTGATCTTAATTCTGGTAATGGATTGAAAAATGAAAGTATGAATCTAGGGGGAACTTATGATAATGCCTGGATAGCATATGAAAAACTAGACTTTACAAAACAGGATGTAAGTAGTTTTACAATTCGTTATGTCAATAATAGTACTCGTTGTGCAAGTGATGCTCGAATTGAAATCCATACAGATAGTTATGATGGTCCACTAGTGCAGACGATCGATTTACCAGCAACTGGTTCTAGCTGGAATGATTATCAAGAAATAACAACAATGATCGAAGATGCTAGTAAATTAAATGGGGAAATTCATGATGTATATTTTGTATTGAAAGGAACGACATCTTCAAGTAACCCATATATTATTAATTTAGATTATGTAAGATTTAATAGTGAATTGATTTTAAATGCTAATGAACGAATCGAAGCTGAAGAATTTAATGATAAATCTTCAGGAATCGTTAATGACGGTTCGAATATTGGTGGTGTTACTAATAATTCTTGGACAGCATATAAAAATATTAAATTTGATGGTAGTGAAAATACTTTTGAAATCAGATATGCTGGTCAAATAAAAGATACATTTAAAGATGCTAAAGTTAATGTTTATCTTGATAGCATGGATAGTACCCCAGTTACAACAATTACTGTTCCTCCAACGGGAACAAACTGGAGTCGTTATGTAACTAATTCAATTAAGTTAGATAGTAGTATTGAAGGAATTCATACAGTTTATTTGCAATTTGTTGGTAGTGAAGCTAATAAAACATATGTTGCCAATGTTGATTATTTTAGATTTGTAAAAGCTTTAGAATTAAATGTTGTCAGTGAAGGTAATGGTTTTGTTAGTGTTCCGGCACCTGTTGCTAATGGTGATGTAACTCTTACTTTTACACCAGATGATGGTTACATGGTTAAACAAGTTTTAGTCGATGGTCAAGAAGTTGACTATGATCTTAATTCAAATCAATATACATTAAAAAATGTTATTCAAAATCATGATGTTAAAGTAATTTTCGCTCTTAAAACTAGTGATAAAACATACGGAATTTATCAATTTGAAGACTATGATCAATGGAGTGGCGGAAATTTAAAAGTTGAAACAAGTAAAGATAGTAATGGTGATAGTTTAACTAATATCGGCGGAACTTATGATGGCGCTTGGATAAAATACAGTGATATGGAATTTGATGGTCAAGGCTTAAATTCAATCGATGTTAGATATGTAAATAATTCTAGTCGCTGTGGAAGTAACGCGCGTTTAGAAATATATTTAGATGAGATCAAAGATAATCCGGCGGCTACTGTTTTACTTCCAGTAACAGGAAGTGATTGGAGTGTTTATAATACTACTACTGCTATTTTAGATGGTTCAATTACTGGTAGACATGATGTTTATGTAGTAATGAAAGCAGATGTAAGCAGCAGTTATCCATATGTAGGTAATTTTGACTGGATTCGTTTTAATGAGGCGCCTAAATCAAGTTATGGACAACTAGAAGCTGAAAATAAGACAGAGATGTCAAGTGGTTTACAAATCGAAACATCTAAAGATTTAGAAAATAATTCGTTAATAAACATTGCTCATACTTTCCCAGGGGACTGGTTAAAATATAGTAATTTAAATTTTGATGGTAAAGGATTAAGCGAAATTTCAGTTCGTTATGCTAATAATACTAGTCGCTGCAACAGTGATGCTCGGTTAGATTTCTATTTGGATAGTCCAGAAGGAACTCCTTTTGTATCAATAAATTTACCAGGACGTCAAAGCAGCTGGTCAGATTATCAAGTTGCTACAGTTACATTAGATCAAGTAATTAGTGGTAACCATGATCTATATGTAGTGATGGCAGGTAGTGATAGTAGTAAATATATTGCTAATATAGACTGGTTTAGTTTTAAAGAATTAGATTATGATAAAACAAGCTTAGAGGCATTGTATCAAGAAGTTTAGTGATTCTAGATAATCAGAATATGTATACTGAATCATCATTTAATAACTTTAAAGAAGTTATGGATAGTACAAAAATTATTCTTGATAGTAATGTTGTGACTCAAGAAGTAATTGATAACCAAATAACTTTATTACAAAATGCAATTGATCAATTAGAAATAGCAGTTGAAAGTG
>BAHP02000041.1 GCA_000508865.1 Clostridiales bacterium VE202-01
CAACAATTCAAGATATTCCTAAATAATATTCTGTTTTTTCTAAATAAAACTGAACTTGTTTTTAAGTTCGTCTTTTTTTGTGTTTTTACTCACGATTGGGTTCAATTATTTTTCACACTTTTTCTCCTTAGTATTTATTTTTTTACCATAAATATCTTATTATCAATAATTATCAAATTTATATCACCTTATATTTTTTGTTAATTAAATTATATCACGATAATCACATCTTTTTGCTTACAATTTGTCCTTGAAAAATAACGATTTATCCTATGTTTACTAAAATTATTGTATTAAAACACTTCGTGTTAGTTCAAAGAAGCTTCTGCATGGCTTTTACTCATCTGTTTTTAGCACCATTTCATAAAATTCCAAAAAATCTTTAGTTGCTATACTATTTGTACTTAGTGGACTAAATGTATTATCAATTTTATCTTCATCTCCAGATTCTGTTTCGAATTTTTCCTCTATAAATTCTGTTTGTTTAAGATGCATAAATACGAAATTAATAATATTATTTTTTGGTGAGTAATCCCTGCAAAATTGATGAAACTTATTATATGTGCGTCTAGATATGCTTTTTGATGACTTGCCCTTTTTGGAACAATCTTGGTAATATTTTTTATAATCAATCAAATATACTGCTTTGAATAGTCTTCCCTGATAAATAGCCATTTCGAATAAGATGTCCCAAAAATTTTACTTTATTATTAGTCGTAAGCTTTTTTACAGTTCTCTTATTCTTACATAGTTAACAATAAATTCAATATCACTAACTATTTTAGATGTAATAGAATGTGAATTTTTAAAGATTATATCTACTAGTTCTTGTTCTTTTTTGTTGAAATATTTATTCATTGAAGAGTTTAATAAGTTTAATAACTCTTCAACAACCAAAATCGCTTTTATCGATGCTAAAAAAACTAAACATACCACAAGATTTTCCTTGATACCTTTTACATCATTAATATTTTTCAAAGATTTTTATGAGAGTCTACATTTATCAAGGACTTTTGCATTTTTTTATGCTTTAATTGTTGAATTTGGGATTAAATTATCATTACTATAAATTCTAGAAAAATAGTTGCAATATTTTATCACAATTATGCGATAATTTTATTGGATGTTCATATTTGAGCAATAGTAATAAAATAAAGTATAAAGTATAAATAGGGGGATCTTTATGAGTGAAAATAAGCTGGATTATCAAAAAATCTTAAAAATAGTCTTAATTGCGATAATTTGTTATTGGGGACTTAATAATTATGAAATAATTTTTGCAACCTTTAATAACTTATTATCAGTAATCATGCCTTTTATTATTGGCTTTATCATTGCTTTTATTTTAAATGTTTTAATGATCAGAGTTGAAAAATTACTAAAAATGTTTTTTAAGGGAAAATGGTTTGATCGTTGTAAAAGAATTATAAGCATTATTTTATCGATGTTAATATTGATTGGGGTTTTAACATTAATAATAAATCTTGTTATTCCTGAAATATCTAGTGCGATAAAGCTGATTGTCAAAAGTTTACCAGAAGTATTTGAAGATCTGCAGCAATGGAGTAAAAGCAATGGTGGAATCTCACCACGGTTAGAAGAATTATTAAATAACATTGATTTGAACGCAATTACAAAAGAATTTAGTAATGCTTTAAAAGTGGGATTTACAGGATTCTTAGGGTCAACAGTTGATATTCTTTCAATCCTAATGAGCAGCATTGTTAATGTGGTTGTGGGATTTGTGTTTGCCTTTTATATTTTAATGAGCAAAGAGACATTAAAACGACAATCTCATAAATTAATAAAGACGTATCTACCTGCAAAAATTTCTGCAAAATTAGTTAAGATTGCGAGATTATCACGAACAACTTTTACGAATTTTATTATTGGTCAGACGATCGAAGCAATCATCTTAGGCTCTTTATGTGCAATTGGAATGAAGATACTAGGATTCCCGTATGCTCCAATGGTAGGAACTTTAGTTGGGATAACTGCTTTTGTACCAATTGTCGGTGCTTTTATTGGCGGTGGTATTGGTGCGTTTATGATCATGACGGTCGATCCGATGCAGGCAGTGTTTTTTATCATTTATCTAGTTGTTTTACAGCAGCTTGAGGGTGATTTGATTTATCCAAGAGTTGTGGGATCATCAGTTGGTCTTCCATCGATTTGGGTTTTGTTTGCCGTTACTGTTGGTGGTGGTTTATGGGGAATTGTTGGCGTTTTATTTAGTGTTCCAGTCTTATCGGTAATCTATGCTTTAATAAAGGAACATGTAAATTCAGTTTAAAAGATTTGTTTTATCCTGTAATTATTTTACAGGATATTTTTTGGATTTAAATAATTATAAAATATCTTGCAATTATATGGATATAGAGCTACTATAATAATATAAATAATAAAAATAATTTATTTATGAAACGAGGAGATCAAAATGTTAAGAATTGAAAATCTAACGAAAACTTTTGGAAGTAAAAAGGCAGTAGATGATTTATCACTGCATATAGAAAGGGGACAGATTTACGGTTTTATTGGTCATAATGGGGCTGGAAAAACAACAACTTTAAAATCTATTGTAGGTATTATGGAATTTGACCAGGGAGATATTTATATTGATGGTAAATCAATTAAGAAAGATCCTCTTGCTTGCAAAGCGATTATGGCGTATATTCCTGATAATCCTGATTTATATGAATATTTGACCGGTATTAAGTATTTAAATTTTATTAGTGATGTTTATGGTATTAGTCAAGAAGATCGTAAGATGAAAATAAAAAAATATGGGGATATGTTTGAGTTGAGTGACTCTTTGGGAGAACCGATCAGTGCATACTCACATGGAATGAAACAAAAATTAGCGATTATTTCAGCTTTGATCCATGATCCTAAATTAATTATTATGGATGAGCCTTTTGTCGGTTTGGATCCTAAAGCATCACATTTATTAAAAGGTTTAATGAAAGAAATATGTGATCAAGGTGGGGCGATTTTCTTTTCTACTCATGTTTTGGAAGTTGCTGAAAAGCTTTGTAATAAAATTGCGATTATTAAAGCAGGTAAACTTGTCATATCTGGAAATACTCAAGAAGTCATTGGAAATGAATCTTTAGAAGATGTATTTTTAGAATTGGAGGATGAAAATGCTTAAATCATTAATTAAGATTCGATTACAGGGAATCTTTATGCGTTCAATGAAAGGTAGTAAAAAACAAAAAATTACTGCTGGTAAAATAGTTTTGATGTTATTTATCCTGGCTTATATAGCACTTATATTTGGAACGATGTTTGGTTATATGTTTGATCAGATTTTAAAACCTTTTACAATGATCGGCTTTGAATGGCTATATTTTGGAATCATGGCAGTTTTGGTTGTTTTATTGTGTTTCATTGGCAGTGTGTTTACGACACAACAAGAAATATATGGGGCTAAGGATAATGAACTGCTCTTAGCGATGCCGATCAAAACAAAAGATATTTTACTTAGTCGGATCTTTGTAGTTTTGATTATTAATTATGTTTATGAAGCTTTAGTGGCTTTACCATGTTTTATTGTTTATTTTGGTCAAACACCTTTTGATATTATTAAATTATTGTTTTTTATCATCGTTATTATTACTTTACCCTTATTGGCATTGACTTTATCATGTATCTTTGGCTGGCTGATGGCAATGATCATGAAAAAAATTAGAAATAAAACGATTATTACAATGATCATTTCCTTAGGTTTTTTAGGATTATATTTCTATGTAATCAATAAATTACCAGATTATTTAATCTCATTGATTGCTAATGGGAAAACTATCGGTGAAGCAATTAGAAATACTTTATTTCCAATTTATCATTTGTCAATTGCAATCAGTAAAACAAATGCAGTTAGTCTAATATTATATTTACTTTGTGTCTTATTACCATTTGCATTAGTGATTTATTTACTTTCAAAGAATTTTATTAGTATTGCAACAAGTAAACCGATATCTAAAAAAGTTAAACTAAAAGATTCTGATATTAAAACATCTAATCAAAAAATGGCATTATTTAAGCGGGAATTAAAACATTTTACCTCTAATCCAATGGTAATGTTGAATGCTGCTTTAGGAATTGCTTTTACGGTTGTATTGGCCGGAGCACTGCTTATTAAAGGAGCAGAATTATTAGATATGTTAGAGGTTATTCCAGAACAATATAGAAGTATGATAAATGAGTTTATTGTTCCTTTGTTATCGATTGCCGTTATTGCTACAAGTTCTATGAATATAATTAGCGCAGCTTTAATTTCTTTAGAAGGGAATCGTTTATGGATCATTAAATCACTACCAATCAAAACAAAAGATATTCTAGAAAGTAAGGTAGCATTACATTTAGCTTTATGTATTCCCCCAGGTTTATTATTTTCAATTATTGGAAGTATCGTCTTTTCATTAAATATTATTGATTGTTTAATTGTGATAATTGTCCCTGTTGTTTTTACGATCTTTGAAGCGTTATTTGGTTTGTTAGTGAACTTATGGAAACCAAAGTTTGATTGGGTCAATGAAACAGTTGTTGTAAAGCAAAGTGCTTCAATTATGATAACGTTATTTTCAACAATGGCTTTAGTAATCTTGATAGGTATTTGTTATATTGGTTTCTTTAGTGATTTTATGAGTGCTAAAATGTATGTAAATATGCTATTAGTTATATTTGTTATTATTGATTTGGGTCTTTATTATTTATTAAATACATGGGGGATTAGAAGGTTTGAAGAGTTATAAGCTAGAATTCAATTCTAGCTTTTTTATCGTCAAAAACAATGATTTAAGATTTTTTTAATATACATATTTAAGCTGCTGTTTTATAATAAAGAGGGAGGGTAGTAAGATGGCATTTAATTTTAAAAACAAAATTCATAAAGTTCGTTTTTATGGAGCCTTAGAACAAGAACGAGAACAGAAAAATAAACAGGATAATATAGTCAGCAGGCGGTTGATCGTTTTGCTTTGTTTCATTG
>BAHP02000040.1 GCA_000508865.1 Clostridiales bacterium VE202-01
TTATGGGAAAAGAATATTAAATGAAAGGATAAAAATGATGAAGTTAAGTAAAATAGCGTTATCACTAACGATGATCATGACTCTGGTACCGGGAATAAACCATATAAATGCAGCTGAAAGTTATATTAGTGATAGTGATTTATCAACTATGCAGGTGGCAGCTCCAGAACCTTGGGGAGTTACTCCGACAAATGAGCAGTATCGTTATCAAAAAGAAGAGTTAGCAGGTTTTGTTCACTTTGGACCTAATACTTTCAATGAAATTGAATGGGGAGAAAATTATGGGAATAAAACCCCAGACGAAATATTTAAATTAGAAAATGATTTTGATGCCGAGACATTGGTAAAAGCATTTAAAGATGCTGGATTTAAGAAGATCATTGTAACTGCTAAACATCATGACGGTTTTTGTATTTGGAATAGTCAATATACAGATTATGATGTTGCAAATACAAGCTATAAAAATGGTAACGGTGATATCTTGGCAGAAATTTCAGCAGTTTGTACAAAATATGATATTGATATGGGATTGTATTTATCACCATGGGATATTCATGATTCTAGTTATGGTTATTATGATGAAAATGGTAATGCGACAACTGAAGAAAATGATGTGTTAGATTATAATGACTATTATGTAAATCAGTTAAATGAAATTTTAGGAAATGATAAATATGGTAATAATGGTCATTTTACAGAAATTTGGATGGATGGCGCTAAAGGAAGTGGTGCCAATGCCCAAAAATATGATTTTAAACGTTGGTATGAGACGATTCAAACACAAGAAGGGTTAGAAGCTGGCTTTGATAGTGAATGTATGATTTTTCAATGTGGAGCTAATACGACAGTTCGCTGGATTGGAAATGAAAATGGTTTTGCTTCAAAAAATACCTGGTCAAAATCAAATGTTGATATCGAAGCTGATACATGTGATGATAATGTCCAGGGAAGTTATTCATTGGGATATGAAAATGGCAATAAATGGACAGTACCTGAAGCTGATGCGCGGATTACATCAGGATGGTTTTGGGGGACAAGAAAGAATACCCCTAAAAGTCTTACTGATTTAGGAGATATGTATTTTAATTCGGTTGGTCATAATGCCCCATTATTATTAAATGTACCACCTAACTCAGATGGAACAGTTGATCAGGCAATATTAGATAGATTAGCTGAATTTGGGAGAAATATTAAAGAAACATTTAATAATAATTTAGCAGCTTCAACAAATGCCTCAATAAAAGCTTCAAGTGTGCGTGGTGACGACATTACCTATGGTCCAGGAAATGTCATTGATGTAAATGATGAAACATATTGGACGGTTGATGATGGGATACAAGAAGGTACTCTGTTAATAGATTTAGGTTCAACAAAATCATTTGATGTTGTTTCTATCGAAGAAGCCATTCAGTTTGGTCAAAGTATCAATGAATATAAAGTTGAATATCGTAATGGCGAAAATAGCGAATGGAAAGTCATGGATGAAGGGGAAACGATTGGGGCCAAAAGATTAGTCCGGACAGCAACTGTAAGAGCTGATCAGATTCGAATTACAGTCGATACAAACAAAAGCGATGCGGTGCCGATCATCAGTGAAGTAGGTATATATAAAGCTAGCGAAGGATTTGAGCTAGCGGGTATGGCTCCTGAAGGAATGGATGTTATTGATATTGAGGATACTGATATTTCAGATGGAATGGGTTATACATTTAATGGTACATGGTATAAAGAAAATATTACAACTTGTATTAATGGGACAAACCGTTATGCTAATGCGGGGGCATCCTTAACCCTTACATTTACAGGCAGCAAAGTTTATCTGATGGGTACAAAGGATCCAAATCATGGTACTGCTACTATTACAATAGATGGTGGTGAAGCAGAAAAAATAGATACAAATGCTAGTTCACGGGCAACTGGACAAATAATTTATGCTTCAAAAGATTTAGAAGATGGCGAACATACTTTAACATTAAGTGTAGATTCAAAAGCGATTGGAATCGAAGCTGCATATGTTATTAACAATGGTGGCAAAGGTATGATTGGATTAGAAGAATCTAGTTATACAATGAATGAAAATGAGAGAATCAATGTTAAAATAGTTCGGGTTGGTGGCAACAAAGGGACAATAACTGCAAAATTACAACCTAATCCAGGAAGTGCGATTCAAGATGATTTTAATACTGAACTGATTACTAATATCGTAATGGAAGATGGTGTTAATGAAACTTATGCTCCTGTAGAAACAAGAAGAAATACTAATGCAACAGGTGATCGAGTATTTAGTGTCGAATTAACAGAACCAAGTAGTGGTTTGATTTTAGGATTTAATGATAAAGCAAATATTACTATTAAAGATACTGAAACGAGTTCTTTAGAAACATTGAATATGCTTCTTGAATCAGGAAAACAAAAGATTGAAGACTGGTATATATCAGGTTGGGTACAGTTTAAAGCTGCATTGATATATGCACAAGAAATTGCTGAAAAATCAGATGCTGCTATTTCTGAAATTGAAAAAGCAATTGAGGATCTAAGAATTGCTGAAAATGGATTAGTTAAAAGAGAAAAATATACTCAAGAAGATCCTTTTGTTTTCCCTTGGCAAAAAGAGACATCAGCAGTACTTGAAGCTGAATTTGCAAGCGAAATCATCAATGATCCAAGCAATGATAATGGCTGGCCTTGTGTCGTTACTGAAGGTTCATGGGCAAGTAATGGAAAATTTATTGATGCTATCAATCATGGTGATGTCGTTAAATATAATTATAATGCGATAAAAGCTGGAATATATCATGTAAAAGCATATTATCGAAGTGGATCAACGACAAATGCTTTAGCGTGGTCAGAAGAAAGCGGAAAAATAGAAAGTGGCAGTGTGTCAGCTGGAGCTAGCAGTACAGCAGCAACGCATATTGCAGAATTTGACTTAAATGTAAAAGAAGCTGGTAATGGGGTATTAGTATTTACAGGACCAGCGGGCAGATCACCACAGCTTGATAAATTAGTTTTTACGCCTGGTGATATTGAATTGAGTACATATAATATTGAAGCAATTGCCAGTGCTGGTGGTACAATTAGTGACGAAGGTATAACTGAGGTTACTGAAGGTGATAGTAAAACATATAATATTATTGCTGATGAAGGATATGAAATCAAAGATGTTCTTGTAGATGGAAAATCTGTCGGTATAGTTGATTCTTATACTTTTGAAAATGTTGGTGCAAACGCTAAAATTGAAGTAATATTTGTATTTAGTAAATATACAGAGAATAACCCATTTGTTTTCCCTGAAGGAAACGATACGGTAGTTCTTGAAGCTGAATATGCAAATGAGATCATCAACGATCCAAGCAATGATAATGGTTGGCCTTGTGTCGTTACGGAAGGTTCATGGGCAAGTAATGGAAAATTTATTGATGCTATCAATCAAGGTGATGTCGTTAAATATCATTACAATGCAATAAAAGCTGGAATATATCATGTAAAAGCATATTATCGAAGTGGATCAACAACAAATGCTTTAGCATGGTCAGAAGAAAGCGGAAAAATAGAAAGTGGCAGTGTGTCAGCTGGAGCAAGCAGTACAGCAGCAACGCATATTGCAGAATTTGACTTAAATGTAAAAGAAGCTGGTAAGGGAGTATTAGTGTTTACAGGACCAGCGGGCAGATCACCACAGCTTGATAAATTTGAAATCATATATGTCGAAAGTTTAGATAAAGCAGGATTGAATGAGGCAATCATTGTTGCTGAAAATTTAAACGAAGCTGATTATACGACAGAAAGCTGGACTGTAATGCAAAATGCTTTAACAGATGCAAAAATTGTTGTAGCTAAAGAAGATGTGACTCAAGAAGAAATTGATATCGCAGCAGCAAATTTAAATGCAGCTATAGAAGCTTTAGTTGAAAAAGTAATTGAAACAGATAAATTAGCTTTACAAATTGCTATTGAAATGGCTGAAGATGTAAATTTAGAATATGTCTTACCAGTTGTAGTAACAGAATTTAATGCAGCTTTAGCAAACGCAAAAGAAGTATATGATAATACTAAAGCTACACAAGTTGAAGTAAATAACGCTTTCGATCGACTAGCGAATGCTATGCATATGTTAGAATTCTTTAAAGGTGATAAAACAGCATTACAAAAACAAGTAGATATGATCAATGGTTTAGAAGCAGATAAATACATTGAATCTAGATGGAATGCAATGTTATCAGCGTTAGATAAAGCAAATGATGTACTAGGTAACGAGAATGCAATGCAGGAAGAAATAGATGAAGCGTATATAGAATTGGTAAAAGCTTTCTTAGACTTAAGATTAAAACCAAATAAGGATTTACTAAGTGCTTTGATCAATAAAGTAAATGGATTAAATGAGGCAAATTATACAGTAGCATCATGGGAAGTAATGAATGAAGCATTAAATGATGCAATAGTAGTATTAGAAGATCCAGATGCGACACAAATAGAAGTAGATGCAGCATATGAGGCATTGATAAGAGCATACTTAAACTTAAGATTGATTCCAAATAAGGATCTATTACAAGGGTTGATCAATAAAGCAAACAGCTTAAATGCAGCAAGTTATAGTGCTGAATCATGGAATGTATTACAAGAAACATTAAACAATGTACAGGCAGTGTTAAATAATTCTGAAGCAAGTCAAGAGCAGGTTGATAATGCTAAAGATACTTTAACTAAGGCAATGGCCGGATTAGAAGTAATTGAAGCTGGTAATCCAGTCAAAGCTGGAGATTCAACAGTAAGTATTAAAACAGGTGATGATACTTTAACTGGAGTATTTGCGGGATTAGGATTAATAAGTATGGTTACGGTTTTAGTAAGCAAACGAAAAGAAGATTAATGAAGTGAAGTCAACTTAAGATAGTATCTTAGGTTGACTTTTATTATGGGATGAAATATATTATGTCATAATAAATCGAAATTTATCGGAGGATAAAATAATGGAAGATAGAAAAATATTGTTAGATAATATTGATAAAATTCATACGACGGAAATGGGAATTGAGAGAATTAAAAGGAATTTAAAAATAGATCAAACTGATGTAGTTGAATATTGTAAAAATAAAGTTTTGAAAGAAACTTGTAATATTTATAGACAAGGTAAAAACTGGTACTGTGAAGTTGATAATCTTAAAATAACGATTAATTCATCTAGTTATACGATTATTACAGCGCACATAATAAATAATTAGTTGAATTGTAGTATTTTATGAAAAGAATAAAAAACACAGCAGATTTTAAATGCTGTGTTGTTGAAATTTTATTATATAAGAGAGTATGACCACATCGCTTTTATTTGTGATGCAAGTCTTTCATATGTCCATGAACGTTGACTGTTTTCCTTATTGTTGGGGTCATTGAGATAGAATTCACCATCAATAGTTTTAGTTATTACTAGAAAATGCCCGGTTGTTGTAAAATCACCTGGTTTAACACTACAGATAATGGGATTTCCTTGATTTAGTTGATTGATCATAGAATTTTTGTCTAAGGGAACGGCTGAGGCTTTTAAATTAAAAGCTTGACATCCTTTTTCCATAAAAGTCCAGGTTGTTTTACTGCCTTCTAAATAACCATTTTCACTAGCATATTTAGCAACAAAACGAGGATTGTAATCAGTATTGCCAGTAAGACCGACAGCTACCATCGCGATACAGGTAGGACCACAGCCAGCAGTTCCGATGATTTCATCACCATAGGGAGTATATGCCCAGCGCTTATCCCACTGGATAAATAAGGGGATCTTATCATTGATTTCTAAAGTGATCGGATCGTCGTTTTCTTCGCTTTGATAATTTGTTTTTAATTCTATTGCCTGAGGGTTATTTTTGACAAATTCTTCGATATATTGAGGGCAATCATTGTTATTATCATATAAGAAATGAGGAACTATCTGAATACCTAGATAGCCAATTGCTAGAACAAGAATAAAGCAAATAAATGCAGGTGCTTTTTTTAATTTCATAATGTCATTGAATAGTATTTAATAGCAATTGAAAAGATGGCAATTGCTCCAAGAATGATAACGATGATTGCTTTTTCTTTGATAGATAATTTTTCCATAATTTTAGCTCCTTTTTATAGTATAAATGATGGTAATAGAACAGGATAGAACTCATGAAGTGAAAGATAACCAATCATGCCAAAACTAACGAGAAATATTGCTGAAGGTAATTTACTACGTTTTTTGTGAGTAATTAAATGGTATATGACTAAACCGATAATACCACCTAAAGTGTTTAGAAAAATATCATCAACATCAAAAACTCCCCATCCTGTTGCTAATTGAATTAATTCAATGATAGACTAGTTATAAAGTTTGTAAAAATAACATTACTGTAAGTAAGGGATTTAAAATAATTTAATAAAATAATACTTAGAGGAATAAATAATGCAATATTTCCTAAAATATTAATCAATAAAGTTTGGCTTAATCCATGATCATAATACTGGTTAATAAAATCAAATAATATAAAATTTATTTTATAACCTTGATTAGTAAAACCATTTTTAAGTAAAATGATCTTAATTAACATCCAAAAATAAATCAGAGAACAAAACCCCAGGACAAAATTGGATAGATGTGGTTTTTTTAATGCCATAAATATTACCTCCAATCTAAAAACCTATTCTATATTGTTATCATAACAAGATAAAATAGGTTATGTATTGACATTTACTAAAGAAATTCTTACAAATTTCTTACAATGGTAATTTAACTGTAAAGATAATTAATTTATTATTTAAATCAGCACGAATTGTCCCATGATGGAGTTCGATGATCTTTTTAGTTATCGCTAGCCCTAATCCGGAACCACCGGTCTTACTACTTCGTGATTCGTCTAAACGGACAAAGGGTTCAAAAATATGATTTAACTTATTCTTATCAACAAAATTAACAGAATTTGATAATTTTATGATAATATGATCATTTTCTTTTTTAGCACTAATATTAATTTTTGAATCTTTATCACTATAATTGATGGCGTTACGAATAAGATTATCAAAAACACGTTCAAATTGGTTTATATCGATCGATACAATTAAATTATCTTCGATCTCATTAACACATTCAAGATTTTTTTCTCGATATAAAGGCATGAATTCATATGATATTTGCGCTAGCATGATTGATAAATTTACTTGCTGTTTATCTAACGTGATATCGCTTAAATTATATTTAGCGATCAAAAAGAATTCTTCGATCAGTTCTTCTAAACGAAGCGATTTATCATAAGCAATTTTTGTATAATTGCTTTTTTCTTCTAAAGATAAATTAGTTTGGCTTTTTAATAAATCTAAATAGCCGATAATTGATGTTAAAGGTGTTTTTAAATCGTGAGCTAAATACAACAATAAATCATTTCTTTGCTTTTCAGCCTGTTTAATAGCAGCTCTGTTTTTTAATGAATCTTTTTTGATTTGATTCATTTGATCCTCTATTTCTTTAAGCTCAAAGGGAAGACTGATTAATCGCTCGCTATCTTCTACAAGTATTTTTCCCGCTTCTAACATCTTTTCGATATACTGTAAGGATTCTCGGTATCGAAGCCAAAAAATAATGATAGTATCAAGAGCAATAAGACTGATCGATATAGCTGGTAAGTTATCTTTGATCAATTGAGCCAACTGATAAACCAGGTCATATTCTTGCCAAACATATTGATGATAGACTTCATAAGAATAAACAAATAGGATAATAAAAGTAATGATCGATATCCCAATTGTAACAGCTATTTTTTTTAAAAGATTAGCCGTTAAACTTTTTTTGAAATGAGAATTATTCAATTGTATAACCCACTCCCCAAACAGTTTTGATAAATTTAGGTTTACGAGCATTTTCGTGCATTTTTTCTCGCAATCTAGCTACATGGGCCATGACGGTATTATTGTTGTCGAGATATTTTTCCTGCCAAACAGCTTCAAATAATTCTTCTGATGTTACCACACTGCCTTTTTTACTACATAAATACCATAAAATTGAGAATTCTAAAGGAGTAAGATTTAAAGGCTGATCGTATAAAGTACATTTATGATTGTCATTATTGATCATTAGACCATTGAAATCGTATATTTGCTGGTTGGGTGTCGTTTCACTAGTATTATAACGAAGATAGCGTCTTAATTGGGTTTTGACACGCGCAGCTAACTCTAAAGGATTAAAGGGTTTAGTTATATAGTCATCAGCTCCTAATGTTAAACCATTGATCTTATCAAGATCATTATTTTTTGCTGTCAACATGATCACGGGGAAAAAATAATCTTTACGAATTTCTTTTAATAAACTAAAACCATCAAGATCTGGCATCATCACATCTAAAATGGCAAGATCATAGTGATTTTTTTGTAAACTGTCCAAAGCATCCTGCCCGTGATAGTATTTAAAAACATGATAATTTTCGTTTTGTAAATATAATTCAACTAAATCAGCAATTGATTGTTCATCATCAACTACTAAGATATTGTAAGCCATAATATCACCTCACTTTTCATCTTAGCCTATTTTGTTTAAAAAGACAAATTTATCGTGTTTTTTTAAGAAAATTGTAAGAAAAAAGGGTTAAATTATTTTAACCCCATGCTATTATTTAAATATTTATCATTTAAAGCGATTACTTCTTTCATTGCTTTAATACCAGGAGCACCAATTGTATTACGCTTATTTACACATGTTTCAACACTGATTGCTTCATAAATATCTTCATCAAAAACATCACAAATAGCTTTAAATTCAGCAATACTTAAATCATCTAAATCTTTATTTTGATCAATTGCATAAAGAACTAGACGTCCGATGATTCCATGAGCATCTCTAAACGGTACACCTTTATTGACAAGATAATCAGCAGCGTCAGTAGCATTAGTAAAACCACCAGTTGCTGATTTACGCATTTTTGTTTTATTAAAAGTTGTTGATTTCAACATATCATTTAATAATTGTAAACAGCCTTTAGTAGTCGTTAAAGCATCAAAAACAAGTTCTTTATCTTCTTGCATATCTTTATTATAAGCTAATGGAATACCTTTCATGGTTGTAAGCAGACTAGTTAAAGCACCATAAACTCTACCTGTCTTACCTCTAATTAATTCCGCAATATCAGGATTTTTCTTTTGTGGCATGATTGATGACCCAGTTGAAAAAGTATCATCTAATTCCACAAATTGGTATTCATTAGTATTCCAAATAATAATTTCTTCGCTGATTCTTGACATATGCATCATCATGGTAGCCATAGCACTTAATAATTCAATTAAATAATCACGATCACTAACACCATCGATACTGTTTAAACAAGGACCATCAAACCCTAATAATTCAGCAGTGTAATTACGATCTAACGGATAAGTTGTTCCTGCTAAAGCTCCAGAACCTAATGGGCATATATTCATTCGATCATAGATATCTTCAAGACGGCTGCTATCGCGTTTAAACATTTCAAAATAGGCACCAAGATGATGAGCTAAAGTAATTGGTTGTGCTTTTTGTAAATGTGTAAAGCCTGGCATGATCGTATCTAAATGTTCTTTCATAAGATCATTGATCGTTGTTAAAAGATTGTGAACCAATGTATTTAACATTACAACCTGATCACGAGTATACAAACGCATGTCTAAAGCAACCTGGTCATTTCTACTTCTACCAGTATGTAATTTTTTACCTGTATCGCCAATTCGGTCGATCAAGGTAGATTCGACAAAGCTATGGATATCTTCTTGTGAATTATCGATTTCAAGTTTTCCACTTTCGATATCTGCTAAGATCTGCTTTAAAGCAGTTTCGATCTGGTTACCTTCTTCTTTAGTTAAGATGCCTTGTTTAGCTAACATTTTTACATGAGCAATACTTCCTTGAATATCTTGTTGATAAAAAGTTTGATCAAATTCAATCGATGCATTAAAATCATAGACTAATTGATTAGTTGGTTTGGTAAATCTGCCACCCCATAAATTCATTTTCTTACCTCCTGTATAATAAAAGGGCTAAAGCCCTTTTTTATTTTTTATTATTTAATTTCATTGCTCTAACTTTAGTTGAAAGACCATATAAAGTAATGAATCCTTCAGCATCATGATGATCATATAAATCACCTGTTGCAAAGCTGGCAATATCTTCATCATATAAAGAATATGGAGAAGTTGTACCTTCTTTGATAATGTTTCCCTTATATAATCTAAACTTAGTAGTACCGCTAACAACTTCTTGAGTTTTATCAACAAAAGCAGTTAAAGCTTCACGTAATGGTGAGAACCATTTAGCAGCATATACTAATTCAGCAAATTCCACAGAAACTAAACGTTTATATTTTAAAGTTTCACGATCTAATACTAATTCTTCTAACTGACGATGAGCTTCCATTAAAATAGTACCACCTGGTGTTTCATACACCCCACGTGATTTCATTCCTACAACACGGTTTTCAACGATATCAACGATTCCGATACCATGTCTACCACCAAGTTCATTCAATTCTTCAAGAATAGCAGTTAAAGGCATTTCTTTTCCATTTAACTTAACAGGAACACCTTTTTCCCATTCTATTTGAACATGTTCAGCTTTATCAGGTGCTTTTTCTGGTGCTGTTGATAAAACTAATAAATGATCATAATTTGGTGTGTTTTCAGGATTTTCAAGTTCTAGTCCTTCATGTGAAATATGCCAAATATTACGATCACGTGAATAACTAGAATCTGCAGAGAATGGTAAATTAATTCCATGAGCTTTACAATATTCAATTTCAGATTCTCTTGAATCCATCGTCCATTTAGGATCACGCCAAGCAGCAATGATCTTTAAATCAGGAGCTAATGCTTTGATTCCTAGTTCAAAACGAATTTGATCATTACCTTTACCAGTTGCTCCATGACATATTGCAGTCGCACCTTCTTGACGTGCTACATCAACTAATACTTTAGCAATCAATGGTCTTGCAGTAGCAGTACCTAATAAATATTTATATTCAAATACAGCATCAGCCTGGACAGTTGGAATAATATAATCTTTAACATATTCATCAACGACATTTTTTATGTAAAGTTTAGTTGCACCACATGCTTTTGCACGTTCTTCTAAGCCATCTAACTCATCAGCTTGTCCAACATCGATACAGCAGCAAATAACTTCATAATCATAATTTTCTTTTAACCAAGGAATAATAGCAGTAGTATCAAGTCCCCCGGAATAAGCAAGAACAACTTTTTCTTTCATCATTTAATCCCCCTTATAATAACTATTAAATTATCATTATCATAAACTATAGAAAAAATAATTGCAATATTTTATCGCAATTATGCGATAATTTTATTGGATGTTCATATTTGAGCAACAGTAATAAAATGAAGTATAAAATATAAATAGGGGATCTTTGTGAGTGAAAATAAGCTGGATTATCAAAAAAATTTAAAATAGTCTTAATTGCCATAGCTTGTTATTGGAATTTGATAATAAATAAATCGATTCAAAAAGATTTATAAAAAAGGGCAGTGAATCTAAAAATAAATATTATATCGACGAAGAGATGATCAGAGAGGAAAAATATGATGTTTTTTTATAATAACTACTAATCTGGAGGCAGTTAAAGATTATAAAGAATCGATCGGTATAAGATAGAAGACGGTTTTAGAGTCTTGAAAACACATTTGGAAGTCATACTTAATACGAAAGGAAGGTATTTCACAACAGAAGAAATAAAAAACATGAATGTTGTAAACAATCATGACTTGTACTTTCAAGCAACATATGCAACAGTAAAATTTGTGAAGCATTGAATGAAGAATTCAGATTGGATTTAGATAAGGAATACTATCAGCCAAAAGTTCTTAATAAAAGATTTTGAAATAAGATTTCCATACAACATAAAAAATGCGAAATTCCTTATTTATCAAGGAATTCCACATTTTTTATGCTCTAATTGTCAAATTCAGGATTAAATAGGCTATATAAATTCAATTAAATTATCTCATAAGATATTTAAATTTTAATATGTTATTTTTTTAAGATCCTAATACCTATATATGTTATAAATATTATAAATATTATTTGTACTACACCTAGAATATAATTTGTAAAAACAAAATCGTATAATGCTAAACTGATACCAAGTAAATCACTAAATAAGATCCAAGTTATTGCTCTGTTTTTTTTACTTGCATCTAAATTAGCATCAATACAGATATCTTTAATGGCTGTTACTACAATAAAAAACATAAAATGCATTGCTTCTAGTAATAATCCTTTAAATAACAAAAATATAAAAGAAATCCCGAATAATAATAACGTAAAAATATCAATCTTTCTATAAATATTCATAAATATGCTCCCTTAAAATTGTT
>BAHP02000039.1 GCA_000508865.1 Clostridiales bacterium VE202-01
TAATAATAAAATAGTTAAAATAATTTGCCTATCATTTTATCAAATTATTTTAACTATTTTTCTATGTTTATTATTTTTGTTTGACTAAATAGCTGTTATTTTAATTAAAATAATCCACCGAATAACACTCACTATTTAATCTAATAATAAAACAGGAAATAGAAGGAAGAAAAAAAATAGTAACAAGGATAGAAAAACTAAATAAAAGATATCCAAAAAGCAAAGAAATAGTATTGACATTAGCAAAATCACTAGTTAATCTAATACTAGAGCAAGAATTAAAGGAGATAAAAAAAACAGTAGCAAGAATTGAAGAGCTAAATAAAAGATATCCCGAAAGTGAAGAGATAGCAGTGAGATTAGCAAAATCGCTATTTAATTTAACAGTAAAACAGGGATTAATGGGAATAGAAAAGACGATAACAAGAATTGAAAAGCTAAATAAAAAATATCCCTAAAGTGAAGAAATAGCAGTAGAATTAGCAAAGTCACTATTTAATCTAACAGTAAAACAGGAATTAATAGGAATAGGGGAAACAGTAACAAAATTAGAAAAACTAGCTAAAAGATATTCAGAAAGTGAAGAAATAGTAACAGAATTAGCAAAATCACTAGTTAATTTAACAACAGAACAGGAAATAGAGGAGATAGAAAAAACAATATCAAAAATTGAAGAGCTAAATAAAAGATATCCCAAAAGTGAAGGAATAGCAGTAGAATTAGCAAAATCACTAGTTAATTTAACAACAGAACAGGAAATAAAGGAGATAGAAAAAACGATATTAAAAATTGAAGAGCTAAATAAAAGATATCCCGAAAGTGAAGGGATAGCAGTAGAATCAGCAAAATCACTATTTAATCTAACATTGGAACAGAAAATAGAGGAGATAGAAAAAACAATATCAAAAATTGAAGAACTAAATAAAAGATATCCTGAAAGTGAAGGAATAGCAGTAGAATTAGCAAAATCATTAGTTAATCTAACAATAAAGCAGGAATTAAAGGAAATAGAAAAAACAGTAACAAGAATTGAAGAACTAAATATAAGATATCCTGAAAGTGAAGAAATAGCAGTAAGATTAGCAAAATCACTAGTTAATTTAACAGCAGAACAGGAAATAGAGGGAGGAGAAAAGACAGTAGCGAGAATTGAAGAGTTAAATAATAGATATCCAGAAAATAAAAAAATAACACTAGCATTAGTTAAATCGCTAGGTAATCTAATAAGAAAAGAGGTATTTAAGTAAAGAGATATTAAGGGAAATGACTTTGTCAAGAAAAGTGTGTAAATAAATTTTAAAATATCTGTTATTTTATTAGAACTATATATTTAGAAAATTTGCATGTTGTTGATATAAGCATAAAGAGACAAGGAATCTTTTGATTTTCAAAGCTTTGTCTTTTTCTTTTGGTTTTGTCAAAAAAAGGATATAAATTTACCTATTATAATGAAATAGAAGTATTTATTTTTTCAAATAATCATTAAATTAAAAGATAAAAATTATTAAGTTGTAAATAAAAAAAGAAATGTAAAAAGTGAATGAACAGTTAAAAACTATCCATTCACTACAACCTTTTTAGGATTATAATTCTTCAATTTCTTTGATCCATTCTTTTACATTAGCATCACTAGGCATTCGCCAGTCACCACGTGGTGATAGAGAAACAGTACCAACTTTAGGACCATCAGGGATACAGCTGCGTTTAAATTGTTGACTAAAGAAGCGCCAGTAAAATTTAGTAAGCCATTTTTTGATTGTTTCATCATTGTATTTGTCTTTAAATGCAAGTTTAGTTTTTCTAAATAGCTTACGTGGTTCATCACCAAAACGAACCATGTGATAAATAAAGAAATCGTGTAATTCATAAGGACCAACGATATCTTCTGTTTTTTGTACGATCTTGTCATTTTCTTGTGGCAATAGCTCAGGAGAAACTGGCGTATCTAAAACATCTTTTAAAATTGTTTCCAATTTTTGACCGTGATATAAACTAGCAACATAATCGACTAAATAACGAACTAAAGTTTTTGGTACTGAAACATTGACAGCATACATACTCATATGATCGCCATTATATGTAGACCACCCCAATGCTACTTCTGATAAATCACCAGTTCCGATAACTAAACCACCAACTTGATTAGCTTTATTCATTAGAATCTCAGTTCTTGTTCTTGCCTGGACGTTTTCATATGTCACATCATGAATATTTTCATCTTGCTGGATATCTTTAAATTGAACTCTTACAGATTCAGTGATATCGATATCGTAGCTAGTAACATTTAATTCTTCCATTAAACCTAAAGCATTATTTTTAGTTCTTGATGTTGTTCCAAAACATGGCATCGTAATAGCAATAATATTTTTAGTATCATAGTTCAACTTTTTAAATGCCATCGTACAAACAAGCAAAGCCAATGTTGAATCTAATCCACCAGATATTCCAATTACCGCTTTTTTAATATTGGTTGCTTGTAATCTTTGCATTAAACCGCGCGTTTGAATATCAAATACTTCTTTACAACGTTTTTCTCTTAACCTAAAATCACTAGGAACAAAAGGATGAGGATCATAGTAATAAGTTGTATCTAGATCGATATTAGTTGATTCAAAGTAAATAGTTTCATAAGTATTTAATGATTTAAATGTGGTCATTTTGCGTCTTTCACTAGATAGTTTTTTTAGATCAAGATCACCATAAATGATTTCACTATCAAAACCATGACTCTCTTTGATCATCGTTCCATTTTCACTGATAATATGATGACCACTAAATACGACATCAGTCGTACTTTCACCATTACCGGCATTACTATATACATATCCACAAATCAAACGAGCTGATTGTGAATTTACTAATAAATGACGATAATCTTTTTTACTAGTAACTTCATTACTAGCTGAAGGATTTAAAATTAAAGTTGCACCGTTTAAAGCTAAATTAATACTAGGAGCGTTTGGTAACCACAAATCTTCACAAATTTCGACTCCAAATTTAAATTCTGGATTAGTTGTAGAAGCAAAAATATAGTTTTTTCCAAAAGGAATTTTTTGATTATTAAAAATAATTGTCGTATTTTCCTCTGGTGCAGGTTCAAAGCGTCTAGCTTCATAAAATTCTTGATAATTAGGTACATGTGTTTTAGGAACTAACCCTAATAATTTACCCTGATGAATAACTGCAGCTACATTATATAAACTATTTAGATGTTGAAAAGGCATTCCAACAACAACAATAATATCTTTATTGATTGTTTCATCAATAATGATCGCTAATTGTTTTTTAGCCTCATTTAATAACCGATCTTGGTTAAATAGATCTTCACAAGTATATCCCGTCAAACATAATTCTGGAAATACTAAAACTTTAGTGTTATTTTCATAAGCTTGATTGATTAATTCACAAATATGTAAACTGTTATTTTTTACGTTAGCAATGCTTGTATCAAATGAAGCAGCAGCAACACGTATATATCCGTCTTTCATTATATCTCCTCCAATGTTTATATTGTACACTTTATATTATTTCTTAACAATGAATAATTGTTTTTTTTAAGAAAATCGAAGATAAAAAGATAGTATTTCCTGGGAAATTGTTTAAAATTGCGATATATTTAATTTCGTATATAAGCCTATAATTTTAAAGCATAGCTAAGAATTGATGGTTTGTTGAATTTAGGGGAAATATGGTTTATAATTATATATATTTGGAGGGCTTTTCTATGAGTTTTGAAATGTTATCAAATTTAGGGATAAAAAAATATGAAATGTGTCGTGACGAACCAGGACGTTTTTTTGCACGTTCGATAGTAGCTGGTCTTTATTTAGGGTTGGCGACGGTTCTATCGGTTACTTTAGGAACGTTATTGTTTCAAAGTAATTTAATTGCTTCTAAGATTGCTGTAGCGGCATCTTTTGGAATCGGATTAGTTATTATCGTTATTTTGGGGTCTGAGTTATTCACAGGAAATTGTTTTACAACGATGATACCAGTATATGGTAAAAAGTTAAAATTTACCCAGATCATTCCTATGTGGATCATTTGTTATATCGGGAATTTTATTGGTATTGCACTAATTTGTTTTTTATTTGTTAAAAGTGGCAGCAATCATGATTTATTTGTTACTTATATTGAAAGCATTGTTAGTGGTAAGTTAACATTTGATGTATTAGAATTATTTATTAAAGGTGTTTTATGTAATTTTATCGTCTGTGTTGGGGCATATGTTGGAATGAAGATGCAGGATGATACAGCAAAAACAATTATTATGATGATTGTTGTAATGGCGTTTGTCTTACCAGGTTTTGAACATAGTATTGCTAATATGGGATATTTTACATTAGGAATAACAGGATTAGGAACAAGTTTTGACTGGTCATTATTACCTTTACATATGTTGATTGCAACGTTAGGTAATATTGTTGGTGGGGGAATATTATTAGGATTCCCGCTATATATGATGATAAAACCAAAGAAATAAATCTTCAGGTTAACTGGAGATTTTTTAGTAGTAAGATAATCAATTATCGATGGGATATAAGAATATAAAGTAAATAAAATGATAAAATTTCTTGATTTTTTTTATAATTGAGTAAAATATACTTGTAAATTAGGTATTCTAAAAGAAAAGGAAGAGGTGCGACTCTTCCTTTTCGCTGTTTTACGGGCTATTATTCTAATTAAATCCGTTTAGACTTAATTAGATATAAAATTAGAAATAATATTATTAGGTATTCCATAATTGGAAACTCTACTATTTTTAATATAAGCCCGCTGGAATATGTTAACCATACGTTTCCTCCTTCCATTAAAACAGCAGGCAGCTACCTGCTTATATTTTATCATGGTAGATATGTTTTTTTGTCTCAACTTTGTTCCATGTTTGTCTTACAATTATCTTATTTTGAAAGTGTTTAGAAATTTCAAGAACTTAGTTTTAAAATTTGGATTATTTTTAATCTTAAAAGATAAAAAGATGGAGTTTAAAAAAGATTAGAATAATGATAAACTTAAGATAAGAAGGGGTGATAGTATGCCTAAAAATATTTATGTCCTTTCAGATCTGCATGGTCACTATGACATATTTATTAAAATGTTGGAAAAAATAAAATTTTGTCAAGATGATGTATTGTATATTTTAGGTGATTGTTGTGACCGGGGACCTGACAGTTTAAAGATATATTTATATATTCAAAAATTTAAAAATATTCATTTGATTAAAGGAAATCATGAAATTATGATGCGCGATGCGTTTAAAGTTGATGATCCTGCTTCTTCACAAAGAAGAATGTGGTTTCAAAATGGTGGTAATAAAACTTGTACAAGTTATCATCAATACTTACATAAAAAGGCTTTTGATGAATATGATTATAAAGTTTTAAAAGCAGCTTTTTATAAAATGATGATTGAATATATAGATAGTTGTCCGTCGTTTATTGAAATTAATTGTAATGATCAGGATTATGTTTTAATTCATGCGGGAATTAATCCTGAAAAAGGTTTATATGAACAAACAGAAGAAGAATGTGCCTGGATGCGAGAATATTTTTTTATGTCCAAAGGGCTGGATGATAAGATCATTATTTTTGGTCATACGCCAACATGTTATATCCATCAAAATGGTGAGTGTTTTGATGTTTGGTATGATCCGGTTTTTAAAGATAAGATTGGGATCGATGGTGGTTTGGGGCCGTTTGAAAATGGACAGTTAAATTGTATGTGCTTAAATACGATGGAAGTTTTTGTGATAAAAAAAGGTGAGCTATAATGGGAGGAAGATTATGAATTTATTATTGAGTAGAATATTAACATATTTAAATGGGACATTGATATATGATCAGCATTATCGTTTTTGTAAATTTGTTATTTATAATTATTTAGAATTAGAAGATATGACTTTTAGTGAAGTGATTGAAAAAAGCGGTATTAGCGAAGCAGATGTTTTAAGCTTTTGCGATTTACTAGGATTTAATAATTATGAGGAGTTTAAAGCGCGTTTAATTAGAGATCATATGATTCGTTTGGATCAAATTCGGGCACGGATGTTAGGTGTAAGTAGTGAAAAATTAATTGCGGGAATGGAAAAATCATGTTCGAATGAAACTATGAAAGAGTATATTTCAATTATTTGTGAAGCAATTTTTAAAGCAAAAAGAGTTATTTTGATCGGGGCTTTATATCCAATGTCGATTGCGGTTGAATTTCAAACTGATTTAGTTAGTTTTGGTAAACCAGTAATTCAATATCATAGTTTTGATCAAAATATTAAATTTGATCAAGAAGATGTAATAATTTTTATCTCGGCTACTGGACGGGCGATGAATTCTTTTATGCAAATCCAAAAGGAAGAAGATGTTGATTTAGCGACATCGATTCTTATAACTCAAAATAAGAATTATGCTTTTGGAAAACATAAAATTGCAGATTATGTAATCCAGGTTCCAGGTAAGTTTGATGGAATTGATTTTAATTATCAGATCATGACGATTTGTGATCTGCTTAGAGTCCACTATTATCAACAATATTATTTATAATGTTTAAAAAAGGTTTTTACTGATCTTAGTAAAAACCTTTTATCGAATCAAATAATTTTCAATTGCTTCTTTACAGCCATCATGATCATTATCACTTACAATAACATCACAAATTTCTTTAATCTCATCATTGGCATTTTGCATTGCAACTGCTAAGCCTGCTGTTTTTAAAACATCATAATCATTATTAGCATCACCTACAGCAATAGTTTCATCTAATTTAAGATCTAAATAATCACATAATTTAATTAATCCACTTGCTTTAGTAACATTTAAAGGCGAAATTTCTAAAGATGTTGTTTCAGCTAATGCGAATGTAAGCGGCAGATCTTTTAATAATTGATAACTTTTTTTGCGTGCTTCTTCGTTTAGATGATAAAGATTGATTTTTTCAATCATTTTATCTTTAGAAAGGCTATAAATATCATCGACAGTTGTAGTAACTCGTTGAAACATTGGTTGATATATTCCCATATGATATCTTGCCATTTCACTAAGATTCTTTTTAGAAACAATGGAAGAACCATTATTAAAAAGATGAACCATTATATCACTTTGACTAGCTACCGCCATTATTTTATCAACTATATTAAATGGTATATATTCCTGGTGAATTATTTTTCTATTTTTTAAATCATAGACTAAAGCTCCACTTTCTAAAACTCCATATTGGATATCAAAAATTTCATTTTCATAATCTTTTAATTCAGCTAAACCTCTTCCTGTTGATAAAACAACATACTTATTTAAGGATGTTGCTTTTTTTATTGCCGCGATAGTTGGTTTTGAAATCTTTTTTTGACTATTTAGTAATGTGCCATCCATATCCAAAGCAATCAATTCATAATTAGACATACATTAATTTCCCCTTTCTGATAATTTATATTATAATAGATAAAAAAAATAAAATATATTTTTTTCTAAAACTGCAAACTTAATTACAGATATGCTATAATAACCACAAAATACGGAGGAATATCATGAAATCAAAAATAAGTGCAACAACTAGTTTATATGCTTTTATTGCGAGTCCAGCTCATCATTCTAAATCACCAGTGATGCATAATTGTGCTTTTAAAGAATTAAATATCGATAGCGTTTATTTAGCGTTCGATATTAAAAGTGAAGAGCTCGAAGCAGCTGTTAAAGGTTTAAAAGCTTTAAAAGTAAAAGGGGCGAATGTCTCGATGCCACATAAGCAGACGATCATTCCTTATTTAGATAATATTTCAACAGTATCGAGATTATGTAATGCTGTTAATACAATTAAATTAGAAGATGATAAATATTACGGTACTATTACTGATGGTGTTGGCTTTATTAAAAGCTTGGAAGAACAAAACTGGTCAATTAAAAATAACAAAATTACAATGGTTGGAGCTGGCGGTGCTGCTACTGCGATCATGGTTCAAATGGCTATGGATGGAGCAAAAGAGATTGTTATCTATAATCGTAGTCAACGGCCTGAATTTATAGAAATCATCAATAATACGATCGAAGAAACTAATTGTAAGATTACATTTAAATCATTAAGTGATTTAAATGCCTTAAAACAAGATATGCATGATAGCTATTTGTTTATTAATACTACCGGAGTAGGAATGGAACCGATGCTTGATCGATCAGTTGTACCTGATGAATCATATTTTGTTCCCAGTTTAAAAGTAGCTGATATTATTTATCAGCCAGCAGTTACAAAAATGCTGCAAATGGCTAAGAATAAAGGCTGTGAAATAATGAATGGAGAATTGATGTTATTGTATCAGGGTGCGGAGTCTTTTAAAATTTGGACGGGGCAGGATATGCCAATCAACAAAGTTAAAGAAGTTTTAGGAATCGAGGTAAAAGGATGAAAGAGTTAATCGTTGCTTCAACAAATCAAGGAAAAATCAAAGAAATTAGAGCAATGTTGAAAGATATCGATATTGAAGTATTAGCAATGAATGATGTTTTAGATGATGATATTGAAATTGAAGAAAATGGCACAACTTTTAAAGAAAATGCCTTGATCAAAGCGAGTACGATTGCCAAGATCGTAAATAAACCAGTCTTAGCTGATGACAGTGGTTTAGAAGTTGATGCTTTGGATAAACAGCCAGGAATATATTCAGCTCGTTTTTTAGGTGCCGATACTAGTTACGAGATAAAAAATCAATATATTATCGATGCTGTTAAAGATAAAGATTGTAAAGCTCGTTTTGTTTGTGCAATGGCTTTAGTGATTCCTGGTCAAGAACCGATTTTAATCGAAGAGACAATGGAAGGAATGATCAATGATAAAATAGAAGGTGAAAATGGTTTTGGTTATGACCCAATTTTCTATTTCCCTCCTTGTAAGATGACTTCTGCGATGATGTCAATGGAAGAAAAAAATAAACACTCACATCGTGCAAAAGCTTTAAAAAAGTTATATACAATTTTAAAGGAGATATTATAATGAATCATATTGTTTTAGTACATCCCGCAATTCCTCAAAATACGGGAAATATCATGCGAACTTGTGTTGCTACAAACACTAGTCTTCATATCATTAAACCGATGAGCTTTGATTTAGATGATAAAAAATGAAACGGGCTGGGTTGGATTATGTTAAAGATCTAGATCTACATGTTTATGACAGTTATGAAGAGTTTGAACAAAATAACCCTGGTGAATATCATTTTTTTACCCGTTATTCAAATATATGTTTCACTGATCAGGACTTTAGTGATAACAGCAAAGAGCACTACTTATTTTTTGGTCATGAACATGATGGAATCCCTAAGGAAATCTTGACTAAGCATTTAGAACGTTGTTTAAGAATCCCGATGAGTGATAAAGTTAGAAGTTTGAATTTATCAAATTGTGCGGCTATTTGTATATATGAAGTTTTAAGACAGCAAAATTATCCCGATCTTTCTAAAGTAGAGGTTCAAAAGGGAGAAGACTTTTTATATGAGTTATAGTAAAAAAGATATTTTTTTATCAATCATGTTAATGCTTTTTATTATTACATTAGCAATAGTCTTTACAGTCTTTTTTAAACAGTTATATTATTTTGATATTGATTATTTGCATATTGATACTCTCAGTGGTATGAGTGAAAAGGTGATCAAAGAAAATTATGATATTTTGATCAATTACCAGTCTATTTTTTATCAGGGGGCTTTAAGCTTACCTGATTTTACGATGTCAGCTAGTGGAAAAATTCATTTTCAAGAAGTTAAAGTTATCTTTGAAGTGATTCAAATTACAATGATCATCAGTGGCTTAATAGCTATTTTGATGATGATTAGGCGTTTAAAGGAAAAAGAGTATCGCTTTTTTAAATTGACAGGGATGTTGACGATCATCATTCCGGCGATGTTAGGATTTGTGGTGGCACTGGATTTTGATCGTGCTTTTGTCATATTTCATAAATTAGTATTTAGAAATGATTTTTGGATATTTGATTATCGAAGCGATCCGGTAATTAAGATTTTACCCGAAACGTTTTTTATGCACTGTTTTATCTTGATCGTTGTAATTGTTATTATGCTGGCACTATTTTGTTTACTTTTTTATAAGTATAAACAAAAGCAAATAATAAACGATACTAATCTATAGTATCGTGGTAATCATGGATGAGATATTTAGGCTTTGTTTTTAACGAAGCCTTTGTTTTATCTTTGATAATTTTAATGATAATGCTAATAAAGAAAAATAAACTAATTAGTAAAGGAATCAAAAAAGATTCTTTTTTGATTGTTCCATAAAACAATAAAAGGGTTATCAATAATGAAATAAGAGGATAATAGAATGGTAATGATTTAGTTAGTAATTTAGATTTTTTCAAAAAATAACATAACGTTTCATGATCCCATAGCTCTACTTCATTATTTTTAGCGAGATTTATGGCTGCTTTAGAAAATGTGTTATTAGTAAAAACTACGGGAATATCACAATTATAATATGTACAGCCGCTTATAGCTTCCTGGATAGCCTTGATTCCAACAGGTTTATTATAACGTTTACATTGAATTGCATAAGTATAATTATTTTTTGTAGCAATGACATCAATACCATAATCATTGCTGCTTTTTGATATTGATACATTCTTAAAACTATTTTTTTCTAATAGTAGTTTAGTAAAAGATTCGAATTGGTAGCCATCAAGATTATTGATATATTCAAGATCAAAATTATTAAAATAAATATTTTTAATAATGTGATAAATAACTTTAATGATGGCTTTTATTATTTTAAAAGGCAGGATGATGATATTATTGATCAACCAGACAAATATTAATTTCATTCATACACCTCCATTTGGACATTATAACATGATAAATGACAAAATTGTAAGATTATGTAATTTACTTCGATGGTTTTTCATTTATTACAGGTGTATGCTAAAAATACGAGGTGATAGCAATGAATAAAATCAAGGAATTACTAGAAATAATTGAATTTAGTATCGAATTATATTTTTCAAAATAAAAAGCCTTGATAGCAAGGCTTTTATCCTAAAAAGAAGTATTTACTTCAAAATGAGCTTGAGGATGATCACATGCTGGACATCTTTCAGGTGCTTCTAAACCTTCATAAACAAATCCGCAGTTATTACATTTCCAAACTACAGGTGTTTCTCTTTTAAATGTTGTACCATTTTCTAAAGCTGCCAATAATTTTAAATATCTTTCTTCATGATGTTTTTCAGCAATTGCGATGCTGTCTAAAATAGCTGCAATATCTTCAAATCCTTCTTCACGTGCTGTCTTAGCAAAGCTTGGATACATTTCAGTGTATTCTTCATTTTCACCAGCTGCCGCAGCTTTTAAATTTTCAGCAGTATTTCCAAGTAATACAGGGAAGCTGCCATCTGTATATAAACTTTCACCAGCAAAATCTTTATTCATTAATTTCATTAATCTTTTGGCATGTTCTTTTTCCTGGTTAGCAGTTTCTAAGAAAATATTTTGAATTTGTACGTATCCTTCTTTTTTAGCGATTGATGCATAATAAGTGTAACGATTGCGTGCTTGACTTTCGCCAGCAAAAGCATGCATTAAGTTGTTTGCTGTTTTTGTTCCTTTAAGTGTCATAATTTGTTTTCCTCCATAAGTCTTTTAATTTTTAGTTTTTAAACAATTTTTACAAGTTCCACTGAAAACAAGGTCGATTTTTTCAATTTGATGTTCAGTTTCCTTTTGTACATCATTACTAATACGTTCATCATCATAAATAATATCAAATACTTGTTGACATTCTTTACAAATAAAATGATGGTGCGCTGAAAGATCAGCATCAAAGTGTACAGTAGTTTGACCCACATCCAATTTCCTTATTAATTTAGCTTCCGCTAAAAAATTCAAATTACGATACACTGTTCCTAAACTTAAACCAGGATTATCTTTTTTTAATTCTGTATAAATTGTTTCGGCAGTCGGATGATCACATCTGGCTTTTAGATTTTCATATATAAGTTCCCGTTGTTTTGAATATCTGGTTTTTGTCATATGCTTACTCCTTTTTATAATAGTAATGGTTACTATTATAATATTATATTATTTTAAAACAGTCAACACTAATGATAATTATTCTTAATAAGACTAAATCAATAAATATCATAAAATAAATGTATATAAAACTAAACAGATCATAAATGAAAGAATACCATGATATAAACGGGCAATAAAATATTCTTTAAAACTATATTCGATGCCATACAATAAATTATCTGTTTGCATCATTACACTAATGCCACTAAAAGATAAATTAAAACATATTAAAACTATAAACAAGCGGTGTATGCTTAAATTCTAATAACTGTAAACTGCCAGAACTAAATTCAAGAATACCTTGAATAATAGCGTTTATAAAACTGTCTTTAATAATATGTGATAAAGCATAACCAATAAATTGAAAAACTAACATGTAACCTAAAATAAAAATAAAAGCATAACAGGAGCTAAGAATACTTTGCTTTAAGGCTTCAACAAAGTTCAAATGGGGCTGTTTTAATTTAGTAAGTGATTCTTGAAGAGTTTGGAACTGATAATGTTGATGATAAAATAGGGCTTTAATAATACTAGGAAGTAAATGGCAAAAATAAATAATTGCGGGATTTTCTAAATTTAATGATACAAAGATAAAAGAAATTGATGCAAAAGAGGCAATGGAGAGTAGATGCTGTAATTCATTTTGATTAATGTAGTTTAGTTCATAAGCTTCTTTGATCATTTTAACATTTGTCGGGTAACCGCAAAAGAAAGAAATAAAGTATATTGAAGACATGATCGGTGATAATTTAAATAATGGTTTGAATATCCATTGAATTAAATAACTAAATAAATTTAGTAGACCAAGTGATAAGCATAGTGATATTAAAATCATAAAAGGTAAAAGCGAGGGAAGGAGATTATTAATAACTATTTTAATCACATTATTAGAAAGAGAAACAATTTGAAACATATTAAAAAAGGAAAATAAAGTAATAAATGCGACTAAAACTAAAGTAAAATAATAATTTAACTTTTTCATGTCTTCCTCCATTTCTATTATTATTTAAATACTATTGATTTTTAATCAACAACAAATTTCATTTTCAACATTTTCCTTCTAGTAATATTGAATAAGATAGGGTAAAATTAGATGAGGTGAAAAAATGGGTGCCTTAATTGTAGGTGTTAAATATAAAGAAATGAATTATGATTTGGATAATTCATTGATTGAATTAGAAGAATTATGTAAAGCGTGTAATATTCAGGTAGTTAAAAGATGTATTCAGAATTTAGATAGGATCAATCCATCATTGTATATTGGAACAGGAAAAGTACAAGAAATCAAAGCACAGTTAGATGGTATCGATATTGTTATTTTTAATGAAGAATTATCACCTTTACAAGTAAAAAATTTAACAGATATTTTAGATGTTGAGGTAACTGATCGTACAGATTTGATCTTGCGAATCTTTGAAGTAAGAGCTAAAAGCAAAGAATCCAAGCTACAAGTAGAAATAGCTAAAGGACAATACTTATTACCACGATTAGCTGGGATGAAAGAACATCTGTATAGTCAACAAGGTGGTTCGGGTTTTCGCGGTAGTGGTGAAAAGCAGTTAGAATTAGATCGAAGACTTATTTCTAATCAAATAGCGCAGGCTAAAAGACAATTAGCAAAAATTGTTAAACAGCGTCAGAATCAACGAAAAAGACGTAAGAATAATGAGATGAAAGTTATTGCTTTAGTTGGATATACTAATAGTGGCAAAAGTACCTTGATGAATGCTTTTTGTCTTAATAAAAACAAGCAGGTATTGCAAAAGGATATGTTATTTGCAACCTTGCAGACAGCTACTCGTAATGTGTTAATAAATAAACACGCCTGTTTACTTACAGATACAGTTGGTTTTATCGATCGTTTACCTCATCATTTGATTCAGGCTTTTCGTTCAACGCTTGAAGAAGTTATTGAGGCTGATTTATTGATACATGTAGTTGATACTTCAAATCCTAATTATGAAGCTTATATTGAAACGACTAATCAAGTATTGAATGAATTGGGAGTAAAGGATACCCCGATGATTTATGCATATAATAAAGTTGATTTAAATAAATATGGTTTTATTGTACCGATAGAACCATATGTGTTTATTTCGGCTAAGGAGAGAATTGGATTAGATCAGTTAGAAACAGTTATCAGCAGTATCCTTTTTAAAGATTATGCAATTTATGATTTAAATATTCCTTATCAAGATGGTGAAGTATTTAAGTATTTACATCAACATAGTTTAGTGCTAGAATTTCAGTATTTAGAAGATAGTATTTATTTAAAAATAGAGATGCATCCTAGTCAAATAGCTAAATATAGTAAATACTTATTAAAAAATTGAAGGAGGTTTTATCATGGACGAAAAGAAATTATTTCGATTAGATTTAGCAATTGCTGTTGAGGCAAATTCAGCTAAAGAAGCGTTTGATATTTTAGTAACTGATGAAACATTAAAACAAGTTCGAGAATTAATAATTCAATCTAAAGACAATATTAAAGAAATGTTTGAAAAGGAAGAAAAACCGGCAGTAATCAATTAGTTGATTATTGCTTTTGTTTTTGTTAAAATCTATAGAATAAAGGGGGAATTAGAAATGAATCTACACGGAAGAAGTTTTTTAACACTTAAAGACTACTCAAAAGAAGAAATAAGATATTTGCTGGATCTTGCTCACAAATTAAAAGCAGACAAGAAAAAAGGAATTTTAGGTAATCGTCTAGCTGGAAAAAATATTGTTTTGTTATTTGAAAAAACATCAACAAGAACTAGATGTGCTTTTGAAGTAGCAGCATTAGATGAAGGTGGACACGTAACTTTTTTATCTAACTCACAAATGGGAAAAAAAGAATCAATTGAAGATACAGCTAAAGTATTAGGAAGAATGTATGATGGAATTGAATTTAGAGGTTTTGAACAAAGTACTGTAGAAGCATTGCGTGATTATTCTGGCGTACCAGTATGGAATGGCTTAACAGATGTTGATCATCCAACCCAAACATTGGCAGACTTTTTAACGATCGAAGAACATTTAGACAAACCTTTAAATGAAGTGAAGTTTGTCTTTACAGGTGATATCCGTAATAATGTTTGTTATGGTTTAATGTATGGAGCTGCTAAAATGGGAATGCATTTTGTGGCTTTAGGACCAGATGAATTAAAAATGGATCCTGAAGTAGTTGCTTATTGCAATGAAGAGGCAGCTAAATCTGGTGGAAGTTTAACAATTACTAGCAATGTTGATGAAGCTGTTAAAGATGCTGATGTCATCTATACTGATATTTGGGTATCAATGGGGGAAGCCGAAGAGCTTTATCCAAAACGAGTAAAGCTTTTATCACCATATAAAGTAACACAAGAGATGATGGCTAAAACAGGTAATCCAAAAACTTTATTTATGCATTGTTTACCTTCGTTCCATGATTTTGAAACGACTGTGGCAAAAGAAAAATATGAACAAGGTATTGATATTCGCGAAGTAGAAGATGAAGTATTTAGAAGTGCTAATTCAGTTGTTTTTGATGAAGCTGAAAATAGAATGCATACAATTAAAGCAGTAATGGTTGCAACTTTAGGAAAAGAGTAAACGAAGCAATGCTTCGTTTATTTTTATAAAAAGATAAATCTTAGGTAAAAATGATAAGTTTGAAATTGGAATAAATCCCGTGAAAAAGGATTTTGAGTATGCTAATATTTTGATATGCTTATGATAAAAGACTCTTATTGAGCTGACTAGCTATAAAGGGATAAGATTTTATGTATAAAAAAGCAAATGGGTTTATGATCAAAATTATAATTAGGGAAAATGTTAAAAGAGCTAAAAATGTGGTTATATCTGATAAGATAAGAAAATAATCAAAAATTTTGGCTTTGTTTATGTTATTATATTTGTGGGTGGTGAAATAATGAGACGTGTTTATGTCATAAGTGATCTACATGGTTATTATGATTTGTTTATTAAATTATTAGAAAAAATCTCATTTAGTGAATTTGATTTATTATATATAATTGGTGATGTATGTGATCGAGGACCAGATAGTTTAAAGATCTTATTTTATATTCAAGAACATGATAATATAATTTTAATTAAAGGAAATCATGAATATATGATGCAAG
Source organism: Clostridiales bacterium VE202-01 (assembly GCA_000508865.1). Taxonomy (GTDB): domain Bacteria; phylum Bacillota_I; class Bacilli_A; order Erysipelotrichales; family Coprobacillaceae; genus Thomasclavelia. The sequence goes on from BAHP02000039.1 coordinate 16,162, forward strand.
AGGCATTGTATTATGGGGTTTATTATGATGATATTGATTATCCTTCAAAAGCCTTTAAATTGTGGATTGCTAATGGCGGAAATACAACGATGGAGAATATTCGCGAGTATCTTCAAAAAGATAAATTAAAACATGAGGATTATCGGGTGGTTAGAAGTGCATTTTTAAAGAATTTATATGAATATTTAAACAATTTACCAGAATATTTAGAAATAGAAGTTAATAATCAAAGTTATGTTTTAGTCCATGCAGGAATCGACGTTAAGCGTCCTTTAGATAAGCAGGATCTAGATACTTTGCTTTGGATCAGGGAAGGATTTTATTTACAACGTGGTGATTTGACTAAAATTTATATTTTTGGACATACACCAACGGCATTATTAAATAAGGATTATAGTTTTAATATCTGGCTTGATGAAGTTCATCATAATAAGATTGGAATTGATGGTGGTTTAGCTTGTGGAACAGTTGGACAATTAAATTGTTTATGTTTGAATGATGGTCAAATTACAGTGATTCATAAGGGAGGATAAGTGATGCGAAGTGCTTTTTATAATTTAGTTAATTTTATTAATACAGCTAATATTAATGACGTTTATGCAAATGCCGCAAGGATGATTTTACGGAATATTTATTTGATTCCTCAAAGTACGATAACTGATGTTGCTGATTTTTGTTTTGTTTCAACAGCGACGATTTCTAGATTATGTCGAAAACTTAACTATGAATCTTTTGCTGATTTTAAATTGGATATTACAATGAATCTTAATTATTTTAATCGTGATGCTCTAAGACTACAGTTTGATCATCAATTACCGCAGCGGAAATATTTACATAAAGGTAAAGAAGTATTTAAAGCACACTTTGAAAATATCATTGATAATTTACGAGCAACTTACGATAATATCGATTATGAAGATCTAGAGTTTATTGTTGATAATATCCATAGTGCTAATAAAATTTGTTTCGCAGGCAATTTTTTTACGCAGTCTGTTTCCATGCAGCTACAGATCGAACTTTCTTATTTAGGAAAAGAATGTAGCGGGATGTATCCTTTATCGCAGCAGCTTTTAGTAATTGAACAGTTAACGAAAAATGATGTGATTATTGTATCGAGTATTGCTGGTGGTTTTATGATCGATCATCCTGATGTGATGCGTGCGATTTCTAAATCTCCAGCTTATAAAATTGTAATAACGCAATTAGATGAGTTTGTATATAGTAATTCAGTAGATATGATTTTACAAGTAGGAACAGATCACCAGTCTTTGATTGGTAAGTTTTCTATTACGTATATTTTTGAGGTATTGGAAGCACTGTATCATCTTAAATATGGGACTAAGGATCTTAAGTAGAATATAGATAAATTAAATGATGAAACTATTATGTGAATTAGTTATCATCATTTTTTATTATTAAATTAAAAAAGACAAAAAATATATTTAAAAAACTAAATACGTTTTTATATAAATAAGATACGATAAATTTATGAAACCGTTTACATCACATGATCAAGTAATATACTATTTTTATTGTGTTTAAGTAAAACGGTTTTGTTAATAAATAGAATTTAAAACGAGGAGGCGATAAATAAAATAATAAGACGAATTTTAATTAAAAA
>BAHP02000038.1 GCA_000508865.1 Clostridiales bacterium VE202-01
AGAATTGATTTTTATTTAATAATTGATCAAAAGATAAACCTGGATATGTTATAATAGCTATATATTTTATAAGCAGGTGATAATATGTTAGTTAGAAAACACTATTTATTTTATGGTAGGGTCCAGGGTGTAGGATTTCGTTTTACTGCTTATCATAAAGCAGTAGAATTGGGGCTTACCGGCTGGGTATGTAATTTACCAGATGGCTCAGTAGAAGCTTGTTTTCAAGGTGAAGAATCTTTGATCGAGCGCTTAGTGAGTGAAATGAAACATACTCGGTTTATTTGTATTGATTCAATGAAAGTTGAAAATTTGACTGTATTGAAAGATGAAACATCATTTGAAATGAAATATTAAGGGACAGGTGGCATACCTGTCCTTTAATATTTAGATAAAAAAATTGGAGGTAGTAGCTTTTCGTAATATTTGTTATTATAATTATAGTTATGAAAAAGGAGTACTAAAATGCTGATAACTGATAAAGAATTAAAGAGAATTGTAAGCAATAATAGAAATATGCAAACAGGACGACAATATTATCAAAAAAATTATGTTAAAAAGATAAATATTTATTATGAGCCATTGTTTGAAGATTATGTAATTGAAGGAATAGTTGACAATGGAAGCTATGAAGATAAATGTATGATTTCCGTCGATAGTCAAAATCAAATTTTTGATTATGATTGTGATTGTTATTGGTGTACAGCAGATTCAGCATGTGGACATATTGCAGCAATTTTATTAAAAGTTCAAGAACTTTCTCCTGATAATTTTCCATTTGAATATCGTGATCAGGAACAAAACAAAGATAGTTTTGCACAGAGGTTGGCTGAAATACGTCGTAATCACGAAGAAGCTATTTTAAAAGGCGAAATGGCTACAACAAAAAACATAATTAATGATTTTAAAGATACTAAAATCAGTGCCTTTAATTTGATCAATCAGGATAAAGAAATCGATTTAGAGCCCATGATAGTAGTAAGGATCGATGGGGCATTTATAAAATTTAAAGTAGGAAATGATAAGAAATATATTATTAAAAATATACCTGATTTTTTAAACAATATTTCTAATAATAATTATGTTGAGTATGGTAAGCGGCTAGGTTTTCTTCATAATATTGAGGTTTTTAGTGATGATGCTAAAAAAATCATTGACTTGATGAAATATTGTCTAGTTGTTTATGAGCGGTATTGTCATGAATATTATTACAATGTACCAAAAACAACAAATGAAATTAAGATCTTGTCAGAAAGTATCGATATAATTTATGATACATTAAAAGATTTAAAATATAATTCATCAATATTAATTTATCAGGAAAATCAATTACCGACTATTGATATTAAGGAATCTGGAAAATATTTTTTATTGAAAATAGAAAATATAGATCAGATATGTGGAAATAAAAACATTTATAAAATAGATGACAATAAAATAGGGGTAACAAAATTAGATAATAATGGTAAAGCAGCAAAATTTATTCATCATTGTTTACAAAAAAGAGAATTATATCTCAGCAAAGAAGATGTTGATGATTTTCATAAATATATATTAAATGATATTAAACAATATTTTAATTTTACCGGAGATGAGTTAACTAATAATATCAGTGATAATGAAATCTTGACTTTATATGGCGATATCAATGATTCTGAACAAATCTGTGTATATTTAAAAAGTGAACAAGATAAGCAGATCATTTATTCATTTGACCATGATGGTAAAGTTACATCAGTGAATTTTGATTTAATTGAAAATTACTTAAAAGAAATTAGTGATGTAGTTGATTACGAAAAACACGCTATTTATATTAATTTAGAAAATGAAAAAGCATATACTTTTTTAAATCAAGGATTACCTTTTCTAGCTGATTATTGCGAAATCATGGTTAGTGAAGCACTTAAAAAGATCGGTAAAAAAAGCCAGTTTAATATTAGTGTTGGCATAACGATTGAAAATGATCTACTTGCAATCGATGTTGAAAGTATCGATATCCCTAGTGAAGAATTAGCTGCAGTATTAAGTTCGTATCAACGTAAAAAGAAATTTCATCGTTTAAAAAATGGTAAATTATTATACTTGGATTCCAATGAATTAGAAGAATTAGATGATTTTATGAATAACTATAATTTAAAACCTAAAATGCTTGAAGATGGACATTTAGATTTAAATGTTTATCGGGCTTTTAGTATTGAAAATAATGTAGAAAATAGTAAGTATTTGAATTTTGATCGTAGTGATATTTTTAAAGAAGTAATTAATAATTTTAGAAATATTAAAAAACAAATTATATATTATCTAAAAATTATGATAATATTTTAAGAGATTATCAAAAGTACGGTTATCAGTGGTTGCAATCTATTAGTGCATACGGCTTTGGCGGTATTTTAGCTGATGATATGGGACTAGGTAAAACATTACAAATAATTGCTTTATTAGATGAAAATCGTCATGCTGATAAAACAAGTTTAGTTATTTGTCCATCATCATTACTATTAAACTGGCAAGATGAAATTCATAAATTCTCTTCAAATTTAACTTGCCAATGTGTTAATGGTTCATTACAAAAACGAAAAGCAGCGATCGATGCTTTTAATGATGTTGACATTTTAATAACTACATACGATTATATAAGACGCGATTATAAATTATATCAGGATCATCAGTTTGAATATTTAGTTATTGACGAAGCGCAGTATATAAAAAATCCTAAAACTAAAAATGCTGCTTCAGTAAAAACAATTAAAGCAAAGCATCGTTTTGCACTAACCGGAACGCCAATTGAAAACTCTTTAGCTGAACTATGGTCAATTTTTGATTTTTTAATGCCAGATTATTTATTCAATTATCACTATTTTCAAACTCACTATGAAACACCAATTGTCAAAAATCATGATGAACAAAAACAACAAGAATTAAAAAAGTTAATTAGTCCTTTTATCTTAAGAAGAAATAAAAAAGATGTATTAACGGAATTACCGGAAAAAATCGAAAAGACAATTACTTTAGAATTCAATGAGGAAGAACATAAACTATATTTAGCTAATTTAGTTCAAGTTAATAAAAGTTTACAAGAACAATTAAATTATGAAAAAGTAGATCGAATTGCAATTCTTGCAATGCTTACTAGATTGCGCCAAATTTGTTGTGAACCAAGAGTCTTATATGAAAATATCACGCATATTTCTTCAAAATTAGAGGGATGTCTTGATTTAATAAGAAATTTCCAGGGAAATAATCAAAAAGTGCTATTATTCTCATCTTTTACAGCAGTTTTAGATCTAATTATTCAAGAATTAAAAAAAGAAAATATTAGCTATTACAAATTAACAGGCGATACCAAGAAAGAAGAACGTCATCGTTTAGTTAAACAATTTCAAAATGATGAGACAACAGTTTTCTTGATTTCTTTAAAAGCTGGTGGGACAGGATTAAATTTAACAGCAGCTGAAGCAGTGATCCACTTTGATCCATGGTGGAATATGTCGGCTCAAAATCAAGCAACTGATCGTGCGCATCGAATCGGACAGCAAAATATTGTGACTGTCTATAAGTTAGTTATGAAAGATAGTATTGAAGAAAAGATATTAGAATTGCAAAATAAAAAGAAAAATCTAGCTGACAGTTTTGTTGAAGGTAATGAAGGTACGATTACATCAATGTCGACTGATGAAATTATCGAATTATTTAAAGTATAGCTAATTATTAAGTTTTAAAAATCAGCTATTGATCAGCGCTTGACATAAAGTATACTTTAGCTTGTATACTGATTAGGGATGTTAGAAATGCTAGCTAAATTATGGTAAGATAATGTATGAAGGTGAAACTATGGAAAAATTACAACAATTAAAAGAAGTATTGAAAACTTATCAAAAAGTTGCGATTGCTTATAGTGGTGGTTGTGATTCTAATTTTTTATATCAAGTTGCCGCAGAGGTTTTAGGAAAGGAAAATGTTTTAGCAGTATTATGTAGAGGAATCATGATGTCTAAGGAAGATATCGAAAATGCTAGAACAATGCTTGTAGCTGGGTGGTTTGTTGAAGTGTCTTTAGATGTTTTAGCCATCAAACAGTTTAGATATAATCGTAAAGACCGCTGTTATCATTGTAAAAAGCAGGTAATGTCCATGGTCATCGAAACGGCTCATAAGTTTGGCATTGAAACTGTGTTTGATGGTAAAAATGCTGATGATGAAAAAGTATACCGTCCTGGCAATCAGGCATGTTTAGAATTAGGAATTATCTCACCATTAGCTAAGGTCAAATTAACGAAAGCAGAAATTAGAGAATATTCAAAACAGTTAAAAATCGCTACATATGATAAACCAGCTAATGCTTGTCTAGCATCGCGGTTTCCTTATGATACATTATTAACGAAGCAAAAATTAGCTTTGGTCGAAGCGGCTGAAACTTTATTGCATCAAAGAGGTGTATATCATGTACGTGTTCGAGTTCATGATAAATTAGCACGAATCGAGGTTGAGTTAAAAGACTTTAATAAAGTTATTGATGATGATGCTTTAGTTAAGGAAATAAAAAAACTAGGGTTTGATTATGTGACATTAGATTTGGAAGGCATAACTAGTGGAAGTTATGATAGGTAATGAAAAAGATGGAAATCGTTATTATTGATGGCCAGGGTGGCGGAATCGGGCGCAGTGTTATTGAGGCAATAAAAAAAGAAATTGATAATACTTTTATTATTGCTGTTGGAACTAATAGTACAGCAACTAACAATATGAAAAAAGCTGGGGCTGATGTAGTTGCTACTGGTGAAAATGCAATTATTTATAATGCTAAAAATGCCAAGATCTTAATTAGCCCGATTGGTTTTGTTTTTGCCAACTCAATGTATGGTGAAGTTTCACCAGCGATGGCTAATGCAGTTAGCTGTAGTGAGGCGCAGAAATATTTTATCCCAGTAAGTAAATGTACTGGTCATGTATTAGGAGTTGAAATGAAGTCAATTCAAGAATATATCAAAGATTTAATAAATATTTTAAAATAGATCCCGAGTACATGAAGTACTAGAAGAAACACAGAAGTGTTTGTGGAAAGGGAAAATATGGATTTAATTTATATGCATATGGCAGATGGTTTGATTTCTGTAAAAATTGGTTTTATTTTTTTAATAATTAGTTTTATTATGATTGCTTTAGCAATTAAAAAAATCAACCAGGAACATGATGATCATAAGATTCCTTTGATGGGCGTAATGGGGGCTTTTGTTTTTGCTGCTCAAATGATCAACTTTACGATTCCTGGCACAGGAAGCAGTGGTCATATTGGAGGGGGAATTTTATTATGTCTGATTTTAGGACAATATCCGGCCTTTTTATCACTGTGTTCGGTTTTAATTATTCAATGCTTATTTTTTGGTGATGGTGGACTACTAGCACTAGGATGTAATATTTTCAACATGGGAGTTCTACCATGTTTTATCGCTTATCCCTTAATTGCTAAACCAATTTTAAAAAAGAATTTAAACTCATCACGAGTTATTTTAGCGAGTATTTTAGCGGTAATAGTCGGCTTACAAATGGGCGCTTTTGCAGTTGTATTACAAACTTTAGCAAGTAATATCACAGAACTTCCATTTGCTTCTTTTGCTGCTTTGATGTTACCGATTCATTTAGCCATTGGGTTGATCGAGGGATTAATAACAGCGGCAGTTGTTTTATATGTTTTAAAAGATAAACGGGAAATTGTTGAAGCATCGATCAATAATAAAAGTTTTACCATGCTTAATTTAAAAAAACAGTTACTAACGTTTGGAATCTTAACTGTGTTAGTTGGTGGCGGTTTATCTTTATATGCTTCAAGCAAACCGGATGGTTTAGAGTGGTCGATTGAAGGGGTAACAGGACAAACTGAACTAAAAGCTAGTGGTACTACGAAAGATGCTCTAGCCAGTGTTCAAGAAAAGACGACACTTTTACCAGATTATAATTTTAATGGTAGTGAAAGTAATCTAGGTATTTCTGTTTCGGGAATAGCTGGTGGTGCCGCAACTTTGATTTTAGTTGGTTTGATTGGTTATTTAGTGGTAAAGAAAAAATATGAGTAGTTTTAAAACTTCATTATCAAAGTTTGGCTATTTGGAGCAATTAGCGGCTAATGGTACATCATCGATTCACCGTTTGAACCCGTTATTAAAAATTATTTTAAGTTTGATCTATATTATTTTTGTAGTTACCGCCAATTATTTTGATGTTTTAGAATTGTTAGGATATTTGGGATTAATTATTATAATGATATTGTGGAGTAAAGTATCTTTTTATAGTTTGTTGAAAAGAAGTTTAATTGGCTTGCCAATATCATTATGTATTGGCATTTCAAATCTTTTTTTCGCTAATAGTGTTGTTGATATTGGTGGTGTTTTGATATCGTCAGGAGTACTTTCTTTGATTACGATCGTTTTAAAAAATATTTTATGTTTATTGGCTGTCTTTTTATTGATGGCAACAACAAGATTTGAAAGTATTGCTTGTGAACTAGTACATTTAAAAGTACCATCTATTTTTGTTTTACAGCTGGTAATGATTTATCGCTATATTTTTTTATTAGTTGAAGAAGCGTTGATAATGATGCAGGCATATCAGTTGAAGAACCCTAATATTAATAAAATTGCTTTTAAAGATATGGGGAGTTTTTTAGGAACATTATTAGTGCGAAGTTTTAAACGTAGTAGTGAAGTATATAATGCAATGAAATGTCGTGGTTTTGATGTTAGATCATCTTATTTGAATTATGAGACTTTTAAAATAGAAAATTATTTTTTGATCATGATGGTTTTAGGAATGATGATTTTAATAAAGGTGGTATTTTAATGATTGAAATTAATAATTTACAAGTAGTATTTGATAATACCCTTAAAGCTTTAGATAATATCAATATATTTTTAAAGAAACAAAAATGCATCGGAATTATTGGTGAAAACGGTTCTGGGAAATCGACATTATTATTAAGCATTCTTAAATTAGTTGATTACCAGGGAGAAATCAAAATCAATGATCTTTATGTAAACAAAGATACAGTTGCTAAGATTAGAGCTTTAGTGGGTCTCGTTTTTCAAAATTCCGATCATATGCTGTTTTTACCAACTGTATATGATAATCTAGCTTTTGGATTAATAAATCAAGGATCAACAAAACAGATGATCGATGATAAAATCAAATATATCGCAAAGCAGTTTGAAATAGAAGATCTATTACCACGAATGGCAAATCACTTATCTGGCGGTCAGAAAAGAATCGTCGCTTTAGCGAGTGTAGTTATAATGGATCCAGAAATTTTATTATTAGATGAACCATCAGCATTTCTAGATCCAAAAAGCCGGCGAAACGTCATTAATACGCTTAAACAATTGCCCCAGCAGATCATTCTAGCTACTCATGATTTGGATATGGCTTTAGATCTATGTGATGAGGTAGTCTTGTTGAATCAAGGAAAAATTGCTGCTAGTGGTAATGCTCATGAAATTTTAACAAACCAAACACTACTGGAAAAAAACGGCTTAGAATTACCATTAAGATATCAGAGGTAGATTATGAAAGTAAAAGAAATTTTAGAAAAAGTAGAAAATCATGAAATCACGGTCGATGAAGCTGTGAATTTGATCGATAATCCCATTGATTATGCAACGATCGACTATAATCGCAAACAGCGTACAGGAGCTTTTGAAGTTATTTATGGTGCTAGTAAGACTAAAGAACAGCTCGCTGGAATTATTAAAAATATGCTAGAACATGAACAAAAAGAAATTTTAGCTACGCGAATCGATGCCACAAAAGCAGATTATTTAAAAAAATTATATCCAGAATTTGTGTATGATTCTGAAGCTAAAACCTTTTTATTAAAAAAAGAGGCAAAAATAAAAAATAAAGGAAAGATCGTAGTTGTTTGTGCTGGGACGTCTGATTTACCAGTTGCTAAAGAAGCATTAATAACGGCAGAGTTTTTAGGTAATCATGTTGAATTGATCTGTGATGTTGGCGTGGCTGGAATCCATCGTTTATTTAATAAGATCGATATCATTAAACAGGCCAATGTTATCGTTGTAGTGGCGGGAATGGAAGGAGCCCTGGCTTCAGTAGTTGGGGGATTAGTGGATAAACCGGTCATTGCCGTTCCCACTTCAATCGGGTATGGAGCAAATTTTAATGGCTTGTCAGCTTTATTAGCGATGTTGAATAGTTGTGCTAGCGGTGTTAGCGTTGTAAATATTGATAATGGTTTTGGTGCCGGATATATGGCGCATACAATTAATTGTTTAGGAGGATAGCGATGAAAGTATTATATTTTGATTGTAGTAGTGGGATTAGTGGAAATATGACCCTAGGAGCTTTGATGGAATTAATCGATGATCCCGATTATTTACAAAAAGAATTGGCAAAATTAAAGGTAGATGGTTATCATCTTCATGTTTCAAAAACAAAAAAGAATGGGATAACAGGTACATATGTGGATGTTTGTCTAGAAGAACATCATCATCACCATCATGATCATGAACATCATCATGTTCATCGTAATCTTTTTGATGTAAATAAAATCATTGATGATAGTGGAATTGATGGACAAGCTAAAATATTAGCGAAAAACATTTTTTTAAGAGTCGCTAAAGCTGAAAGCAAAGTTCATCATGAAGAATTAATGAATGTTCATTTTCATGAAGTTGGCGCAATTGACTCTATCGTTGATATAATTGGAACAGCAATTTTAATTACCAAGATTGCTCCTGATAAAATCTGTAGCAGTATCGTCAATGATGGTTATGGTTTTATTGAATGTGCCCATGGAATGATTTCTGTACCAGTACCAGCAACTTCGGAAATATTTGCTGATAGTGATGTTGTTTCACGACAAATTGATATTGATACGGAATTAGTTACCCCTACTGGAGCGGCAATCATTGCGGAATTAAGTAGCGCTTTTGGGATGATGCCAGCAATGAAAGTTCAAAAAGTTGGCTGGGGATGTGGCAGTAAAGATTTAAAAATTCCTAATGTATTAAAAGTATCATTAGGGCAAATGAATCAAGATGACGATGAAGTTATTGTCATGGAAACCAATATCGATGATAGTAATAGTGAAATTTTAGGATACACATCACAGCAATTATTTGAAAATGGGGCTCTTGATGTCTATTACACACCGATTTTTATGAAGAAGAATCGGCCTGCTTATTGTTTAAGCGTTATCTGTGATAAAGATAAGCTGGAATTGTTACAAAATATTATTTTTAAACAAACATCAACGATCGGAATTCGTTATCGCTATGAAAAAAGAACGGTATTATCACGCAAGATGATCGAAATTGATAGTCCGTATGGTAAAATTTTAGCTAAAAAAGTTGATCATGATGGTAAAAGTTATCTTTATCCTGAATATGAGTCACTTAAAAAAATTGCCAAGGAAAATGATTTAGGAATTAAAGAGGTTTATAAGTTGATTAAATAATAGATATGAGGAGGGAGAAAGTGAAAAAATATTGGCATCAAATTAAAGCAATCTGTTTTTTGGCTTGGCCAGCAGTTGTTCAAGAAGCGATGAATGTCGTTGTGTCCTATGTTGATACAGCGATGGTCGGGGCTTTAGGCGCTGATGCTTCAGCGGCTGTGGGTCTGACCTCAACCGTTGGCTGGCTTGTTTCGAGTATCGCTATTGCTTTTGGAATTGGGATTCTTTCTGTATGTGCTCAGTCAATGGGGGCTGATGATCAAGAAAAAGTTCAAAGAACAGGACAACAGGCTTTATTTTTGACTTTGATAGTTGGCACTATTCTTACAGTGATTTGTGTTTTGATTGCACCATATTTACCTATCTGGTTAAATGGTGATCCAGAAATTTGTGCGGTAGCTTCCTCATATTTTATGATTATTTCGATACCACTGTTGTTTCGCAGTGCAGTTTTGATTTTATCATCCGTTTTACGTAGCGTTAGCGATATGAAGACCCCAATGATGATCAATCTTTATATGAATATGATCAATATTATTTTAAATTTTATTTTGATTTATCCAACCCGTAAAATATTTGGAATTACTGTTTTTGGGGCTGGATTAGGAGTCAATGGTGCAGCAATAGCAACAGCTATTTCTTTTGTTATTGGCGGGGTAATGATGTTTGTCAGATATTATAAAAATAAAATTTTCTCGTTTTCTAAAACTGGTTTTCATTTTTATAAAAAAGAGTTTAAAGAATGTCTAGATATTGGAATCCCGGTTGTTTTAGAACGGGGTGTTATTTGTTTGGGACATGTGACTTTTTCGGCTCTGATTGCAAAGTTAGGAGTAGCTAGATTTGCAGCCCATACGATTGCGATTCAGGCAGAACAGGCTTTTTATATACCTGGTTATGGTTTTCAAACTGCTGCAGCCACTTTAGCTGGTAATGCGATGGGACAAAAAAGTGAACAAAGAGTTAAAGAAGTAACGTATTTAATTAGTGGTATTACGATGCTATTAATGATAGTTTGTGGCGTAGTGCTCTTTATTTTTGCTAGACAGTTAATGAGTATTTTTACTCCAGATGCTCAAGTAATTGAATTAGGAGCTCGAGTTTTACGAATTGTTTCTGTTTCAGAACCAATTTATGGTATTTTGGTAATTCTTGAGGGTGTTTTTAATGGTATGGGTGATACCAAAGCTCCTTTTGTTTTCTCATTATTGACAATGTGGGGAATTAGAATAATTGGTTCCTGGTCAATGATCAATGTTTTTAATTTAAGCATTGAAGCAGTTTGGATGATGATGGTGTGTGATAATGTTGCTCGGTGTTTCTTGCTTTCAAGAAGATTTTTAAAAGGACGCTGGAAATATCGGTTAAATAATGATTAAAATGCTTAGATAAAGAGTATACTATAATATCAAAATGATTTTATGGAGGTAAAATGGAATTAATAAAATATTTTTTAACTTTTGAAGCTGGTATTATAGTAGGAGTCGTGATTATGTGTTTATTTCAAATAATAGATCGTCATGATTGATTTTAGTTTCTATATGAAATAGAAACTTTTTATTATTTATCTTGACAAGATAAATAAAATAACTATCTTATTACATATAAAATATAAAAAAGAGGGATAATATGAGTAAATTAAAAACGATTATAATAACTGGAGCAAATTCTGGTTTAGGGTTTAAGACAGCAGAAAATATTGCTAAAACGACAGCTGATTATCAAATAATCATGGCTTGTAGAAATTTAGATAAAGCAAACGAAGCAAAACAAAAACTAATCACGGAAACTGGAAATAAAAATATCTTAGCTTTACCACTGGATTTAACATCACTTCAATCAGTGCGGGAGTTTGTCGAAAAATACAAGAACATGAACTTACAACCTGTTTATGGTTTGATTTGCAATGCAGGAATATCAGGAGTTCATCAGGGACTTACAAAAGATGGATTTGATTGTGTCTTTCAATCAAATCATTTAGGACATTTTTTATTAACGACATTATTATTGCCGTTGATGGAGGAAAAAGGGCGGATTTTAGTTGTCAGCAGTGATATGCATTGTCCTTTAAGTGGTGAATTAGAGTGGCTTGGTAGTGATGCGATAGCTTTTCCTAATGATGATCTTGGTAAGCAGACGATACGATATTCATATTCCAAATTGTGCAATTTATATTTTACTTATGAATTATCACGTCAATTAAAAAATGATAAAAAGCAGATCATAGTGAATGCTTTTAATCCTGGTTTGATGTTAGAGACAAATTTTGTCCCAGATAAATCTAAGTTTACAAAAGAAAGTTTAAAAGCAGTATCTGATCGAGTAGGTTCTTTAGAAAAATCATCACAGGCATTAGCCTTGTTGATGACAGAAAAGAAATATGAAAATATAAGTGGTAAATACTATGATAGAAGTACAAATACATGTGATTCTTCACCGCTTTCTTATAATCAAGAAAACGCTAAAGAACTATGGACAATGAGTATGAAATACACTTATAATAAATAATGATAGGAGGAATCATAATGTTGGAATGTGGTGTAAAAGCTCCAGATTTTAGTCTTTTAAATCAAGATGGCAAAAAAGTAGCGTTGAGTGATTTTAAAGGAAAGAAGATAATTTTGTATTTTTATCCTCGTGATAATACACCTGGCTGTACTAAACAAGCTTGTGGATTTGGAAAGTTATATCCTCATTTTACAGAACTTGGTGTACAAATAATTGGGATAAGTAAAGATAGTGTAGCTTCTCATAAACGTTTTGAACAAAAATATCAATTACCGTTTATTCTTTTATCAGATCCTGAATTAGAAGCTATTCAAGCTTATGATGTTTGGCAAGAGAAAAATATGTATGGTAAAAAAGTTATGGGTGTTGTTAGAACTACTTATTTAATTGATGAAGATGGAATGATCATAAAAGCTTTTGGAAAAGTTAAAGCTGCTGATAATCCAAGCCAGATGTTAGAAGAATTAAATAAATCTTAATATTTGAGGAATGAGTTTTCATTCCTTTTTTATATAATATTCTATGGATTAAAATTATAGATAATAAAAATATAATAATTAATCGAAAATCACATTAACTTAATTGTCGTAAGGTATTAGGATATTAAATCCTTTTTTAGTTTATTTCTTTCTTGATAAGCTAATATGTGTTATACTACTAGCGTATAGGGGGATTTATCATGATAAAGATGATTGCTACAGATATGGATGGAACATTTTTAGATTCTGAAAAACGTTTTGATCCAGAATTTATAGATATATTTTATAAATTAAAAGAAAAAAACATTAAATTTGTTATTGCTAGCGGTAATCAGTATTATCGTTTATTTCAAAAATTTATACCTTTAAGTGAACAAATGTATTTCATTGCTGAAAATGGAAGTTTCATTGCTGAGGGGGCAAGGGAATTATATTGTAATATAATTGAAAAAGATGATGTTGAAAAAATAAAAGGGCTTTTAGCAGGTTATAATGAACTGTTAGTAGTATTATGCGGTCGCAAAGGGGCTTATATTTTAGAAAAAAATTATCAATATAAAGATGAAATAAAAAAATATTATTGTAATTATCGTTTTGTTGAATCATTTGATGACATTAATGATAATATTATGAAAATTGCGGTATATGATCCAAATGATAAGCTTGATATTGTGTTTAATGAAATTGGATCAAAGTTGCCAGATAATGTTAAGACAGTTACTTCCGGTAATAATTGGGTAGATATCCAAAATAATGATATCAATAAAGGAATTGCAATGCGCTTTTTACAAGCAATCTATGAAATAGAACCTGATGAATGTATGGCTTTTGGTGATCAGATGAATGATTATGAACTGCTTAAGCAAGTAAAATATGGTTATGCAATGGCTAATGCAGTAGAGCCGATCAAAGAAATTGCTTATGGTATTGCAGATACTAATGATAGACAAGGGGTACTTAGTAAAATTAAAGAAATATTAAAGTTATAGCCTATTTTATTAGGCTATTTTAAATAAAAAAACTTTTTTACAAAAGTTTTTTTATCTCTTATTTATAACTAGACATAATTTTCCAATTACTCTAAATCCAGCCTGATTATCACGATTGATAATAAGAGGATTATAATCAGGGTTGGCAGGTTGCAAGATAATACATTGATTATCGTTATCACGATAGAACTTTTTACATGTTGCAACATTATCTTCAATAGTAAAGCAGCCTATTTCCCCATTTCTGATCTGATTGCATTTTTCAAACACAATCAAATCTCCAGGATTAATATTTTCGCCAACCATACTGTCACCATTTGCATATTGGCAAAAGTATTCTTTGTTTAATGATAATAAAGATTCTGGTAAAGCAATATATTCATCGATATTATCATCTACAAAAATACCGGTTCCACAACTGATATCATTATATAAGGGAATTGTTATAGAATTAGTAAGGGTCGGCTGTTCAGGTTCGTCAATACCTAAAAAGTAAGAAGCTGGTACTTCAAATATTTCAGATAATTTTTGAATCGTTTCTTTTTTTAAGTTTTCAACACGATTATTTTCATATTTAGCAATCGCTGATTTTTTTACACCTAAAAGCTTGCCAAGTTGTTCTTGTGTCAAGCTTTTTTCTTTTCGTAATTTTTTTATTCTCTCACCAGTCATTTAAATCACCTCTTGTGTCTTAATTTTACTATTAATATGTTGTAATTGCAAATGTTATTAACAAAAAGTATCTTTAAAAGATACTTTTTGTTGACAAAGCAATAAAAAAGAGTTATATTAAAAGTGTCTTAAAAAGAAACTTTTAATATAAAAATAAAAAAAGATGAATTAATAGATACATTGATGGAGGGAATAACAATGGAATATGAAGAACTAAATTTTACAAAAAAAGGGATCATGACGATAATAGTTACAATATTATCATTAGGGTTCGTGTTTGCATCATTAAGTAGTTATTTAGTTGATTTAATTGTTTTATAATGGGGAATACTAATTAGGGGTGATAATTAGTGAAACGTAAGGATAATAAGGATAATAAAGAGCAAGATGAGCTAGATTATGATAATCATATTGTTGAATATGACAATGAATATCCCAATGCTTCTAATGCTCAAGAATAGTCAATTTAATTGACTATTTTTTTAAATATTTGATGAAAAATATTTTCATAAAATATTGTTTTGTGCTAATATTTATTCATGGAGGTGTGATAATGGAAAAAACTGTAATGGATACGATATGTTCATTGTATGATGGCTTTTTTGATTCAGAAAAGAAAATTGCCAAGTATATCATTAATAACTATGACAAAGTAGTTGATATGACAGTGGGACAGTTAGCTAATGTTAGTGGATCAAGTGAAGCTTCAGTATCACGTTTTTGTAAAAAGATTGGCGTTAAAGGATTTCATCATTTAAAGATATCATTAGCTAAAGAGATGGTTGAAACAGGTACTGGTGAAGTAGTGTCGATATCAAATAATATTTCAATCGATGATATTGGACAATCTTTGCAAAATATCTTGGCTAATAAAGTAGAAGAACTGAAACAGACAGTTTCAATGATGGATGAAACGAATTTAAAGGAAATTTTAACAATTATAAAAAATGCTAAAAGTGTTCAGTTTGCAGCTGTTGGAAATACAATACCAGTTGCTATAGATGGAGCTTTTAAACTTAATCAAATTGGTATTCCAGCGATATCGGGAACTATTTGGGAAACTCAGATCGGTTATACCTATAATTTAACAAATAAAGATGCTGTTATTGTTATTTCAAATTCAGGTGAGTCTAGAGAAATGATTACTTTGATGAAGGCAGCTAAAGAGGTAGGAGCAATAACGATCGCGATAACAAATAATGAGCAGTCAACTATTGCTAAAGCTAGTAATTATCATATTACTACAGCAACTCGTGAAAAATTATTTCTTGATGGTTATTGCTTTTCACGGGTTTCTGCAACAACCGTAATTGAAATCTTATACTTGTTTTTAACTTCAATGGATAAAAATGCTTATAAAAGTATTGCTCGGCATGAAAATGCTATTGCTGGCGATAAATTTTAACCAGGTTATACCTGGTTTTAATTATTTATATACATGAAATAAAATTTCTTAATAAAAGTATTGACGAAAATATGATATCGTTGTATATTATAGTTGTGAAAAATAATTTCGTTGAAAAAGGAGGAGTGAAAATGATATACACAATTACGTTTAATCCCGCGTTAGACTATGTCGTAAGTGTCGATGATTTTAAATTAGGGATGGTCAATCGAACAAGTGACGAAGCAATTTACTATGGCGGGAAAGGAATCAACGTAGCAGCAGTTTTAAAAGAATTAGGATATGAAAGCGTATGTTTAGGATACTTAGCAGGGTTTACGGGGGATGAAATTCAACGTGGAGCCCGTGAAGTTTTAGGATTAAAGACAGATTTTATTAAATTGAATAAAGGTCTATCAAGAATCAATGTAAAACTTCGTAGTAATGAAGAAAGCGAAATTAATGGTCAAGGACCTGTTATTGATGAAAATGCTTTAACATTACTAATTCAAAAATTAGATAAGTTAGTTTCAGGGGATGTTTTGATTCTTTCGGGAAGTATTCCTAAATCAATGTCTAAAGATGCTTATCGCACTATTTTAAAATCATTAAATGATCGGGATATTAAAACAGTGGTTGATGCTACGGGTGATTTATTAAAAGGGACACTTGATTTAAAACCATTTTTGATTAAACCAAATGTGCATGAATTAGCAGAACTATTTAATGTAGAAATCAATAACCTTGAGGAAGTCGAATTTTATGCCCGTAAATTACAAGAACAAGGTGCTAAGAATGTATTGATTTCAATGGCTAAAGATGGTTCTTTACTAATAGATGAAACGGGAAAGAAACATCAATTAGGTGTATGTAAGGGAAAATTAAAAAATTCAGTTGGGGCTGGAGATTCTATGGTAGCTGGCTTTGTAGCTGGATATTTAGATGGCAAAGAATATCACGAAATTATTAAATTAGCAACAGCAGCAGGGGGCGCAACAGCATTTAGCGAAGGATTAGCTAAAAGAGAAATGATTGAAGAATTAGTAAAACAACTATAAAGAGGAGAAGTTTATGAAAATTACGGAGTTATTGGATATAAAAAGTATCGCTTTAAATGTCAATGTTAAATCAAAAGAAGAAACAATTGACTGTTTAGTTGATTTAATGGATGCATCAGGGAAAATTAGTGATAAAGAAGCATATAAAAAAGGAATATTAGCTCGCGAAAAATTAAGTACTACGGGAATTGGTGATGGAATCGCAATTCCTCATGCACAAGTAGCTGCTGTAAAAAAACCAGGTTTAGCAGCTATTACAATTAAAGATGGTGTAGATTATGAATCATTAGATGGCAGTCTTGTACACTTAGCATTTATGATCGCAGCTCCTGAAGATGGCGGGAATCTTCATTTGCAGGCACTAGCAAAATTATCAACTTTATTGATGAATGAAGATTTTAGAAAAGCACTGATCAATGCTTCAACAGCAGCAGAGTTTTTAAATATAATAAATGAAGAAGAAGCTAAAAAAGATGCTGAAAGTACCCCTAAAGAAAATGGGACATATCGAGTTTTAGCAGTTACAGCTTGTCCAACAGGAATTGCCCATACATTTATGGCAGCTGAAAATTTAACTAAAGCTGGTAAAGAAATGGGATATTTGTTGAAGGCAGAGACAAATGGCGCTGATGGTGCTAAAAATGTTTTAACGGCTCAAGAAATAGCGATGGCTGATGGTATTATTATTGCAGCTGATAAAAAGGTTGAAATGTCACGTTTTGATGGTAAACCAGTCCTTTCGGTTAGTGTAACTCAGGGAATTCAAAAACCAGAAGAATTAATTAATAAAATTATTAATCATGAAGTCCCTGTTTATCATCATGATGGCAGTGTAAATGTTGAAGAAACGTCATCTGAAGGAATCGGTCGAGCTATTTATAAACACTTAATGAATGGTGTTAGTCATATGTTACCATTTGTTATTGGTGGGGGAATCTTGATTGCTTTAGCATTCTTATTTGATGATTATTCGATCGATCCTTCTAATTTTGGTAAAAACACACCATTAGCAGCTTATTTAAAGACGATCGGAGAGCAGGCTTTTGGGATGATGTTACCAGTTTTAGCTGGTTATGTAGCAATGTCAATTGCTGATCGTCCCGGCTTAGCAGTAGGTTTTATTGGGGGAATCGTCGCTAAAATGGGTTGTACTTTTGCTAATCCTGCTGGTGGTGATGTTAATTCAGGATTTTTAGGAGCTTTATTAGCTGGTTTTATTGGTGGTTATTTAGTTTTAGCGCTAAAAATTATTTTCAAAATTACCAAAAGCGTTAGAAGGAATAAAACCAATTCTAATTTATCCTGTTTTAGGAATCTTATTAGTAGCAATTATTACAACTTTGATCAATCCGTTTGTAGGTGCTATTAATACTGCTCTTAATAATTTGTTGAATAGTATGGGTGGAACAAGTAAAATATTATTGGGTATGGTCGTAGCAGGGATGCAGTCTACTGATATGGGTGGCCCAATCAATAAAGCATCATACGTTTTTGCAACATCACAATTAGCTGAAGGAAATTTTGAAATCATGGCGGCAGTTATGGCGGGTGGAATGATTCCACCACTTGCAATTGCATTGAGTACGACTTTATTTAAAAATCGCTGGACTAAAGAAGAGAAGAATTCTGGTTTAGTAAACTATGTGATGGGACTAGCGTTTATTTCTGAAGGAGCGATTCCTTTTGCAGCCAAAGATCCTCTTAGAGTCATCCCTTCTTGTATTATTGGTTCAGCTGTGGCTGGTGGTTTATCAATGTTGTTTGGTTGTACTTTAAGAGCACCTCATGGTGGTATCTTTGTTCTACCAACGATTGGGAATCCGCTAATGTATGCTTTAGCAATCGTTTTAGGAGCAATTGCTGGATGTTTAGTATTATCTATTTTAAAAAAACCTTTAAAGGAGAATAATTGATCATGAAACAAAGATGTGCACGAGAAGCTTTGAAATTAATAAAAAATAATATGACGATTGGATTAGGCGGTGGGTCAACCATCTCCTATCTAGTAGGTTATATAAAAGAAGCACAGTTAGATGTTAAAGTTGTAACACCATCACTATCGACTGCTCAATTATGCATTAAAAATGGGTTACATCTTTTACCAACCTGGGCTGTTGATCATCTTGACATCGCTTTTGATGGATGTGATGAAGTAGATTTAAAGTTAAATGCTTTAAAATCAGGAGGAGCAATTCATACCAAAGAAAAAATTATTGCCTCAATGGCTGATGACTATGTTTTATTAGTTGATGAAAGTAAAGTTTTTGAGCAATTACCATTGAATTTACCAATTGCTTTAGAAGTATTTCCTGAAGCGTTATCATATGTTACAAAAAAACTTAATAATATGAATGCTTTAGTTGAAATTCGTCCAACATCTAGTAAAGATGGCGGAACGATCAGTGATAATGGCAATTATATTTTAAATGCTAAGTTTGAAAAAGTTGAAGATTTGAAAAAATTAAATGATGATTTATTAGCTATTTGTGGCGTGATTGATACTTCTTTGTTCTATAATATTGCCACTAAAGCAATTTCAGTAGATCAAGAAGGTAGTAGAGTGATAGTGAAATAGGAGGATGTAAAGATGAAAAAATATAATTGGGGAATTTTAGGAACAGGCTGGATTGCTCATGAAATGGGTGATGCTTTAAAAAGAGTCCATGATGAAATTTATGCTGTTTGTGATGTAACGATCGAAGGAGCTAAAAAATATCAAGAAGAATATGGTGTTGTTAAAGCTTATGGAAATGTAGATGAGATGTTAGATGATGAAAACGTTGATATTGTGTATATTGCAACACCTCATAATTTACATTATGAAATGATGATCAAGGCTTTAAATAAAGGAAAACATGTATTTTGTGAAAAAGCGATTACTGTAAATGAGCGTCAATTGGAAGAAGCTGTAGCAATTGCTAAAGAAAAGAATTTAATTATTAGTGATGGAACGACTTTATTGCATATGCCTTTATATCGTAAAGTTAAAGAAATCATTACAAGTGGTAAATTGGGTAAAGTAAAAATGATTCAAGTTAATTTTGGATCATGTAAAGAATATGATGTAAAAAATCGTTTCTTCGCTAAAGAATTAGCGGGTGGAGCTTTATTAGATATCGGTGTGTATGCTGTATCATTTGCTCGTTATTTTATGACTAGTAAGCCTAATGTTGTTTTAACAACTGCTAATTATTTTGAAACGGGAGTTGATGAAACTTCAGGAATCGTTTTAAAAAATCCTGATGAAGAAATGGCAGTTATTTCACTTACAATGCGGGCTAAACAGCCAAAAAGAGGAATGATTGCTCTAGAAGAAGGTTATATTGAAATTTATAATTTCCCTCGTGGCAATAAAGCAACGATTACTTATACTGTAGATGGGCATAGCGAAGTAATCGAATTAGGTGATACTGATCTGGCTTTAGATTATGAAGTAAATGATATGGAAAGATATATTACGGAAAATGGTGGTAAAGAAAATTTAACCTATGTCCGTGATGTCATGGCTACTTTAACAGCAATTCGTAATCAATGGGGTATGGTATATCCGTTTGAATAATGGAAATACGGCAGACTGCTTATTTGGAATTGCTGGCTAATAGATATCCTAGTCGAGAAGCTGTAATTGAAGAAATAATTAATTTAAAGATGATTCTATCAATGCCTAAGGGAACAGAATATTTTATTAGTGATATTCATGGTGAGGATATTAAATTTAGGCGTATCTTGAATAACTGCTCTGGCGTTATTCAAGATAAGATAGAAACTATTTTTAAAGATCTATCAAAAGAAAAACAGACGGCTTTATGTATGTTGATATATGAACCAGAAAAAACAATTGAAAAAGTAAAAAAACAGAATAATTGGAATTATTATCATGAAAGTTTAATTTATCTAGTTCTTTTAGCTAAAGAGTTGAGCTCTAAATATACACGTTCAAAGCTTAAAAAAATGTTTAGTAAACAATACGCTTATTTGTTTGATGAATTGTTAAATGGTCAAAACATTAAAAATAATGAACAATATCATGAAATAATTGAAATCTTAGCAACGGTTGATAAATGTTATAGCTTTTTGATCGAAATGTGTAATTTAATAAAAAAGCTGGCAGTAGATCAGCTGCATATCTTAGGCGATCTGTATGATCGAGGACCACGTGGCGATAAAGTGATTGATTTGTTAAAAACTTATCATTCGGTTGATATTCAATGGGGTAATCACGATATTTTAATGATTGGAGCAGCAGCTGGAAATAAGTGTTGTATAGCGATGGTAGTTTTAAATGCCTTTAAATATGACAGCTTAGAAATGATTGAAAATGGTTATGGCATTAGTTTGAAAAAAGTATTTCAAGAAGCACGATCATTATATCCAGATATGTCCATGATTGCTGCTTGTAAAAAGCTAATGGCAATAATTATGTTTAAATTAGAAGGCCAAATTATCATGGCTCATCCAGAATACCAACTGAATGATAAATTATATCTTGATAAGATCATTAATAATAAAATAAAAATCAATAATCATTTATATTCATTAAATGATAGTGATTTTAAAACTATCGATCCTGCTTGCCCATATCAATTAAATGATATAGAGACTGAAATTATTCAAGAATTAAATAAAAATTTTAAAAATAGTCCCAAATTACATAATCATATTAAGTTTCTTTTAAATAACGGTAGTGTCTATAAGATATGTAATCATAATTTATTGTTTCATGGATGTATCCCTTTAGATTTTTATGGTAATTTTATACCTGTTGATTTGGGTAATCAAAAATTAGCGGGGAAAAAATATTTTGATTATTTAGATCGTAAAATAAGAAGCGGTTATTTTGAAAAAGATAAAGATGCAATTGATTTATATTGGTTTTTATGGTCAGGACGGCTTTCACCATTTTGTGGTCGTGATCTTAAACACTTTATACGAATGTTTGTCGACGATCCAAAATTAGGAAAAGAAAGATCTAATGCTTATTACATGTATTTAAATGATGAAAATGTATGTATGAAGATTTTGAAAGAATTTTCAATTAATAATGGTCATATAATTAACGGACATACGCCAGTTAAAATTAAAGATGGTCAATCACCTGTCAAGGCAAATGGAAAACTGGTTGTTATAGATGGTGGTTTTAGTCCCCAATATTATAATCAAACGGGGAATTCGGGATATACATTAATTAGTGATTCATATGGTTTAATGTTAAGAAGCCATTGTCATGAAATTACATGGCAAACGACTTTAAAAGATGAATTAATAGAAAAATATTCTAAACGGTTATTGATTAAAGATTGTGATAACGGTAAAAGAATAATGGAAAGAATCAAAGATTTAGAATTGCTTTTACAAGCGTATCGTGATGGGGTAATTCATGATATGATGATCAGTGATGAAGAAACACTGAATTGATAAAAAGAGTATTAATTGTTATTTGTTATTAAAAACATGAGTTATTTGAATGACTATTAATTAAAAATGAGATGGCACGTATTTTGTGTGATCTCTTTTTGGTTTTAAAAGAAACCAGTGATATTCAAATTCGATATATTTGAGAAACTTTCATAATGTGCATCGAGGAAAATTGTTGTATTGCATTTTAACAGTACCGATTTTTACATAATATTTACATTTTAGATATATTTTAGTTTTATCTATAATTATGATTTAAAAAAACACTAAAAACTGATTTGTTGATAAAATATTTTTATTTTTAATTAGGAATTGAAAAATTATTATTTAAGCGTATCGTAATAATGCTATTCGTGATATAATATTTAATATTGAAAGCACATTATGTTGAGCAGTTTAGAAGTATTTAATCATATATTATAATTTAGGGTACTGTAAACAATGCCTGTTTTAGGCTTTTTTTGTTGAATTAAGATATTTTGAAAAGATGATAAAAGTGTTGTTTATTTAAAATTTGGGAGGGAATAGTTATGGATGAGTTTTATCAGGAAATCAATGCGATATTTTATTTAAAGTGGATCATGATTCAAGGTGAAAAATATAATTTGAAAAT
Source organism: Clostridiales bacterium VE202-01 (assembly GCA_000508865.1). Classification (GTDB taxonomy): domain Bacteria; phylum Bacillota_I; class Bacilli_A; order Erysipelotrichales; family Coprobacillaceae; genus Thomasclavelia. The sequence continues at coordinate 22,582 of BAHP02000038.1, forward strand.
AAAATATGCTGATGAAAAGCAAAATGTTGTTATTATAAATAATGATGCAGTAGAAGGGAAAATAATTTATTATGGTGATGGGATATTTGAACAAGAATTGATTGATTGTCAAAATCATAAGAAAATATTTTACTTACATTTCCGATTGACTCATTTGAATCACGCTGTTGAACTGTTTAAAGAAATGGCTAAATGTGCTGTTGATGCAATTAATAGACCGCAGCTTCGAATTTTACTTTGTTGCAGCGGAGGTTTAACAACAAGTTTATTTGCTAGTAAGATGTTGGAACTGGCTGAATTTGAAAATCTCCCTTATGAAATTTCAGCAGTTGGCTATGCTAGATTATTTGAAATAGCCGATGACTATGATGTTATCATGTTAGCTCCTCAAGTAAGTTATTTATTACCGCAAGTTAAGTGTCGTTTAGAAAACAAAGAAATTTTAACTATTCCTGTACGCATATTTGCAACTAATAATTTTTCTGGGGCTTTAAAACTGATCAGTGATATATTTGAAAATAAGAAGATGTAAGTGTTCTTTTAGGATGATAGAAAAGTGAAAAAGGATCAAGATTTTGTAGTAATTAACTGCATGTCTTGATTTTTTGTTTGATGTTAATTAAATTGGATGCGAATGAGTTTTTAATTATAATCTTGTTAGTAATAATATATTTACAAATGTTTTAAATAAAAGATGTTTTTCTGGTAATAATTTAAATAGGTGATTTTGTGTTAGAAGAAGATATTGAATTATTGATCATGTGTTTAAAGGAATATATAAAAGATGTAGATGGTGAAGAATTTAAAAAATTTTTTAGGTTATGTAGAATATATGGCTAGAAATTACGATCAAGATTGTATTATTGATGAATATGATCAAATGATGCAAGCAACAACAAGGTTTGTAAATAAGCATCATTTAAATATTTATAAATTATCACCATTTAAGCGGGATTTATTGTGTCGATGGGTAAAGGCTGGTTATGAAGAAAATGATATTTTAAGATTATACTATTTTAATGATAAATTTAATTCTTTGGAAGTATTTATTGAGATGATTGAAAATAAGTACTTGTAAAAGATAATAATTTTGGTAAGATATAGGTGAAAGTGGGTGGAAGGATGTATAAATTTTCTTGTTAAAACTTAAGATAACAGTTGTATTAATACTGTTTTTTGTGCGCAAGAAAATATATCCTTAAAAATATTAATAATCTAATATTCTTTTTAGCTACGAGTATATATTTTCTTGTAGCTTTTATATTGTTAGGAGGGATATTAGATGGGTTTATTAGAGGTAAAGAATTTGACATTTGGTTATGATGATCAGATTGAAAATGTTTTTGATAATATTAGCTTTCAAATCGATACAAATTGGAAATTGGGATTGATTGGAAGAAACGGGAAAGGGAAAACAACATTATTAAATTTGTTTAGAAATAAATACGAGTATCAAGGATACATCAGCTCGGGTTATGTATTTGATTATTTTCCTTTTGCACTCAAAGATGAAAGTTTAAAAACAATTGAAATTATAGATGATATTTTAAATGATTATGAACTATGGCAGATAGAAAGAGAGTTATCATTGTTAGATGTTGAAGATAATGTTTTACAGCAAAGCTTTGAAACATTATCTAAAGGCCAGCAGACAAAAGTATTATTAGCAATATTATTTTTAAAGCCTCATGATCTTGTTTTAATTGATGAACCAACGAATCATTTAGATTATCATGGCAGAAAAGTTTTATGTGAATATTTACGGAAGAAAAAGAGTTTTATTTTAGTGAGTCATGATCGGAATTTTTTAGATAATTGTATTGATCATGTTTTATCCATTAATCGTAATAATATAGAAATTATTAAAGGTAATTTTTCGCTTTGGTATGAATTAAAAAATAGGCAGGATGAATTAGAACGCCAAAAAAATAAACAGTTAAAAAAAGATATTAAAAGATTACAACAAAGTGCTAGGCAAAATGAAGACTGGTCAAATAAAGTTGAAGCAAGTAAGAATGTGAAAGTTTCAGGACTTAAACCTGATAAAGGATATGTAGGTCATAAAGCAGCGAAGATGATGCAGCGCTGTAAAAATGTCGAACGACGTCAAAATAAAATGATCAAGGAAAAAAAGAATTATTAAAGAATGTTGAAGTAATCGAAAAACTGAAACTTGCGCCTTTAAAATATTCAAAAAAATGTTTATGTCATTTAGAAAATATTAAAATAATTTATGATGATAGAGTGGTAGTAGAAAATATTAGTTTTGATATAAATCAAGGGGAGCGAATTAATTTAACGGGTAAAAATGGTTCTGGCAAAAGCAGTATTATAAAATTAATTATGAATGAAATCAAAGATTATCAAGGAAAAATTAGTTTAGGTACTAACCTAAAGATTGTATATCTTTCACAAGATGATAGTGATCTTAAAGGAAGGTTGGACGATTTTGCTAAAAAATATGATTTAGATATTAGTCTTTTTAAAACTATTTTACGAAAGTTGGATTTTTCTCGGGATTTATTTAACCAAGATATAGCTACTTATAGTAAAGGGCAAAAAAAGAAAGTGATGTTAGCAGGATGTTTGGCTAAACCAGCACATTTATATATTTTTGATGAACCGTTAAATTATTTAGATATTTTTACACGAATGCAGATTCAAGAATTGTTATTAGAATTCCAGCCAACTGTTTTATTTGTTGAACATGATCAATATTTCTGTGAACGAATCAAAACAAAAACAATTGCACTATTATAATTAATGAACTACAGTTAATTTTAAATAAATTTAAAATTTTAATATTTTTATTTATTGGAATTATAGTATAATATATTATAGCTAGTTAAAAAGGAGAATAATATGATGAAAAAAATTATAAAATTACTTTTTATATTTTTTATTGTTATTGGTATAACTGCTTGTGCTAATGAAGAAGAAAACAAGACGTTATCCATAAAATGGGGTAAAGAAAATAAGTTTGATGGATTAATTTCTTATGAATTAGAAAGTATTAGCAGTCCCCAGCAGATTACGCCTGATTCACTAGGAACAGTTTATACTTTTTATAAACCGCAAAAAGATTCTAACGTATTATTAGATGCAGTTGTCAGTGTAAAAAACTTAAAAACTAGTGATTTAAAAATTGATAAAGATCTTAGTGCTTCATTTATGATTGGAGAAGATGAGTATATTGCATCGGTTGCAACTGTAAGCGAAGATGGAAGTTCATTGAAAGATAATGGTGTGATTGCCAGTGAGGCAATAAGTAAAGTGCATTTTTATGCAGAAATTAGTCCGAAAAAGTTAAAAGATGAGATTGAATTTAAGTTGACAACAAAGGATGAAGAAAATCCTCAAACAGCAGCTTTAAAATTTAAGTTAGAAGATGTAAGTAAAAATTATGAAGTGAAAAATATGAACGATGCCATTACGATTGAAAACCGTAGTGAAATAATTTTACAGTCTACTAATGTTACTAAAGAATTAGCACCAGCTAATCCTAGTGGGTTATATACTTTTTATAAAGTAAATGAAGATACTGATAGTTTTGTAGTTTTAACTACTTCTATTAAAAATATTTCTGGTGGTGATTTAACTGCAGGCAGTGTTGCTGCAGCAAAATTGGTAGATAAAGATGGTAATGAATATCCAGCTAGTATTTTTTGTGAAAATGAAGCACGTAGTGATTTGACTACAGGTAATGAAACTGTAATTGGTGCTGATCAAAGTATAATGGTACATTTTGCTTTTGAAATGCCGGATGAAATTATTAATAATGAAAAGATGGTTAGAATCTCATATCAGGGTAAAGTATTTATAGTTAATATTTAAATATTAGGTTAATATAAAGAAAATAAATGGTAAAATTTACTAAAATTATTTATGTAGTATCTTATAATATTAGTAAAAATATTGACATAAAAAATAATAAGATATATAATATAGGTGGATTGTTACTTTGAGTAGGCAAGACCAAATACTGAGTGTACTTTTTGTGCGTCGGTATTTGGTCTTTATTTTTAGTAACTATTGAAAGGAGAAAAAGGATGCAAAGAAATTTTAAAAAGAAGTTTTAGTGTCAGCACTGACTGCTTCAATTTCGATAAGTACAATAGTACCTGGGATGATGGTTTTTGCCAATAATTCAATTGCCACTGCTAGCATTATAACTAAAGTAAATCATGCTTTACAAGGTACTGCTACTGCAAATGATACAGAAATGAGCTACTGGGGTGCTGATAAAGCGATTGATGGAATCGTAAATCGTGATGATAGTAAGCCAGATCAGTCACGCTGGTCTACTAATCAGGGTACATCACCAAAGATCTTAACTGTTGATTTAGGATCAGAAAAATCATTTAGTGAATTTAAAATTGAATGGGAAAGAACAAATATTAAAGGTTTTAATATCGCTATTTCTAATGATGGTGAAAATTACACTACTGTATATACAAAACCAGATGATAGTAATATTCCAAGTTTAACGACAGAAATTACTTTAGAAAATAGTGTTTTAGCACGATATGTTAAATTAACCGTAGATAATTATGATGGTGGTGATATTAACTGGGCTTCGGTATCATTATATGAATTTGAAATCTTAGGTGAAGAAACATATGAAAATTTAGCATTAGATGCTACAGCAACTTCAAGTGGAAATGAAACAAGTAATTTCACTGCGGATAAAGTTAATGATGAAAATATGACTACTCGCTGGGCTAGTACAGCTAATCACAATGATGACAAGTGGGTATGCTTAGATTTTGGTAGTACTAAAGATGTTGCTTCGGTAACCTTAAAATGGGAACGCCGTAATGCAACAAATTATAAAATACAATCTTCTAATGATGGGACTAATTGGGAAGATGTGAAGACTTTAACTAGTGCACCAGCTGATTTTGATGATGTCATTAATTTTGATAATACAATAACTGCTCGTTATTTAAGAGTATTAGTTACAGATTTTATTGATTCAGCAGCTGATCGTGAAGATCAAACAGTAAGCTGGCCAACAGTTTCATTATATGAATTTGAAGCTTATGCAATTAAACAACAAGCAAGCGTTGAACCTGAACAAACAATCGATAGTGTTATTGCTAATTTGGTAATTCCAGCAATTGCTAAAGGAGATACTAAAATGGCATTACCTGAAGTGCCTGATGGATTCGAAATTGAATTTGTTGGAGCTGATTATGAGCAGATCTTAGATCGTGATTTAACGATTTATCAACCAATCGTTGATACAACGGTTAGTGTAAACTATAAAATCAAAAAAGGTGATCAAGAAAAAACTACTAACGCTTATGAGGTAACTATTCCTGGTAAACATACTGTTCAAGAAAGTATTAATGCTAAACCAAAAGTAGTGCCAGAACTTGCTGAATGGGTAGGTACTGAAGGAAATTTTGAAATAAGTGATAATTCAAAAATCGTTATCAATCCTCAGTATAAAGAAGATTTGGCATATCTTGCTAAAACTTTTAAAGCGGATTATCAAGATTTAACTGGTAAGGAAATAGAAATTGTTTATAGTAATGCACCAGCAGCGCATGATTTCTATTTTACTTTGGGTAGTGATGATACAGGATTAAAAGAAGAAGGATATTTAATGACGATAGATGATACTGTTAAAGTAGAAGCGATTGATAAAGTTGGAGCATTCTGGTCAACGCAATCTATTTTACAGATCTTAAAGCAAAATAATAACGTTATTCCACAAGGACAAACACGTGATTATCCAAAATATGAATTACGAGGATTCATGCTTGATGTTGGAAGAATGCCATTTTCTTTGGATTTCTTAAAAGAAATAACTAAAAATATGGCTTATTATAAAATGAATGATTTCCAAGTTCATTTAAATGATAATTATATCTTCTTAGAAGAATATACTGCTGCTGGTGAAGATCCAATGCAGGCTTATTCTGGATTTAGATTAGAGTCAGATGTTAAAAAAGGTGGTAATGGTGGATTAAATCAAGCTGATTTAACTAATACTGATATGTTCTATACAAAAGATGAATTCCGGGCTTTCATTAAAGAATCAAGAGAAATGGGAATTGATATTGTACCAGAATTTGATACGCCAGCTCATTCACTTGCATTTACTAAAGTACGTCCAGATTTAAAAGTTGGTGATAATGGGCGTCAAAATGATCACTTAGATATTAATAATCCAGACACTTTACCATTTGTTCAAAGTATTTGGGATGAATATTTAGATGGTGATGATCCAGTATTTGATGATGAAACAATTATTAATGTTGGTACTGATGAATTTGAAGGATATAATGAGCAATTCCGTAAATATACTGATGATATGATCGAATATGGTCAAAGTAAAGGTAGAACAGTTCGTTTATGGGGAAGTTTGACACAAAAATCCGGATCTACTGCAGTACGTTCTGAAAATGTTCAAATGAATATCTGGAATACAGGCTGGGCTAATCCTTCGGCAATGTATAATGAAGGTTATGATTTAATCAATATGGTTGATGGAACATTATATATGGTTCCAGCAGCAGGATATTATTATGATTATTTAAATAGTCAAAATTTATATAATAATTGGCAGCCTAATATCATGGGTGGAACAACGATTCCTGCTGGAGCAGAGCAAATGTTAGGGTCTTCATATGCTGTATGGAATGATATGATCGATAAAAGAGCCAATGGTATGAGTGAATATGATATTTATGATCGTTTTGCAGCAGCTCTACCTGCGATGTCATCTAAGTTATGGGGTGATGGTGAAGACTTAAGTTATAGTGAACTAGTACAAGTGACAGATAAATTAGAAGATGCACCAAATAGTAATCCATTTGATAAGGTTAAATCTGTTAGTGATACAGTAATTAATTATGATTTTAATAAAGAAGATATTACTGATAAATCTGGAAATAGTTATAATGCTGTTACTAAGAAAAATGTTGCTACTGTAACTGGTAAATTCTCTAAGGGATTACAATTAAATGGTGGTGAAAGTTATATTGAAACACCGATTGATAATATGGGGCCAACTAATAGTGCTTCTTTCTGGGTAAAAATGGATCCAGATGCTCAAGGTGAACAAATCTTATTTGAATCTGATAAAGGATCAATTAAGATTGCTCAAAAAGATACGGGTAAAGTAGGATTCTCAAGAATTGGTTATGATTATTCATTTGATTATACTTTACCAAAAGATACTTGGGTAAAATTAGAAATCAAAGGATATCAAAATAAAGCAGAATTATATGTTGATGGGGTATTAGTAGATACTTTATCTAATAGTGCAACTGGTGGTAAATATGCGACGATGATCTTACCATTAGAAAGAATCGGAAGTAAAACAAGTTCATTCAAAGGGGTAATCGATAATCTTGTTGTTTCATCTACCGGAAGTACTGCTAGTCAGGATTATACAATAATCGATAGTAAAAACTTTACTGTAACATCAGATAATCAAAATCCGCTTGCTGGATCAGAAGGACCTGTTTCATTAGCGTTTGATAATGATCCAAGTACTTTCTGGCATTCTAATTACACACCATATCAAGCACTACCGGCAACTGTGGAAATTGATATGAATAAAGTGTATAATATTAATCAATTTGATTATTTACCAAGACAAACTGGAAGTAATGGTCATATTACCCAATACGAATTATATGTTAAAGAAAATGAAACTGATGAATATACAAAAGTTTCAGAAGGAACTTTAGCAGCTAATTCAACATTAAAGAGTATTGCTTTTGATGCTGTAAATGCCCGTTATGTTAAATTTGTAGCTTTAGCAGGAACAGGTGTTGGTACACAACAATTTGCAGCTGCAGCTGAATTTACAGTTCGTCAAATTGATAATAAAGCTGATTTAAGAAAACTAGTTAATACTACTGAAAATTATGAAGAAGAATATTATACTGAAGCAAGCTGGCAAGCATATAGTGAAGCTTTAGCGTTAGCTAATCAAATTCTTGATAAAGAAGATGCAACAGAAGCTGAAATTGCTACAGCAATCGAGACATTAAGTACAGCAATTAATAATTTGGTAGAAGTTGATACAGAATTAGAAACAGATAAAACAGTATTACAAATAGCGGTAGATACTGCAAATACATTAAAAGCTCAAGGAGCTTTAGATAACGTTGTACCAGCGGTAGTTAATGAATTTAATGCTGCTTTACAAGAAGCTCAAACTATTTTAGCTGATGTAAATGCTAGTCAAGTAGTAATTGATGCATCATTTACACGTTTATCAACAGCAATTCATATGTTGGAATTTGTAAAAGGAGATAAGACTGCTTTAGAGGCCTTGATCAATGAAGCAAATAATTATGTAGAAGAAAACTACACACCAGCTTCATGGACAGCATTCAAAGAAGCCTTAGATGCTGCAAATGATGTAATGGCTGATGAAAATGCATTAGAATACGAAGTAGTAGAAGCATTAAATAACTTAAAAGATGCAATTGGAAACTTAGTAATCAGAGTTGATAAAACAAGATTACAAGAAGCATATGACATGGTAAATGGCTTAGATAAGAGTCTATATACAGAAGGAAGTGTTGCCAACTTAGCAGAACCAATGGCAAATGCTAAAGCGATATTAGATAATCCAAATGCAACACAAGAAGCAGTAGATAATGCATATGAAGCATTGATCAGAGCATACTTAGACTTAAGATTGATTCCAAATAAGGATCTATTACAAGAATTGATCAATAAGACAAATAGCTTAAATGCGGCAAATTACAGTGCTAAGACATGGTCAGTGGTGGCAGAAGCATTGGAAAAAGCAAATGCTGTATTAAATGACCCAGAAGCAACCCAGGCAGAAGTAGATAATGCTAAAGAAGTATTAACAAAAGCAATGGCCGGATTAGAAGCAAATAATCCAGTAAAAGCTGGTGATACAACAGCAAGTGTAGCTACTGGTGATACAACAAGTATGTTATATCCATTTGCAGGATTAGCAGCAGCATCTATTGTTTTCTATGGTAGTAAGAAAAAGAAAGAAAAAAATTAATAGTTTAAAGAAATTTATATATTATTAGGGTACCTATGTTGAGGTACCCTAATTTAGTATATTTTGGATAATTTTATAATAGATTATATATGTAAAAATTTTAAATTATTTTAGCACTTGTGTTGACAAAGTGCTAAAATAGAGTATAATGGTTTTAGCACTTAGAAATGGCAAGTGCTAAAAAAGGAGTGATTAAAATGATTAAGCCATTACATGATAATGTTATTTTAAAAAAAGAAGAAGTAGAAAATAAGACATCAAGTGGGATTATTTTAACAACCGAAACTAAAAAGATTCCAAGTGTAGCAACTGTTGTTGCTGTGGGACCTGAATGCAAAGCAGAAATTAAAGAAAATGATAAAGTAGTATATAAAGAATATTCAGGAACAGATATTAAGATTGATGAGATAGATTATATTGTAATTAGTGAAAAAGATATTTTAGCTTATATTGCTTAGGAGGTAATTTGTTATGAGTAAAGAAGTTAGATTTTCAAGTGATGCCCGTAAGGCGATGTTAAAAGGTGTTAATATTCTTGGGGATGCTGTATGTGTTACTTTAGGACCTAAAGGACGTAATGTTGTTTTAGAGAAAAGTTATGGTTCACCATTAATTACTAATGATGGTGTAAGTATTGCTAAAGAAATTGAATTAGAAGATAAATTTGAAAACATGGGTGCTAAATTAGTATATGAAGTAGCCAATAATACTAATGATGTTGCTGGTGATGGTACTACTACAGCGACTATTCTTGCTCGTAATATGATCAATAATGGGATCAAAGCAGTTGATAAAGGATGTAATCCAGTATTAATGCGAGAAGGAATTGAATATGCAAGTAAAGAAGTTGCTAAAACTATTTTAAAGAATTCACGTAAAGTAGAGACTAGTAATGATGTGGCTAGTGTTGCAACAATATCTGCCGGAAGCAAAGAAATTGGTGATTTAATTGCTGAAGCAATGGATAAAGTTGGTCGTGATGGAATTATAAATGTTGATGAAAGTAATGGTTTTGATAATGAATTAGAAATTAGCGAAGGTATGCAGTATGATAAAGGATACGTATCTCCATACATGGTTTCTGATCGTGAAAAGATGCAAGTTGAATTGGAAAATCCTTATGTTTTAGTAACTAACCATAAAATTAGTAATATTCAAGAAATTTTACCTGTATTGGAACAAGTACTTCAAGTTAATAAGCCATTATTATTAATTGCTGAAGATTTTGAAAATGAAGTTATTTCAACATTAGTATTAAATAAACTAAGAGGTACTTTCAATGTAGTTGCTACTAAAGCTCCAGGATTTGGTGATAATCAAAAAGAAATGCTTCAAGATCTTGCCGCTTTAACAAATGCAAAATTCTATAACAAAGAATTAAATATGAAATTAGAAGAAATGAAATTGGAAGAGTTAGGTACGATCAAAAAAGTAATTGTTACTAAAGATAATACAACAATGATCAGTGGTAACGATGCTAGTGATGAATTGAAAGAACGCATCGAAGAAATCAAAACAAGAATTGCTAATACAACTAGTGATTATGATAAAAAACAATATCAAGAACGTCTTGGTAAATTAACAAATGGCGTAGCTACAATTAAAGTGGGAGCTACTACAGAAAGTGAATTAAAAGAAAAGAAATTAAGAATCGAAGATGCTTTAAATGCTACCAAAGCTGCAGTTGCTGAAGGAATCGTTATCGGTGGTGGAGCTGCTTTAGTAGAAGCTTATAATGAATTAAAACCAGTATTAAAAGATGAAAATGTAGATGTTCAAAAAGGTATTAATATTGTAATGGAAGCCTTGTTAGCACCAATTTGTCAAATTGCTGAAAATGCAGGATATAATGCAGAAGATATTGTTGATGGACAAAAGAACGCTGCTAAAAACGTTGGTTTTGATGCTAAAGCTGGTAAATGGGTTGATATGTTTGAAGAAGGTATTATTGATCCAACTAAAGTAACACGTAGTGCATTATTGAATGCTGCTAGTATTTCAGCGTTATTTATCACTACAGAAGTTGGAGTAGCAGAAATCAAGTCTGATGAACCAGAAACACCTGCTATGCCTGGAGGAATGTACTAATTATAGAAATAATCATAAATATAAATGAAAGGGAATTAGTTAACGTTACTAATTCTCTTTTTTATACAGAATATTAATAATTCATGATACAATTAAGTAAAGGATCTTAAGGAGGGATAATATATGGGGCTAACGTTTGAAGGTATCATGAATTATTGTAAAACGAATAAAATAATATTTAATGAAATAAAAGATAACTTAAATAATATTGTTCCTTTTGTTGGAGCGGGATTATCTGCTTTTGCATATCCGCTATGGAAAAAAGCATTAGAAGATCTTACAGCATTTATTAATAATAAAAATACTAGAGAAGAAATAAAGGCACTGATAGATAAAGGACTTCTTGAAGATGCGGCTCAAGAAATTGAAGATAAAAGAGGTAAACATAATTTAGCTAATGATCTTTTATCAGTGTTTTCAGCAAATAAATTAGAAGAAGAAATCAATAGTTTATATAAGCAAAATGTTTATTTATTGCCATATATATTTAAGGGTGCAATAATAACAACTAACTATGACTTAATAATTGAAAATGTATATCGACAAGTTTTAAATAATTTGAATATGCCAGTTTTATTACCAGGGAAGCCTGAATTAATTAATCAATATTTAGGACAAAGAAACAGACCGGTGATATATAAAGTACATGGAGAAATTCAAAAAGAAGCAATTGATTATAGTTCAATAATTTTTACAAAAAAGCAATATGATGAAAAATATACAAAAGATAGTCAATTAGTTAAAGAACTAAAAAAGTGTTTTACAAACAATATAATGTTATTTTTAGGCTGTAGTTTAGAAAAAAGATCGAACGCTTGAAGTGTTAAAAATGATCACTAAAGCAGGTATTGATCATTATGGTATTATCTCATGTAAAGAAGATGAAATGGATGAACGAATTAAGCAACTTGCAGAAGATTATCATATTCGTGTGATTTGTTATCCTGATAATAAACATGAAGCTGTAAGAATAATTTTAGAAAAATTACTTGAAGATATTGATAGAGAAAAATATCAAAGATTGGATTATCATCTTAGCAAAATAGATAGACCGATTGCTAATAGGTTTGTGTATAATTCTAACTTATTTCCTTTTGTAGGAAGAAATGAAGAATTAAAACTTTTAAGAGAATTTTGTAAGAATAAAGATAAATTATGGTGGGCTATTACTGGAGCTGGAGGAAGTGGAAAAAGCAGGTTGGCATATGAATTTGAAAAGGAGCTAAAAAATCAACAGTGGCATGTTTATAGACTAGGACATAGTAATTATGATGATTTAAGGAAAATTAGTGATAGCTGCTGTAGTAATACTTTGTTTATTGCTGACTATGTTCAAGGACATATAGAAAAGATTGCAAAATGGTTGGAAAAGATAGTTAATGAAAAAAGAAGTTTTATTATCAAAATATTGTTGATTGAGCGAGATAGTAGTAATCAGAATAATAATACGCCATGGTATGAATTATTGAATCTATATGCAAATAATTCAGGGGAACTTAAAAATGTTTGTTATCAGGAAAGTTTTTTAGAATTAAAACCTTTATCTGATAGTGATCTAAAAGAAATTATGCGTAATTATATTGAAGAATATAGTCATAATGAAATAGATGAAGATAAGTTGTTGAAAGTACTAGAAGATGTTGATAAAGACTTAAAAAGACCTCTTTATGCATTATTTATTAGTGATGCCTGTTTAAATGATGACAATCTGACAAAGTGGAGTCGAAACGAAATATTGGATTATATGTATGATAGAGAAAACGGTTATTATCATAATCGAATAAACAATCTTTTAAATAATAGTCCTAATAAAAAAATAAATAGTATAGTTGATAAGATAAGAACGATAGCTACTATATATGATGATATTTCTATTGAAAACTTTAAAAGTAAATACTCAGATATATATAATGATCTAAACCGTTTAATAGCTAATATAGATACAGTAGAATCAACAGAAGACTTCTTAAATACTATTGGTCTTATTGAAGATGACTTAATTAAAGCAATTAAACCAGATTTGATAGGTGAATATTTTATTTGTAAACAAATAGAAAATCACGCTAATCTATCCTTATTATTTATTGAAAATTGGGAAGCAGAAATAAGTGTTTTCGAAGTCTTAATTAGAATGTGTTATGATTACGGTGATCTATTAAATAAAAACAAAGATTTCATCAAAAAAATATTATTATTTAATTCTAATAATGAAGAATCACTATACTTGTATTCTTATTTAATGCTATTTCTTACATATCATTGTGCTAAAAATGATGATATAGAAGCATATTTTAATAAAATAAATGTGTTATTAGAAAATGATATGGATGAAAAAATAGCAGAATCATTAGCGAACTCACTATGTTATTT
>BAHP02000037.1 GCA_000508865.1 Clostridiales bacterium VE202-01
TGGAAATAATGACAGATTATACAAATGTAAGATGGAAAGAAAACGGTAAATTAAAATTACTGATCATTGTCGGAACAAGACCTGAGATCATCAGACTGGCAGCAGTGATCAGTAAATGTCGCAAATACTTTGACTGTATTTTAGCACATACTGGACAAAACTATGATTATAACTTAAATGGTGTGTTTTTTCATGATTTGAAATTAGCTGATCCTGAAGTATATATGAATGCTGTCGGTGATGATCTGGGAGCTACAGTTGGCAATATCATCAACTGTTCATATAAACTGATGAATCAGATCAAACCTGATGCCTTACTGATCTTAGGAGATACTAACAGCTGTTTAAGTGCCATCAGTGCCAAAAGACTGCATATTCCGATCTTTCATATGGAAGCAGGGAACAGATGTAAAGATGAATGTTTACCGGAAGAAACAAACAGACGGATCGTTGATATCATTTCCGATGTCAATCTAGCTTATAGTGAACATGCCAGAAAGTATCTGCATGAATGCGGTCTGCCAAAAGAAAGAGTATATGTGACGGGATCACCAATGGCCGAAGTATTAGCGAATAATCTAAAGGAGATAGAAGCATCTGATATATTGGACAGATTAAAATTAAAAGCGAAGGGCTATATTTTATTGAGTGCACATCGGGAAGAGAATATCGATACCGAGAAGAACTTCCTTTCATTATTCAATGCGGTCAATAAAATGGCTGAAAGATATGATATGCCGATATTATATTCATGTCATCCAAGAAGCAAGAAAAGATTAGAAACGAGCGGTTTCAAATTAGATGGCAGAGTGATCCAGCATGAGCCGTTAGGATTCCATGATTACAATCACTTACAGATGAATGCTTATGCCGTGGTAAGTGACAGCGGGACATTACCGGAAGAGAGTTCATACTTTACAAGTATAGGAAGATCGTTTCCAGCGGTATGTATCAGAACAAGTACCGAGAGACCGGAGGCCTTGGATAAAGGATGTTTTGTTTTAGCAGGGATAGACGAAAGATCATTATTACAGGCAGTAGAGACGGCAGTACAAATGAACTTAGAAGGAGATCATGGAATACCAGTACCAGATTATATTGAAAAGAATGTAAGTACTAAAGTAGTAAAATTGATTCAGTCATATACAGGTGTAGTAAACAAGATGGTATGGCGGAAAGATT
>BAHP02000036.1 GCA_000508865.1 Clostridiales bacterium VE202-01
AGCATTAGTTTTTGCATATACTTCTTTTGCATTTGCTAAAGCATCATTGAATTCAGTTACTACAACTGGTACGACATTTTCTAAGTCGGCTTTTTCTGCCATTTCAATGGCAATTTGTAATACATACTTATCAGCATTATTTTTTAATTCTAGTGCTATAAATGCATCAGTTAATTCATTGCATAACTCATCTAATTGCTCTTGTGATAATTCACTTGAATCTTGAATTGCATTATTTACATTTTGTCTTGCTTCTTCAAATACTAGCCAGCTAGCTTCATCATATAATTCACTATTTAAATCATGATAACTTTCTAATAAATGTTGAGCTTCTGTAATATCAGCTCTTTTTAATAAATTATTTAATGCCTCATTAAGCGCATTTGCTGCTTCATCAATTTGTGATTGAGTAATATAATCGGTATTAAAAATTTCTTTAGCATATTTTAATATTTCTAACATTGAATTATAAGTAGACACCGTATAATCATCTTTATTACGCTCATTTGCATCATTGATTACTTTTTCTAAATCATCCTTATCTACATTTATTAAAGTATCTTCATTATAAAATAATTCGAATTCAAAAATTGATGGTCGTGATGCACTTGTAATATTTAATCTAATTTTTGAAGCTGTAATAGTATCAAACTGACTGCCAAATTCATATCCATTCGTTACACCAGCAACAGCCATTTTTTCAGAATTATCAACATTATAAGTATGTCCAACAACCCAGTTTTCACCATTCCAGTACTCTATATTATAACTTGTAATATAATTATATGTTGCTTTATATTCTACGATTCTAGTTTGATTTACTGATACTTCTTCATCAAATGTTAATTCTAAAGTCGCACTAGTAATATCATTAGTTGTTGCCCAGCGTGTCGATAAAGAACCGTCGATTGCTTTAATTCCAGTAAAGTTTTCATTATAAACATTGCTTGCTACCGCATCAATTGCTGTAGATGCAATATTTTCTGGACCAGCAATTTCAATTTTTTCATTAGCGATTTTAAAATTATCAAGTTTTCCAATAATACCATTACCTATTTTTTCTGTTGGCAATATCATTGATGTTGATAAATTCTTAGTAACATAACTTCCAAATTCTGTTCTTTTTCCAGCACCAATTAATTTATCATTTACATAAAGATTAGTACCATCTTTATCGGCAGTTATCATAATTTTTAACCATTTTTCTGTTTCCACTTCATAGTCAAAAACATATGTATATCCATCTCGTTCATATCCTAATTTACCCGTATATTCACCAGCTTTATTTTTTTGATTAAGACTGATCTTACCATCGTTTCCTTCAAATAAAGTGGCATCTTTTGATGTGTTTTCATCAATATAAATATCAAATGATACAGTAGCTGGAAAACCGATACTATCAAATGGCATCTGTAAATAAGAATCGCCATCTAATACTAAAGCATTTCCAGATATTCCCTTTGCTGTAGTAGAATTCAATATACCGTTATAATCATTTCCACTAACATCTACTGCTTTATTATCACTAATTGTCTCAAAATCAATATCAACTACTGTCTCTGTCTTACTTTGAACATATCTAGCAGGATTACTTGTAGCACTTGGTCCTGTTTTTAATAAATATTCATAAGATGTTTTAAATTCATCATAAGACTGACCTTCCGTCTTTTCACCATACCAAGTACGCTCACCAATTAAAGCAATACCATATTTTAACCGATCAAAAATATCAAAATCACTAACGCCATCTAATAAGAATCCATCATCATTCCATAGTACCACTGATGCTCCTCTTAATTGTGGATGTGAAATCGGTAATACTGCACCACCACTTCCACGAGTAGTAGTAATATCATTAACACTCCATTCATTATATAATTTTTCAATATTTAAATAATTATTATAGTTGTTATTTCCACCAGGAACAATATATAACCAAGATCCAGAACAATTAATAATTGGATTACCATTAGCAACTGTTTTTTTAACATCAGCCCAGTACGGAGCCCATAAATAATATGTTACTTCTTTATTTTGTGGGGTTACATAGCCTTTAAAACCAGAACTTCCATCACTAGACGCCCATGCTCTTGCTTCATAACCACGATCTTGAATATACTCAGTATAATGATTAATATATTGCTGCATTGCTTCTGAATATATAGGTGCAGAATTATATTCATCTGTTCCAAAATGGAAAATTGGTGTTTGAATTACGGCATCTCCAGGAGCGTTTCCTATTAACTCTTGAGTTAATTCATCTACAAAATCAATTGTAGGCTGATGCAAAGTAGCATTATTAACATCAGTTGAAGAATCATCTAATATTTTCAAATGACGAACATCATACATATTATCATGCATTTCTGGAAGTAGAGAAAATACGGCACTATGAGCTGGTGTATCCAATTCTGTAATTACGCTAACTCCATATTTTGCTGCTTCTAATTGATATTCAATATAATCTTCTTTTGAAATTTGATATGAATGACTACCAATATTTTTGTCATTTTCAATTCTAAATGATGATAATTCTTTTGCTTGTTGAATATTTTCTTCTGATCCTATTTCTGAGTTAGTAATTTTATCACCACGATCATCATTAATATGCATAACAATTTCATTTACTTTAAATAAAGGTAGCATCTCTGTAATTTCTTTAATATAATCTAATTTAATTTCTGAACGTGCAATATCTAAAGCAATTGATCGTACTTCATATTTTGGATAATCATGTGCTGTCCCTTTAGGAATTGTTAATTCATCCAAATTTAAATATAATGCCTGTACAATTGTAACACCACCATAAAACACACCATTTAGTGTAGTTGAATTAATAGTGATATAATCATCAACTGTCATGATATATCCTTCATCACCAAGAATCGCTACATCATCTTCATCTGTTAATGAAAGATAGATATCACCATCTTCAGGGTCAGTTCCTTTTTTTACATCAATATCTAATCCTACTAATTTATTCAAATATCCTGATAAGATATTTGCCTGCACTTCTAAACTTTCATCATTATAAATAATTTTTGAATTTTTAGAAATAGAATAATTTCCACTTTCACTATGCCATTCTTGAATTGAAGGAATTACATTTGGAAATTCATTTTTACCACTATCTTCATATTTACCAGGAATATGAATTTTATTGTCATTAGTACTTATTGCAATATCATTTTCATCATTTTTATTAGTAACTTTATACATGATATGAACATCTTTATCAACTAAAGGCTGATAATAAATTCCATCTAAACTAATGATTGATTGATAATCTGAACCATAAATCTCTACATCAAAATTCTTAGTAATTGCTTCTGAAAAAATAATTTTTTCATTAGAATTTTCCGGTAATTCAAATCCCTCAGATTCTAATTTTGTAAGTGCCATCTTAGCAGTTTCAATCTCTGGTTCTAACATTGCATATCTATATGCTTCAATTTCAAATATGCTTCCACCATATTTATTATTATTGCTAGGATTCGTAAACATTTTTGTTTGATTAACTTTTATATATCTTACTTCTTGAGAATCAAAAACAATCTCACGCATATTTTCAACATTGATCATTGGGTTATCTTTTACATCTAAAATTGTTGTATAATCATTACCATCTTTAGAAATTTCAACAGTATACTCTAAAGGCTCTCTGAAAAAATTAACATTTACTTGAGATAATATCTCTACTTCTTTTAAATCTACTATAATCCATTGATCATCTGTTTTATCAGCTGACCATCTAGTTGTTTCGTCACCATCTACTACTTTTTCTCCTACAAATTGAGGATATTTCCAACTTTCGCCAACTTTTCCCCCTTCGACTCCCGAATATGATACATCTTTGGATAGAGCTAAATTTACATTGTCTTTTTGGGCTCCATTTATCTTAATTTCATAAATTGAATAGCCCCAACTAGCTTTCACTGGTTCATTACATTTGATACGTACATATCTTGCTGATGTATCGCTAATGAAAGCATCCTTTTCAATTGTTTGTTTTCCCCCTTTTGCATCAGTATTTACATATAGATCAGTAAAATTATTACCATCTAATGAAGTTTGTATTTGATATGATTTTGCATATGCACTTTCCCAAGAAATATAAACTCTCAATAAATCATATACATTTTGCAAATCAACAGTAATCCATTGTTCTACTGTTCCATCTTCTGAAGGCCCCTCATTTTCACCTAAACCAGTAGCCATCTTAGAACTCCAACGAGAACTTTCATTGTCATCAATTCCATCAACAGCCAATGCCCCTATTAATTCTGAACGGGCAGGTCTTACACTCGATGTAATAACTGGTTTATTCAAGGCAATATTTTCATATTCTTCAACGGCATTGACTAAAACAATTTTTTGCGAAAAACATGATAACATCATTGAAAAGAGCAAAATAATTGATAATCCTTTTTTTATTATTTTTTCCATATACGTTTCCCCTTTTAATTTATAAAATTTTACAATCTATAAAATTTAAATATCTAATTTTTTCACCTTCCCTTCTATCATTTTTAGAAATCATTTTATTACAAACAAAAAAGCAAGACTAAAATATCTAGTATTTAGTCTTGCCTACTTAAAGTAACAATCTGATTAATCTATATTCAAATATTAGCATAAAATAATAATATTTTCAATCATAAAAGTAAAATTTTTAACCTTTTTCTGCTTTTTTATGCTTTGATACAAATTAGTTATGTCTCATTCATTTTCTAAGTAATAAAAACCACGCCTAAAAGACGTGGTTTTCTCTGAGGCTATAAGCCTTTGTTACTTGCTCGCGTCTCAAGGT
>BAHP02000035.1 GCA_000508865.1 Clostridiales bacterium VE202-01
GGGAGCATCTGTCTTAAAGTCTGCACTGCTCTAAATACACCTGCTGGCTGATTAGCAACGATTTTAACGCCACTGTCACCAGTATCAATAGTATAGCCTTCTTCACCCTGATCTTCATTATCGGCTGTTGTTAAAACAATGCTGTTATCAATAGCATCACTGTCATTTACAACTGTTAATGGATATCCAGTTGATGCTCTAAACTTCGTTGCAATATATTCCCCAATTTTAGCTAATTCACTTGTTTCATCACTAGTTCTTCCTTTTACATTAATAACAGTATTAGTATTTAAGATAAAGTTTTCCGAATTAATTTCAAGACTATTTGGTAAAGGTATTAATGCCGGTTGTGCATTTTCAACAGTTGCGGAAACATTATTAATATTTAAAGGTGTCACTATTGTTGTCAATACTATCGCTAATACTAATAATAGCTTAAATAAATTTTTCCCTTTTTTCATAATTTGTCCTTTCCGTTATAAAAATATAACAATCTCTATAATAGTCCCCTTATATTCCCCTTATCTTATCCAAATATCATCTCCTTTATTATTAAATTCTTTTTAAATTTATTATACATTATTTTTTAAACTCTTGGCATTAACAATTCGTTTCATATTTTACCTAAAAAGTAACATTTGACTTAAATTGTTACCCTCAATATTTTTTAAAAAAATAAAAACCTTAATACTAAATTAGTATCAAGGCTGTTTGAACTATGCCATTGAAGTTAAATCATCTCTAATTTCATCAAAAGCAATAGCAATATTTAATCCATGGTCACCGATTCTTTCAAAATCAATCAATGTTTCTGTATACAAAGCACTATGTTCAACTGTACATGTTTTATTACGTAAACGTTTTAACTGATTGACAGAAAATTCATGAGTCATATTATCAATACTATCTTCAATATTATCGACCTTTGTAATGATATTATGTAACTCTTCTCGATTTAATACATTCAATTCCGTTAAAATATTTTTCGTCAAATCATTCATAATAGCGATTTCTGCTACTGCCTCATCTGAGAAACCTTCATTTTCATCATAAAGTTTCTTAGCCCGATTAGCAATATTTACAGCATGATCGCCTACTCTTTCCAGATCCCCAGAAGTCTTTAAGAACAAACCAATGGATTTCGATTCTTCAATTGGCAATTCAGAAGAAATAGCATTAGTTGTAAATTGAATGATCTCTTTATTCAAATAATCGATATACTTTTCATCTCTTAATAACTTTTCATGTTTTTCTTCATCATATTTAACGATCAATTCAAAAGACCTTTGCACATTCTTTTGAACAACATTTAACATATTTTGCGTCTCATTAAACAATTGTGTATTAGCAATAGCACTCGTTCCAATATGATAATCATTAGTAAAAATCGAAGCATCTAAATACTTAGTCGATAGCTTATCTTCAAGTCCTTCTTTTTCCGGAAGAACCATAAAAGCTAATTTAACTAGTTTATTACCAAACGGTAATAACAAAATCGTTGTTACAACATTAAATACTGTATGCACATTGGCAATCTGAGCAGGAATATTTGTAGGTGTTAACGATTCCATCAACTGTGCAAATGGGAAAAGCAAACTAACAATAACGAAAATCACCGTTCCAATGATATTAAAAGATAAATGAATGATCGTTGTTCTTTTAGCATTTCTTCCTGTTCCGATACTAGCAAGTACCGCTGTGATACAAGTTCCGATATTTTGTCCAAATAGTACATAAATTGCTGAAGGTAATGTAATTACCCCACTTTTAGCAAGAGCCTGCAAGATCCCTACTGATGCTGAAGAACTTTGAATAATTGCTGTAAAAACAGCACCAACTAAAATTCCGACTAAAGGATTTTCAAAAGTACTAACAATATTAACAAATTCAGGTGAACTTCTAAGTGGTACCATTGCTCCTGACATCATTTCCATTCCCATAAATAAAATACCTAGTCCCGCAATAATACTTCCAAAAGCATCTAGTTTTTTACTCTTAAAAAAAGCAATCAATGCCACTCCAATAAATGCAATTACTGGTGCTAATGCTGTAATATCAATTGCAATCAATTGTCCGGTAATCGTAGTCCCAATATTAGCACCCATGATTACCCAAACAGCATTTTCTAATTTCATCAATCCCGCATTAACAAAACCAACCGTCATAACTGTCGTTGCTGATGAAGATTGAATAACAGCTGTAATAATTGCTCCAACACCAACGCCTAAAAAGCGATTAGTAGTGAGCTTTTCTAAAATACTCTTCATTTTATTTCCGGCAGCTAGTTCTAAGCCATTGGACATCATTGTCATTCCATATAAGAATAGGGCTAATCCACCGAGCATGGTAAACAAATCTGTAAGTTTCATTTTTATCCCCCTGTTACACAGTTTATTTTATATCCTAAGTAAATTTAACATAAAATTTACAATATGCAAATACTATTAACAAATATTAACAAATTCTTAACTTTTCTATCTTTATTTTGGATTTTTTATCTTTTATTATACAATTATCTTGACAATTAATAAAAAACAATTACCATTATTACTAGACAGTTCATTTGTACCATCCTGTCTATAAACAAAACTAGGGCTATGCTTTTTTATATTGTTTTGAAGCAGGCTTTTTAGTGAGCCTGCTTTTTTATTTGATGGTATAGAAGGAGGAAGAATGTATTATTTAAAAACTGAACAAAGCTTTGATAGCGCTCATTTTTTACATGGCTATCATGGTAAATGTGCCAATATTCACGGTCATCGCTGGAAAATCGTTGCAACTATCAAAAGTAAAGAACTGCTTAATAACCAGCAAAATAATGGCATGATCATTGATTTCAAAGATCTTAAAAATGATTTAAAAAAAATTATCAATGATTTAGACCATGCTTTGATTATTGAAAAAGGCAGTTTATCAAAAAAACTATACCAGGCATTAAATGATGAAAATTTTAAAATTATTGATTTACCATTTCGACCAACGGCAGAAAATCTCGCTAAATATATTTATGAGCTGCTAGCCAAAAGTTATGATGTTGATTGTATCGATGTTTATGAAACCCCAAATAACTGTGCCAGCTATCGAGGAAAAGATGAATAATTATCGTGTCGTTGAAAAATTTATTAGTATTAATGGCGAAGGAAGTAGAGCTGGTCAACTAGCTGCTTTTATTCGTTTTTATAACTGTAATTTAAATTGCAGTTATTGTGATACTAACTATGCTAATGGTAAAAATGCTAAATATGAAATCTTAACTGATCAAGATATTTTAGATTATTTAAATAAGAATAAAGTTATTAATGTGACTTTAACTGGTGGTGAACCGTTATTACAAAAAAATATCGATTCATTAATTACATTATTATTAAAAAATAATTATCGTGTCGAAATAGAGACCAATGGCAGTATTGATATTAAGCCATTCATTACAGATGATTTCCGACCGCTTTTTACTTTGGACTATAAAATGCCTAGCAGTAAAATGGAAAAATACATGCTATTGGATAATTATCAATATCTAACTAAAAATGATGTTGTTAAATTTGTAATTGGTGATCTCGCTGATTTGAATAAAGCAAAAGAAATAATTGAAACGTACGATCTTACAAACCGTGTCAAAGTTTATTTTAGCCCTGTCTTTGATATGATTAAACCTCGTACAATTGTTGATTATATGATTGAACATCACTTAAACAATATATTTATGCAATTACAATTACATAAATATATTTGGGATGTGAATAAACGAGGTATTTAAAATGATCGATACTAAAAAAATTGAAAAACATATTTATGGAATTATTGAAGCCCTAGGTGATGATCCAAATCGTGAGGGTTTAAAAGAAACACCTCAACGAGTCGCTAAAATGTATGCAGAAGTTTTTGCTGGCATGAATTATACAAACAAGCAAATCGCTGAGATGTTTAACAAAACATTCGATGATGACCTCGATTTTGCCAATCAAGAAGTTATTGTCGTTAAAGATATTGATATTTTTAGCTATTGTGAACATCATCTAGCTTTAATGTATGATATGAAAGTTACTGTTGCTTATATTCCTAATGATAAAGTAATCGGTCTTAGTAAGATTGCCCGAATTGCCGATATGGCAGCCCGTCGCCTTCAGCTTCAAGAAAGAATTGGAAGTGACATCGTTGAAATCATGAAACTGATAACTAACTCTGAAGATATTGCTGTTATCATTAAAGGAAAACATAGCTGTATGTCCTCACGAGGAATAAAAAAAGTCAATAGTTCGACAACGACTTGTACTTTGTCAGGCCGTTTTGAAACAGATGATAAATTACAGATATATTTATATTAAGGAGATAAAAATGAAAGCATTAGTATTATTTAGCGGTGGTGTGGATTCTACTACTGCTCTAGCCATAGCTATTGATAATTATGGTAAAGATAATGTCATTGCCTTATCAATTAGTTATGGTCAAAAACATCAAAAAGAAATTGAAGCAGCAAATAATATTATAAGTTATTATCAAGTTGAACATATTTATCTTGATTTAACTAAAATCTTTGCTTATAGTGATTGTTCTTTGTTACAACATTCCAACCGTGATATTCCTCATGAATCATACGCTAAACAATTAGCTAAAACTGAAGGAAATCCGGTTTCTACATATGTTCCTTTTAGAAATGGTTTATTTCTATCTACTGCTGCTAGTATTGCTTTATCTAAAAATTGTAGTGTTATCTACTACGGTGCTCATAGCGATGATGCTGCTGGTAATGCTTATCCTGACTGCGGTGATGTTTTCAACAATGCTATGAATCAGGCAATTTATGAAGGAAGCGGTCATCAATTAGAAATCAGAGCTCCTTTTGTGAAAATGACAAAAGCTCAAATCGTTAAAATTGGCCTAGAGTTAAAAGTTCCTTATGAATTAACCTGGTCATGTTATGAAGGAAATGATAAGCCTTGTGGAACCTGCGGAACTTGTCGCGATCGTCAAAATGCTTTTTTAAAAAATGGAATTATCGATCCATTATTAGGAGAATAAAATAATGAGTGAAAATTTAACTTTATTAGGAAATAAAAATACTATTTATAAAGATGATTATGCTCCAGAAGTATTAGAAACTTTTGACAATAAACATCCTGAAAATGATTATTTTGTGAAATTTAATTGTCCTGAATTTACAAGTCTTTGTCCGATTACTGGACAACCAGATTTTGCTACCATTTATATCAGTTATGTCCCTGATCAAAAAATGGTTGAAAGTAAGTCTTTAAAACTGTATTTATTTAGTTTTAGAAATCATGGTGATTTTCATGAAGACTGTATAAATATTATTATGAAAGATTTGATTAAGTTAATGGACCCTAAATATATTGAGGTGTGGGGAAAATTCACACCCCGCGGAGGGATTTCTATTGATCCCTATTGTAATTATGGAAAGCCTAATACTAGATGGGAAACAATTGCTTTTAACCGTTTAGTTAATCATGATCTTTATCCAGAAAAAATTGATAATCGTTAAATAAATTTTTAACTTGATTTATTATTTGAAACTATTATAATATAGTTGAAATTAGTGAAACGCGTTCGCTAATTAATTAGATA
Source organism: Clostridiales bacterium VE202-01 (assembly GCA_000508865.1). Classification (GTDB taxonomy): domain Bacteria; phylum Bacillota_I; class Bacilli_A; order Erysipelotrichales; family Coprobacillaceae; genus Thomasclavelia. Next base: position 5,584 of record BAHP02000035.1, read on the forward strand.
TTCCATAAGAAAACGAAGGAGGTTGGTCCTTCGTTTTCACTATTTTGGGCGTGCTTTTTTATAGTCTATTTAGATTTTAAACGATCTAAATAAACTAAGATCAATAATAAAAGAATTAGATATTCCATGTATGGTATATCTTTCTATTATCAAATGACACGTCCGTGGGGATAAACATAAAACCATTTATCTATACCTCCCTAAATAGGGACGGCCATCCTTATTTATTATATCATCTTTAATATTCAAAAACGTCTCAAATTTATCTCAAAAAAATTTACATATAAATAACGCTTTTTTAAATGAATCGTCCTTTAGAGAATCCTAAATAAATTGTGCTATTGCTTATTTCCCTAAAATTATCCATAGCTTTTTTAGAAAAAACTCTCATCATAACAATAACATCTAAATTGCTGCTTGATAAAGCATCTTTATCATTATTTGCCACTAATACAACATTAGACATTGATTTCCAATTCCCTGCCTGTTGATAAAATTCGCTTAAGTCAGGTGCACAAGTAAATACTCCAAAATCAAGATTATCCTCCATCCATTTTGTCGCTCTTGCAACAATTTTAGAACTAAATCCTTGTCTACGAAATACCGGCAAAGTTGCCACGCAGCTTAATCCGCCTATTTGATATGATTTTTCGTTGATAATCACTTTTAATTGAACAACTGCAGCATAACTAACAATTCTATTATCAACCATGATATAAAAGCATTGCTCTATTAAATCACTATCATGTTCATCTGAATCACTTGTAGTTGGCCAAACGACTTGTAATAACTCATTAATTTGATTTTTTATTTTTAATGAGGCTTGCTGATACGAAATATTTTCAACTTTAATCATAGTTATAATAATAGATCAGTTAATTTAGCGACTGTATCAACAAGATAATCAGCTTGATTTTCCATCAATTCTTCCAAACTACCATAACCATATAGGACCCCCACACAAGGTAAATTATTTTCATGAGCCCCAATTATATCATGTTTTCGATCACCGACCATAATTGCATCAGCTGCCAAAATTTTATTTTTTTCTAATACATAATTAATTACTTCCGCTTTTTTTTCACGACTATTAAATTCACTGCCACCAACAAAATCAAAATATTGTGCTAAATCAAAATGATCAATGATCTGCTTTGCAAACTTTTCAGGTTTTGATGTTGCAACCAGCAATACTTTACCATTTTCTTTTAAAGCTTTTAAACAATCAACTATACCATCATATACCTTATTATCAAAAATTCCTTTAGTAGAAAAATACTCACGATACTTAATTACAGCCTCATTAGCCTTAACCTCATCAAAACCATAAAAATCTCTAAATGAATCTCTAAGCGGTGGTCCAATAAAAGGTAATAGATCATTTAGATCATTTACTTCAATTCCATAATAATTTAAAGCATAACGCACTGATTTAGTAATTCCCATCATAGGATCAGTTAATGTTCCATCAAGATCAAACAATATATATTTTTGTTTCATAATCATCCTCCTATACACTAACCCAATTCTAACATCATTCATCCTATCTATTAAAGTTTTATATCAAAAAAATAGTAAAATAAATCAATTAGATTCATTTTACTATTACATTATTCATCATAAAAAACAAACTCTTGATATTTTCTAACTAATATCGTTAAAGCAACACCTAGACAATTCATCGAAACAATTTTTTCACTTTCTAACGAAAATTCAGTAACATCATAATAAAGTTGATAAGTAGAACTTTTAGTTAAAAAATTTTTTCCTAATTCCGTAACAGATAAAATAGGAATACTTTTCATATTTAAACCATTAACAGTTTTAACAATTCCTGAAGTATTACCTGAAAAGGAAATAATAATGACAAAATCTTCACTTGTAAGCGAGTGTGAAATAACTTCAAAATTTGATTCACCAGAGACAATATAATTAGAACGTCCCGCTAAAAACAGCTCACTTGAAAATTGTTTTGCATAATTATTTTGAACAAAACCCGTAGCATATATGATAACTTGTCGAGCATGATGGATATCATATACTAAAGGAACATAATTGACCTGAGTAGCGTATTCAAACGTTTTATTGATTTCCTTTTTATATGTTTCTACTAAATCTGTTGGGATGATTGCTTTTTTTACTATTTCTTTTTTTAATGCATATTTTAGTTCTGAATAACCGGTAAATCCTAATTTTTTGCTAATCTTAAAACTGAACTTTTTGACGACAGCAAAATTTTTGCCAATTCATTGATCGTCATATTTATAACTTCTGGTTTATGACTTTTTATATATTGTATCATTTCTTTTTCACTATCATTTAAATCAGCATATAACAATTCTGCTTGTGTGTCAAAATCCATTATTATTACCTCTCTATCATATAAACTATTGCCTGGTATGGTTCTAGCATAATTGTTTTATCGTCTTTTGTCAAAATATTATCGTAATTTGAAATAATTAATTTTCTATTTTGGCAATTTTTTGGTAATGTATAATTTACTCTTTGTGATGAAAATGAACAAATACAAAGTAATATCTGATCTTTATATTTTCTTTCATAAGCAAAAATGTCTGAATCGTTTTCATCAATTAATTCAAATGTTCCCTCTACAACAATGGGATTTTCTTTTCTAATTTGAATAAGTTTTTGATAATAATAAAATACCGAATTTTTATCTTTCAACTCATTTTCTAAATTAATTTCTTTATTATCAGGTGAATGATCGATCCATGGCTTTCCTTTTGAAAAACCAGCATCATCCTGACCATTCCATGGAAATGGTGTACGAGCATTATCTCTTGATCGTAAATAAGCACATTTTTTTATATATTCTTCATCTTCACCATTTTCCTTCATCTTTTTGCATACAAAAATTGTTTCTATATCTTTATATTGCTCCAATGATTTAAAAGGAACATTTTTCATTCCTAGTTCTTCACCTTGAAAAATATAAGGCGTTCCTTTCATCATATGCAAAAGAGTTCCTAACATTTTAGCCGATTCCTCACGATACTTTCCATCATCACCAAATCTAGAAACCGCCCGAGGCTGATCATGATTATTCCAATAAAGAGAATTCCAACCTTCATCTAGTTCTTTAGCCCATAAAGTTAAACTTTTCTTTAAATCACTTAATTTAAATTTGATATCTGAAAACTTACCATATTTTCCATAATCCAAATGCATATGATCAAATTGAAAGACCATATTCAATTCTTTATTATTAGGATCAGTATACAACTTTGCCTGTTCTACCGTAGTATTAGCCGTTTCACCAACTGTCATTACATCATAATGTGAAAGTACTTCTCTATTCATTTCTTGTAAAAACTCATGAACTCTTGGTCCATTTGAAGCCCCCTTATAATATGATTTAGAATAATCATATTCACCATCTGCAGCATCTGGAAAATCTTGTCTTTTACTAATCAATGAAATAACATCCATTCTAAAGCCATCTATTCCTTTATCTAACCAAAAACGCATTTCATCATAAACTGCTTTTCTTACTTCCGGATTTTCCCAATTTAAATCAGGCTGTTCTGGTGCAAAGCAATGTAAATAATACTGATTTCTCTCTGGTACATAACTCCATGCTGAACCCCCAAACGTAGCACCCCAATTATTAGGTAAACTGCCATCTTCTTTAGCATCTTTCCAAATATAAAAGTCAGCATATTTATTGTCCTTCGAAAGCTTTGATTCTTTAAACCATTGATGCTGATCACTTGTATGATTGACAACTAGATCCATGATTATTTTAATATTCATTTGATGAGCCTTTTCTAATAATTCCTCGAAATCTGCCATTGTTCCATAAATAGGATTAATTTCTCGATAATTTTCAATATCATATCCATTATCAACCAATGGTGATTTATAAATTGGATTCAACCAAACAACATCAATACCTAATTTTGATAAATATGGTAATTTCTCAATGATTCCTCTCAAATCACCGATACCATCATCATTAGAATCTTTAAAACTTTGCGGATATATTTGATAAACAACACTACTTTTCCACCAATCTTTACTCATCTTCGTCATCTGCCTCCAAATTTCTTACAACATCATTTACAAAAACCGTTTGCTGTTTGGCATCTTCAATTGCACTACGAATAACTGTTTCATCAACTTTATCATAGCTAGATAAAGATAGCACGACACTTAAAACAATAGGTAAACTCATTCCCGTAATAATATATACATTAGGATGTTGCAAATATTTTATTGCTTCTTGATTAACACTGCCACCTAACATATCAGTAAAAATAATATATTCATCATTTTTATCGATTTTGCCAATTGCATTTTTTAATTGCTGCTCTACGGGTATATTATCCATATACGCACAAACGGCTTCTATATGATCTAAGCTTGATCCAATATATTGAAGGGTATCTTTTAATCCCTCAGCCATCAAATGATGGCTCGCTAAAATAATTTTTCTCATATCCATATCTCCAACTAAACTGATAAAATTCCAAAAAATGAACAAATTAAAGCTATTATAATGATTAAGAAAATAACCTGGATTACTGATAATTTTTTAGAAGCTAATAATTTGTAAACTAAAAATGTCAATCCTACTGGTAATAACGCTGGCATTATTTGATCTAAGATACCTGATTGAATAGCTAGTTCTACATCCCCTGATTGATAAACAAGTCCTACTGTAACTTTAACAACTGAAGGAATTAAAGCCCCGATAACTGTTAAGCCCATGATTGATGCTGCTTCTGTAAAAACTGATAATTTATCACCTAATTTAGTAATCAGCTTTAATCCAGAATCATATCCTAAATGAAATAATTTGATCCTAAAAACAAAGAATACCAAATTCAATAATAACCAAATAACAGCACCTGTTGGATTACCTTCCAATCCCATATAAGCTGCAATTGATCCCATGATCGTTGGATATAAGACCCAGATAAGAGTATCACCAATTCCTGCTAGTGGTCCCATCATCCCAGTTTTAAAATTTTGTACTGTATCGATTGCTTTTATGCCATCCTCTTCTTCCATCGCTACACTGGCCCCTAATAAAATATTTCCCATCCAGGTCGTTGTATTAAAATATTTATAATGGTTATTTAATGAAGCGACGTACTCTTCATCATTTTGATAAATTTTTCTAAGTACTTTCTCTAAACCAAATACGATTGCTGGTCCCTGCTGATTTTCATAATTAAATACATTACATGCCATAAACATATAGCGAATAGCTGCTTTAGTTAAATCTTTCTTTTCTACTTTATTACTCATCCCAATCATCTCCTTCTTCAAATGTAACATTTTCATTTGTTGATAACTTTTTACTTTCAGTTATGAAAAAGTAATATGCTAGTGCTAAACCAATAATTGAAACCCCAAACATTGGAACATTTAAATATGCGGAAAAGACAAATCCAATCATAAGCATTGATAAATACTTTTTAGCTGGCATAACTTGTAATAATAATGCAATCCCAACAACAGGTAACATATTACCAGCAATTGATAAGCCATTTGTAAACCATTCGGGTACTGCTGTTAAAATTGTATTGACGATCGTATCACCAAACAATACACATAACGCCGTTGGAATACCTGTAGATAATGCAAAAATAGCTGGTCCTATCCATAAAATATGATTCATTTTCTTAAATTTCATTGCATTGCATGCTCTTTGTGCTGCATGAGTTACATATGTATTCAATAATTTAGCAAATACGTCTAACTGAATTCCTAGCATTCCAACTGGCACCCCTACTGCCAAAGCTACTGCCTTTGCTTGTTCAATATCATTTGTTGTTTTACAAGCAACATATACGCCCACTAAAGATGCAAGTCCCCAGTTAGGAACTGATGAACCGCCAATATTGGCAACACCTAAATTCATTAATTGAAATGTTCCCCCGATAACCATTGCTGTTTGCATATCCTGCATAATTAATCCTGCAAAAAAAGCTACCATGATTGGAAACCATGTCGTTATAACTAAACCTTGTTGATCAATAACCATCCACATCGATAATAGGATGATCAAAATACCCTGTATTATTTCCATATTTCTTATCCTGCTTTCTTATTTAATGTATGTTTCTAATGTCTCTTCAGTTTCACTTGGCACATAGTGAAATGTAACCGGAATATTCATTGACACTAATTTCTTAAAATCATTAACCTCTGCTTCATCAACAGATACCATTTTTTTAACTGTCTTCTTTCCTTCACCATCAAACATGATCCCAATATTAACTTTAGGAATAACAACCCCATTTTCTGCTAATTTAACTAATGTTGAAGGTTCCCGTACGATCATAAAGACATTATGATTATCATACTTTCCAGCCTTAAAGTTTTTGATTGCGGTCTCTGTATCGATAATTGACATTCCTGTTCCTGCTGGTTTGGACATTCTCATTGCAGCTTTTTGAATGTCATCTTTACTCACCTCATCATCAACAACCATTAATCTTTTCGCTTTTGTAGCTCCTGCCCATTGGGTAACTACGATTCCATGAATTAATCTTTGATCTACTCTTGCTAATACTAAACTCATTTTTTATATCCTCCTTGTCCTTTGACGTAACTTAGTTTATCTATTTTTGTAAACACTTTCAATGGGTTGGGACGTTTATGGAACTGGTTCTAAAAAAATGAAAATAGTGTCATAAATACGGGAATTTTCTCAAAAAAAATAAGCATATAAAATATGCTTAAAATAAACTAGTCTGTAATGATCCAGATATTATTTTTAGTGGTAAAGGTTTTACTTTTAATAAATGTTTATAATCATTACTCTTGAGCCAGATATTTTTTTGTTGATAATTAAAGATCAAGGGCATTCGCTGATGAATTCCTTCCATACTTTCATTAGCATCTGTAGTAATGATCGCAACTTCTTTTTGACCATTAACAATGCGATATACTCCTGCCATCATCATTAGCTGGCCATTTTCATTTTCAAAAGTAAATTTATGTTTGTGAATATCCCACTCATAAAAACCATTAGCAGGAATGATACAGCGGTGATTGATAATATCTTTTTTAAATAAAGATTTTTCTTGGATCGTTTCTTGACGGGCATTGATAACCAGCTTATTATCAAATATCTTGTATCCCCATCTTGCTTTAGATCCAATTAATTTATCGTTGTTATTTTCAATTATAAAAATATTATTGCTGGGATAGTAATCTATCTTATCTTTTAATGCCGGTTCGAAAGGATAATCAATTTTATCCTCTAGTTCCATTAACGCTTTTAATTCTAAAAAATATCTACTGCACATCGCAATTAACACTTCCTTTAAAATATCTATTTATTGTAACAAAAACAATTTAATTCATGATCATTAACAATTCCCACGGCCTGCAAATATGAGTAGATCGTTATCGATCCTACAAAACTCATACCTCTTTTTTTCAAATCATTAGAGATCTCATCCGATAATTTTGATGTAGTTTTGAAATTATCGTCAATATTTTTGATGATTTGATTATTACTAAAACCCCAAATATATTTAGAAAAACTACCAAATTCATTTTGAATATCCATAAAAATTTTAGCATTTTTAATTGCTGCAGCAATTTTTCTTTTACTCCTAATTATTTTTTCATTATTTAATAACGCAGTTACCTTTATTTCATCATATTGGGCAATCTTTTTTACATCAAATTGATCGAATGCCTCTTTAAACGCTTCACGCTTTTTTAAGATCGTTATCCAAGATAAACCAGCTTGGAAAGTCTCTAATAAAAACATTTCATATAATTTTTCATCATCATAAACAGGCCTTCCCCATTCATGATCATGATAATCTTTATATATCTTTGATTTTTCATCTACCCAAGTACATCTTTTAACCATTTTACTTTCTCCTTGTTTATATTATTCATTAGATATTTCTAATTTATCATCAAGTATCGTAACCCAAAAAGCATCACTATCATCAAAATCATTATTTTTAAATGGATATGAAGGAATGATCTTACTATTCATCGAAACATATATATTATGTAACACATTATTTTCTTCTGATGCATCGTATTCAACTAAAATAAAACATTTCTTAGAATTATTACGTCCAAAATATGTTTCATAAACGGTAATATCTTCAGATTTAAAAAAATCTGTTTCTTTCTTTTGCGATGAAGTAGTTTGATATATTTTATCATTTTCAGGATCTTGATACGCGATTTTATAACTGTACATCCCATTAATATTAGCTAAGCCTATATTTAACTGCTGGCAATAAATTTCATCTTTTAAATCATCGATTACTAGATAATTATAATACTTATTATCATCTTTAAATAAATAGGCTTGAACATTCGCTACTTTATTACCTTTTTCATCATATCGAACAGCTTCTTGATAATCTAACGCTGTATCTGGATCAAATCTTAGCCACTCTTTATTAGTTTCATAATGATAATAAGTTGTAACACTTATAAATGTCATGACTAAACATAAGGCTATTGTAACTACAAAATATCCTAAACCTAATTTAACTGAAGTTATTCTAACCTCAGAAACACTGATATTATTATTTTCAATAATCGTTTTCTTCACTTTTTCAAAATGATAGATCATCAATATAAAGCAGCCCATAATTATCACTACTAACAACCATGATGCTTTTATCCCTAGTAAATAAGCTAAAAATGCTATCAATAAACTAATTAAATAATATATCAAGATCCTTTTTATATGATGTTTGTCTACTAAAAAATCATAAAAACCCCTAATCATAAATAATATTCTGATTATACCAATAAATATCAAAATATATTTAAGAGCAAACACTTGATATGGCGTTGCCTTTAAAACTAAATCAAGCATATTAACAATTATAAAAACCAAAGCAAAATAATATGCAAATCTAAACGATCTATTAATATCTTTGATCATTCTGATCGCTAAATAAAAAAACAAGCCTGATATCAATGATGTAATACTAGAAATTATCTCAAACTTAATATCAATAAACGATAAAATAAATCCGGCTATAACCCATCTAAAAATCCAACTAATATCTTTATCCCTTTTATTAACTACTTCCATAATTTTCCCTCCCTAACTTACTAACTATATCTTATCATTTAAATATACATCGATACAACATTTAAAGATGCGCAAATCAAAAAATCATATTTACTTGAATATGATCTTTTTTAAATTATTTTTGTCGAACATTCTTCTAAATTAATCACTTCATCAACAATCGGTAAATAAAACTCTGGTTCATGACTAACTAGAATAACCGCCCCTTTAAAAGCTTTAATTGCCCTTTGTAATGCTTCTTTAGCATCAACATCTAAATGATTAGTCGGTTCATCGAGCACCAAAACATTAGCCTCTCGATTCATGATCTTACAAAGACGAACTTTAGCATTCTCTCCACCAGACAATACTTTCATTAATGATTCAATATGTTCCCTCGTTAAAGCGCATTTAGCTAGCATCGATCTAATTTCACCATTATTACGATCTGGAAATTCTTCCCATAAATAATCTAATGCTGTCATCGAAACGATAGCCTCTTCCTGTTTAAAAAAACCAATTTCAACAAAAGGATCTTTTTCTACTGTGCCACTATAAGGCTCTTGCATCCCAACCAATGTTTTTAATAATGTTGTTTTTCCTAAACCGTTGACACCTTTAACAGCAATCTTTTTATTTCTTTCAAAAACAAGATTTAGTGGTATAGTTAAAGGACTATCATAGCCAATTACTAAATCTTTACATTCAAATAATACTTTGCCTGGAGTCCTCGCTTCCATAAATGAAAATTCCGGTTTTATTTTTTCTTTTGGCTTAGAAATCAAATCCATTTTATCCAATTTCTTTTGTCTTGAACTAGCCATATTTCGAGTAGCTACTCGCGCTTTATTTCTTGCGATAAAATCTTCAAGATCAGCTATTTCTTTTTGTTGTTTTTGATAACTTGCTGCTTGTTGTCTCTTTTTTAGTTCCGCCTGCTCTAAGTAATAATCATAATCACCCTTATATCGTGTCAATACCCCATCTTCTAAATGATAAATAACATTTATGACCTGGTTTAAAAAACTAATATCATGACTAACTAAAATAAAAGCATTATCATAATTTCTTAAAAAATTAATTAACCAGTTAACATGCTGTTCATCTAGATAATTAGTTGGCTCATCAAGAATTAGAATCATTGGATTTTCTAATAATAGTTTTGTTAGTAAAACTTTTGAACGCTGTCCTCCGGATAAAGCATCAACTGGTTTATCTAAACCAATATCATTTAAACCTAAACCACCTGCAACCTCCTTGATCTTTACATCAATGGTATAAAAACCACCATGATCTAAAATTTCCTGAATCTCACCAACTTCTTCCATTAATTTATTCATCGTTATATCATCACAATCTGCCATCTGTTCATACATTGCCAGCATTTCCTGCTCTAGATCATAATAATATCTAAAAGCATCTTGTAATACTTGATAAATCGTTTGTCCTGGTTTTAAAACTGTATGCTGGTCCAAATAACCAGTTGTAATCCGTTTACACCACTCTATCTTTCCCGAATCGGGAATGATTTTACCAGTAATAATATTAAGAAATGTTGACTTACCTTCACCATTAGCCCCAACTAAGCCAATGTGTTCACCATTTAACAACCTAAAACTGGCATTTTCTAATATCGTCCGTCCGCCAAAATCATGACTAACATTTTCTACATTTAATATGCTCATTTTTCTCTCCTACTTACATTATTTAATAACAATCCCAATTATATAATACTTTTGAAAAATCTTTATCTTTCAAATCAGCTTCTGTGATAAAAAAATTACAAATGCCACTATCGCCCCACATAATTTCTTTATCTGCAACACCAATACTATCAATTTGCAATAACAAAATATATTGACTATAACTAACCATACTTCGTGGATCTACTTGAGTAAAAGCAGGGTATCCAAATAATTTATGCCCGAATCCACTATTTTCATTAAACTCATCTTCTGACAATATTTCCTCTGGTAAATCGTAATATGATTCAATTAAATTATTTGGATAAAAATGATTCCACTTATTAGTAAACAATTGATCAAATTTATAATCACCTTGACAAATTCCTTCTTTACTACTAACAAAATTTAATTTAAAAGTATCTTCTATAGGAAAATAACCTTCTTTATCAGGCAAATATTTTTCGATGATTTCTGCTTCGCTAACACGATAATCGATTTCTGGATAATAAATAACACGACTCTCTTTTTGAGAAGTCATATCATCAAAATCCAAACCGTATAGATCATTATCCAAAGCCCAAAACTGTAATATTCCTTTATCTAGATCATATTTATTTTTTGGTAATTCCTCTAAATTTATTTGTCCAATCAGTTTTAATTGCTGATTATTATCACTAACTGGCACTAAATCTTTTTTTCCTAAATATGGCAGTCCACCAAACTTACTAGTAAAAATACTACAATCATCAATACTTAAATTTATCTTAATAACATCTTTAACTGTTTCCTGATTTAAACTAGTCATTACTTTTAAAACCATTTCTTTAGTAATTTTATTTTTTCTTTTAAACATAAACTATCACCTTTAAATTAATCATAAATCTTGTCACTTTTAATCTTAACATGAATCTTGCCCCATATCTAAATACTTTATTATTTATCAATCAATGATGCATAAAAAGCTGTCATTAAGACTAGTGCTCCACCAAAAATTTCTTTCATACTAGGCATTTCATGTAATAAAATCAGTGCTAGAACAATACTATAGACACTTTCCATTCCCGAAATTATACTTGCTGTATGGACTTTTATTTTTTTCAAACTGCTAATATATATACTATGAGCTATCGCTGTACAAACAATCCCCAAAAAAACAAGTGCTAAAAAATCAACTATTGTTAAATTTATTTCTACAATAAATAAAGATGGTAATAATACAAATGCTGCTACACCTTGTTCATATAAACAGATCATTTTACCATCATAAGATTTAGAAAAATATCGATTTATTAAACAGAGCAAAGCATAGCTCAGTGATCCTATCATGCCAATTACTATTGCTGATGTCATTTGATTTTTTAAACTAAACTCGGGAATCGTTATTAATATTCCTAAAAGCATTACAATAGCGACAATAATATTTTTTAGCTTTAATTTTTCTTTATAAAAAAAGGGTTCTAAAAAAGTTACAAAAAGCGGAAAAGTTGAAAAAGTAATTGTCCCAACAGCCACAGTTGCCATATCAATAGCCTGAAGAAATGTAAACCAGTGAATTGCCATTATCACACCTGCTAGAACAATTAAATAATAGTCATTTCTATTATTTAGTAAAATATTTTCTCTTTTTATCAACATGACAATCAATAAAAAGACGGCTGAAAAAAATGCCCGTGCAAACGTAATGAAAATTGCAGGTAGTCCTACAAATTTACCAATTACTCCAGCTAGACCAAATAACATTACAGCTGCATGTAATGAAAAAATTTCTTTGTTTTTCATTTTATCACTCCAGTTATTACTTATGATAACTATTTAAAATACTTTTGACAAGAAAAGATCTTAATAAATACTTACTAAGATCTTCAAAATTATTTAGATAACATATAAAATAATACATAAAAAATGTAATACACTACCTAATAAAATCCATAAATGCCAAATACTATGCATATAGCGATGTTTGTTTTGAAGTCCGTAAAAAACTGTTCCAATTGTATATGCAACACCACCCAATACTAATAACCATATACCATTATATCCGATTGCTTCAGGTAAAAGATTAATTTTAAAAATAATGCACCAGCCCATTGCTAAATAACAAATCATCGAAAATTTTTGATTACTTTCAATATCAATAGCATTCAAAACAATTCCTAAAACTGTACAACCCCAAACAATTGCAAAAATTATCCAAGCCCAGAATTCATCGATTGGTCTAATTGAACATAATAATACTGGTGTATAAGTTCCGGCAATTAAAACAAAAATCGAACAATGATCCATAATTTGAAAAACTTTTTTGCTCTTAGTATTTGGTGACAACCCATGATAAATGCTGCTCATCGTATACAAAAGAATCATTGAAACACCATAAATAATTCCTGATCCAATTCCAAAACCATTACCTCTGACAGCACCAAAGACAATACATAATACTAATACTGCTATCCCAAACGCCCCACCAACGATATGGCTGACCATATTAAATATTTCTTCACCACGAGTATAAACCGGTAAAACACGATCATCTAATTTTATCCGCTTCATTAAATACCTCCACTCTATAACTATGTATATATTCCTATTCCATCATAAATTCATATATTAATAAAACAAAAATCTATTATATCCAAGAATAATTATTACTGGCTCATTATATAAAAGCTGATCAATATTTTTTATTCCTATCAAATAATATTTTTTTTATCTCTTTTCTTACTTCATTTAAATCCTCATTACATAATAATGGTAACAATTCAACAAGCTCTTCAGGTGTAGAATCCCACCAGTTCAATTTTTCTAATAATTCAATTAATTCATCATCAAAACGTTTTTTTATAAAACGAGCTGGATTGCCACCTACTACACAATATGGCGCAACATCTTTAGTCACGATTGAGTGTGCTGCAATAATCGCACCATTTCCAATCTTAACACCTGGCATAATTGTACTTTTTCTTCCGATCCAAACATCATTTCCAATCACTATATCTCCTTTAAATGGTAATTGTTTTAAATGAGGTGGTGTTTTTTGAGCCCAAATTCCCCCAAACACATTAAAAGGATATGTTGAAACACTGCTAATTCGATGATTAGCACTACCCATTATAAATTGAGTTCCACAAGCAATCGAACAAAACTTACCAATTATCAATTTATCACCAAATTCCGGCCAATTGAAAAGAACATTATTTTTTTCAAAACCCGTTGGATCAACTGGATCATCATAATATGTATAATCACCAATAAAAATATTGGGAGCTGTAATTACGTTTTTTATATAACATGATGTCTTATATTCGTTTGGAAAAACATCATTAGGATTAGGGATATTATTCATTCTTATTCACTCCTTTTCTTATCTCACATCCTTTCACCTGTTATTACCGTAGCAACTGCTCTAATTATTCGAATCTTTTTCATTCACATACCTCCAGTTACATTTAAATCAAGATTCCTTGACAATGATCTATTTCATGTTGAATTATTTGTGCCAAATAATCTTGAAATGTTTTTATTTTCTTTTTAAAACTCTCGTCAAAATAAGCAATTTTTATTTTTTCATACCGTTTAGTTTTCTTAACCCCCTGATGTGATAAACAACCTTCCTCGGTTTCATAAAGTCGTCCTGATGTTTTTAATACTATAGGATTGATCATTACTAAATATTTACCGTTATCATTAACAACAATGATATTTTTGTTTACCCCAATCATATTGGCAGCCATCCCCACGCACTCTTGTTCATGAGCTTTTATTGTATCCAACAAATCTTGAACAACTGGTAAATCTTCTGGTGTTGCCAAAATTGATTTTTGACTTAAACTAAATTGATCTGTAACTATCTCTTTAATCATATTTCCTCCAATTTAATCTTTAAAATATTTTATATAATTCAAACTCTTTTTTATTTTATCATTTTATCATCTTATTATAAAGGACTGGAGCATTTAGCACCAGTCCTTTATTAAATATCATTCATTTTAATACATGTCTCGACTATTTCCTAGGAAATTTTCGATAAACTGCTATCCTTATTTTTACACTTCTATTAATCTACTGCCTTTAATTCATAACTAAAACCATATTTAAGAATATAATCTTCTAGAGTCCAATCATTATCATAAATGATCTTTGCCGCTTTTTTACCTACATAACGAAAATGCCACGGTTCATTAGCCATTCCTGTAAGCGATGCTTTGTTTTTAGGATAACGCAAAATAAAACCATACTTATATGCATTTTTTACAACCCATTTATATTCTTCAGTATCTCCAAAAACTAATTTTTCTTTATCAATAACACTTTGACTAGTTAAATCTACACCTAATCCTAATTGATGTTCACTTGATCCTGGCTTTGAAACTAATCCAGATGCTGTAATAGCATCATATTTTTTAAAATATTCATCATATATTTTAGTTTGACTTTCATATGAGCGATATCCACTATTTAAAACTAAGCGATAATCTTCAGCCAAAGCGTCTTGATACATTTGTTCTAGTGCTTTTGCAGCATCTTTTCTTAATTTTTTATTTTCTGTATCAGGAGCAATAGAAATATTAGGTTCTACTAAATCTTGAGGCTCATAATCTTTAGGTAAAACAAATCCTTTTTTTATTAAAACTAAAGTGTTTTCAGGCTCTAATATCTCATATTCTTTAGTTACCTTATTTTTAGCATCAATAAAAGGATAAGTCGTTGATAAAACTGCTGAAACTGGTTCTTTACCGGATGTTATGTATTCATTAATATTTTTAAAAGACATGCCTTTTACATCCAAATATGGTTTTATTTTTGCGTAAGAATATTTATTATCAATAATCATTTTAAAATCTTCTATATCTGCAATTTTCATCAGCTCTATCATTTCTTCATAACTATATTTAAGTTTTTTTAATTGTTGATAACAATCTTGATAAAAAGTATCAATATATTTGATAATATCTTTTTTTGACAAATCTTTTTTATAGTTTTTATAAGTTTGATATTCTAAGTAATGATGATGATTAGAAAATTCATCCCATTCACTAATAGTTATTAATTCATCAGTTTCTAAAATACGCTTAACATCTTCTTCATCAAGATTCAAAATAATACTTTGTTCACTAAAATTATAGCCTTTTATCATTAATATAATTTGATCATAATTAAAAATTGCAATGATCGATAAAATAACAACGACAGCTAATATTGCAATAATAACTTCATACGATAATCTTTTTTTTCTTTTTATGTAACATCTTTTTTTTCAAAATCCTTTCCCTCCTACATACACTTTTGGTAAACGATTCCCTATCTGACTTAATATTTCATTACTTATAGTTTTTGCTGCTTGTGCTAATTCTTCAATACGTATTTCATTATGACCATCATTACCAACAATTATTACTATCTCATTATTATCAAGATCATTTACCTCACTGACGTCTACTAACATTTGATCCATACATATACGTCCAATGATCGGACATTTTATTCCTTTAATTAAAACATGTCCCCTTGTTGATATTTGTCGTGGTATACCATCCCCATAACCAATTGGAATTGTTGCTATAACACTATCATATTTTGCTTGATAGGTTAACCCATACCCTAAACTCTCACCTTTAGAAAGATTATGAATCATTGCAATTCGAGATTTAATCGACAAAACCGGCTTTAAATCAAGCTCTTGTTTTAAATAATCATTTATACTTGATTTAACACCATACATAAAAATACCAATTCGGACATAATCACATTTAATTTTTGGGTAATTGATTAATCCATAACTACTTTGAATATGTATTTTACCAATATAGTAGTGATCTTGTTTTAATCTACTAATTAACTGATAAAATTGATTTATCTGATTTTTTGTATATAATATATCAGCTTTCTTATTACTGTCGCTTACACATAAGTGTGTAAAATATCCTTTTATTTTTATATTTTTGTATTTATAAAGTTTAATAATTTTTTGATAATCATCAACAGCAAAGCCTAAACGATGCATTCCGCTATCGATCTTTATATGAACATCAATAGTACAATTGCAGCGACTAAGCATTTTTGCATGATTATAATCTACGATACTTTGAATCAAATGATACTTACTTAGCTCTCTAGCTCTTATTGGATGAGTATAACCTAAAATCAAGATCTCACCATGAATCCCTACTTTACGCAATTTTATTCCTTCGTCTATTGTCGCAACTGCATATGCTTTAACACCTAATTTCTGACACTGCTTCGCTATGGCTACTAAACCATGACCATATCCATCAGCTTTAACAACCGCCATTAATGATGTTTCTCTATGGAGCAGTGCTAATAATTTATTAAGATTGTAACTAAGAGCATCTAAATCAATTTCTACCCAGCTGCGACTAGTCAATGTATCTATCATAAGTTTTTCCCTTTCATAATAAAATCTTTAATTAATGAATAACTTTTTTATACATATGACTGCCAGGTAATAATAATGAATCCATCTTGATTATTACCTGATATCTGGTATTTTCTTTTATTGCTTAAATATAGTCGTGTTTTGCTACTCAATACACAAACAAAAAAGACTTCAATAATTTTATTTTTATATTGAAAAATGTAGGGATTATAAATAGAATACTTTTTAATCTTGGCATGGTATGTTTCCAAACTCCATTGTTTTTGATTAATAAGATACGCTGGAATAGTTCCAACATAACGAAAACATCCTTGTTTAATATGATTTGAAACATTTTTTAAACTTCGTTCAATAAAACCATGATTGTACATTTTGTGCTTTAAATCTAGATATGTATTTAAATCACTACAAACTATATCACAGCATAATCCTGTTTGATATTCACTAATATTACTAGTAGCCTCTAAACCTTTAATTAAGATAATTTTAGGATCATTATTAAGCTCTTTAAATATTTTATTTATCTTCGTTATTACCCTTTTTTCTAAAACAATTTTTTGATAAGAATCTATTTCAATACAATATTCTTTTGGTAAAGGGTAATCTTGATTTACAAGAATTTGTGTTCCTTGAAAGATCTGCTCTTTATTCAGTACAATCGTTTCCATCTATAAGTCCCATTTCAATAATCCTATCTATCAGTCAATAAAATCATAACCTATTCCTTTCATCATTTGGGGAAAACGACTGTGTGTAGTAAAACCGGGAATAGTATTGACTTCATTAAAATAGATTTCATTATTATTTGTTAAAAACATATCTACTCGTGCAAACCCTTGACAACCTAACGTACGATAAATGAGCATTGCTGTATCTTGAATTTTTTTAGTTGTTAGCTCATCGATTCTTGCTGGCAAATGAATTTTTGAAGTTTTAAGTGTATACTTTTCATGATAATCAAAAAAACCATCAGCCAATTCTATTTCATCTACCAAACCTACTTCTAAAATATCTTTACCTATAATCGCACATCCTACTTCCCTCCCTAATATTGCTTCTTCAATAATTACTTCATTGTCATATTTAAAAGCATTATCAATTGCTGGTTTTAAATCCTGTATATCCAGCACTTTTGAAATACCATAAGACGAACCTGCTTTAACTGGTTTTACAAATAACGGAAATTGCAAAGTACTAATTGCCTTACTATAATCACTAGTATTTTTTATGACAATAGCATCAGCTACTTTTATCCCCTGATTTTTGACTAGTTCATGAGCTCTTTGCTTATCCATACATAATGCTGATGATAGTATTCCACATCCAATCACCGGAATATTCGCTAATTGCATCAATCCTTGAACTGTTCCATCTTCACCATTTTTACCATGCAGGATAGGAAAAGCAGCATCAAGATGACAATACTTAACTCTATTTACACTAATTTCCATTACTGCCTGACATTTTGGATTTAGGCAAATACACACACTAATATTATTTTCTAAATACCAAGTATCATCCAAAATCTTATCAACAGTGCCTTGATAATGATACCATTTTCCCTCTTTAGTGATACCAATCATATATAATTCGTATTTATGATAAGGAAAATGTTTTATCACTGTACTAGCTGATTGTAAAGAAACTTCGTACTCACTTGAATTCCCGCCAAATAAAACTGCTATTGTTTTTTTCTCCATATTATATCCTCCCTTCAAAAGAAAAACACTTTTATTTGATATCTATATGATATCTAAAATAAAAGTGCTATTTTTTAATATCTTCATATAAAAATATAACAAAATTCCCATTATTTTCTTACTTTTTTCTGATATTAGAAACAATTAATTACTATCTATTATTTGTTTAAATACTTCAAAATCCTCTTCTTCAAATATATATTCATATATCAATTCTATTTGCTTTTCACTCAATCCTTCTACCCATTCCTGGCAGTCTTGATGATACTGCTTTTCAAGCAATTTAATACATGTTTGTTTAAGCGTTTCTTTTTTCCCTATCTCAACGCCTTCTTCCCGTCCAATCTCAATACCCTGTTCAATCCCTTGTTCGATACCCTGCTCGATGCCTTTTTTGATTCCTTCTTCGATCCTTTTGGCTGTCTTTTCCTCGCGCTCCATCTCTAAGGATTCAGTTCTAAGCTTCGCTAACGCTAACTGGTTTGCTAGTGACCATATCGG
>BAHP02000034.1 GCA_000508865.1 Clostridiales bacterium VE202-01
GTAGGGCGATCACCTGTTAAAATAATATTTTTCATTTCTATACTCCTTTTCTAAATAAAAAAGGCTTTTATCCTCAAGGATAAAAACCATTTTGCCACCTTGTAAGACACCATCATGTCTGTTTTTCTTAACGCGAAAATCACGGCGCCACTACTACCAAAGGGTTCATTTTGCTTCTAGCCAGGCCCATTCATTAACCGTTTTATCTTGATTCCCACCAGCCATCAAGTCTCTTAAATAAAACTTAGTTAATTACTCTTCCTAGTTAAACGAATTTATTATTAATTAAATGATAAAACGGATGATGATTTAAGTCAATACTTATCTTTATTTTATCTAAAATATAATCATATTTTTAAATCAAAGAATTTAAATTGTAATTCAACATAAAAGGACTGCAAAAACAGTCCTAATCTTCTTTACCATCCCAACAGTATGTACATAATTTACATTTATCCAAACCAATTGCTTTAATCATATCATCTAAACGATGATATCTAAGTGAAGTAAATTTAGAACGCTTTCTAATTTCTTCACACATATTTTTATATCTCTCTGTATCAGGATCAGCATATTCTTGTAATACTTCATCACTGACATTATCGCCTTCTAATTTTTGAATTACACGTCGCGTAATTAAATCTAATTCAGAGCTAGAACGTGAAAAATTCAAGTACTTACATCCAAACATGATTGGCGGACAAGCAGGTCGAACATGTACTTCCTTAGCTCCACTTTCATATAAAAATTCAGTTGTTTCACCTAACTGCGTTCCACGTACGATCGAATCATCAATTAAAAGTAGTTTCTTTCCTTTTATTAATTCTTTTACCGGAATCAATTTCATTTTTGCAATCATATTACGTTGTTCTTGACTTGTCGGCATGAACGAACGTGGCCAAGTTGGTGTATATTTTATAAATGGTCTGGCATAAGGAATTCCTGAGGCATTTGAATAACCAACCGCATGAGCAATTCCTGAATCCGGTACCCCAGCTACACTATCAGGTTGAATATCATCACGACCTGCTAGTAAGTTACCACAGCGATTACGCATGCATTCAACATTTACACCTTCATATGTAGATGTAGGATAACCATAGTACACCCATAAGAATGAGCATATTTTCATTTTGTCTCCAGGTCCTTGTTTAACCTCTATTTTATTTGGTGTCATATAAACAATTTCTCCAGGTCCTAAATCACGATAGTGATGATATCCTAAATTCAAAAAGGCACTACTTTCAAAGGTAGCACAATATCCTGTTGCTTTTTCACCAATAATTACTGGTGTACGCCCTAACTTATCTCTAGCTGCATAAATACCATCTGCTGTTAAGATCAAGATACTCATAGATCCTTTAATTACTTCTTGTGCATATTTGATTCCTTCGACAAGACTATCTTTACGACTAATCAATGCTGCTACTAATTCAGTTGGATTAATTTCTCCTGAACTCATTTCCAAAAAGTGAGTTGACCCGTTAGCAAAACACTCTTCTTTCAATTGTTCTAAATTATTAATTCGCCCTACTGTCGTAATAGCAAACGAACCTACATGTGACTTAACCAATAAAGGTTGTGCCTCATTATCTGAAATACATCCAATACCTAAATTCCCTTTAAACTCTTCAATATCTTTTTCAAACTTAGTTCTAAATGGTGAGTTTTGAATATTATGAATCGCTCTTTTAAACCCATTTTTTCCATGTACAGTCATCCCAGCACGTCTAGTCCCTAAATGAGAATGGTAATCAACGCCAAAAAACAAATCTAATACACAACTCTCTTTTGATGCTACACCAAAAAATCCACTCATTTTTTATTCCTCCTAATTTTACATTCCTATTGTATATTATTTGGAATAATTTTCCTATATTTTATTAAATAATTTTTGTCATAAAAAGAATTTAGGCATATGATCAACACTTTATTTTAATTTTAAAACAATAAAAATCCAATCATTACAACAATCAAAAAAATTCAAATTAATTCTTTTATACTAAAACAAGTGATTTTTTAGGTTGAAGCACATAAATCTTACCAATAAATCATCTTTATACAAATACACTTTTATTTAAACTGTCATCCACATAAGCTATCAAGCATTTAATTATATCATTTAAAGCATCTACTTTCTCTAATAATCCTTGAGAAATACTATACTCTAAATACTCTTGTTCATTATAATATACTTTCATATTAGCTAATTCTTCACTATTATCAACATTTTCAATTTCATCAAATTCTGCTGCTTCTAAATCATAATAAATACGAGAAACCAAATTACGATCAATTTCATGATTAGTTTCCTTTATTTTATCACCGACATGCTCGTATTCTGTTCTAATTAAATATTGCTTTTTCTCTTTCAATAATGTAACCATGATATGATCTTGATTTTTAATTTTAATCAAAAAAGAAATTAATTTACGACCAGACATTCAAGTCCTCCTTTATAATTCAAATTAAGGTATCTTTACATAACCTCAACCAGACCACTTTTACAACAATATATGTATAATTATAACTATTATGACCATTCCCCTTTTTTTTAAACGTTAAATATAAAATCATTTTTTATTCAAAAATCTATCCATAATATAAAAGAGACCATCTTGACGGACGGTCTCTTTTAATCACAACTAATAATTATTAGTTCTCTTTCTTTTTCTTTAGATAAGCAATCATACCTAATGATGCCATTAAACCTAAACCACTTATCATACTGATACTATCTCCAGTATTTATACTTCCTGTTTTTCCTCCTGAAGTTACTACACTTGTATCTCCTGATGCTACTGGTCCTACAGAATTTGCTACTAGGTTATCTATGCTTGCTTGCAATCCTTCTACTGCTGCTTTTACTGCTGCTTCATCAGCATTTTCATTTGCTAATACTGCTTTTGCTTCATTTAATGCTTCTGCTACTACACCCCAAGTTTTTGCTGTGTAGTTTGCAGCACTTAATGTTTGTGCTTTATTGATCAATTCTTGTAATAGATCCTTATTTGGAATTAATCTTAAATCTAAGTATGCTCTTATCAATGCATTATATGCTTCGTCTACTTCTTCTTGTGTTGCATCTGGATTATCTAATACTGCCTTAGCATCTACCATTGGTTCTGTTAAGTTAGCTACACTTGCTTCTGTATATTTAGTCTTATCTAATCCTTCTACCATTTCATATGCTTCTTGTAATCTTGTTTTATCTGCTCTTAAAACTAAGTCTGTCATTGCATCTTTCAAGTTATTTAAAGCATTTACTACTTCATCTTCTAATGCATTTTCATCTGTTGCTACTTCTTTTGCGGCTTCTAATGCTTCTTTAAATGCAGCCCATGAATCTGTAGTATATTTATCTTCTTCATATTTTTCTGCTTCTTCAATCAAAGCATTTAATGCTGTTTTATCGCCTTTAACAAAATCCAACATATGCATTGCATTAGCTAAACGATAGAAAGCACTATCGACTGTACTTTGTTTTGCACTATCATTAGCTAAAACATCTGCTGCTTCTTGTAATGCCACTTCAAATTCTGCCACTACAGCTGGTACGACATTGCCTAAAGCTCCTTGAGCTTTTAAAGTATTAGCCATATCTACTGCAATTGATAATGCTGTTTTATCTACAACTGGAACATAAACTGGTGGAATTGTAATAGCTTTATCTAATCCCATCACTTCAACTTCATAAATTCTTGCTGCTGAATCTCCACCTTGAGTAGGAGTATCAACGATCAATTTAACATAGCGTGCTAAACTTACTTGGAAAGTATCTGTAGTTGATCCTGCCGTATTCCCTGTTACTTTAACAACTTCAGTATAATTTGTTCCATCACTACTTACTTGAATACGATAATCACGAGTATTTAATCCTGAACCTTCGCCACCTATTTCAGCATGTGAAATAGTAACACTGCTTACAGTTACTTCTTTTCCAAGATCAATCGTTAAAGTATGTGGTCGATTCCATCCAGTTGCACACCATTTAGTTGATGAAATACCATCTATAGCTTTACTTGGTGATTCTGAAGAGCCTGTATAACTTGTTGCTGAAGCTGTTTTACCAACTGATAGATTTACTATTTCTCCATCCGCTTCATTAGAAACAGTAATAATACCTTCTTTAACTATTTCATCTTCACCTAATTTGTTTTTAGCTTTTAAAGAAATTGTATAAACTCCTTCTTTAGCATAGCTTATTACTGGATTTTCTTCTGTACTAGTTTCAATATTTGCTCCTTCAAAAGTCCATTCTAAATCAGTTGATGAAACTGAACTAGTATTAGTTAATTGAATTTCTTCATTTGGAACAACAAATGTTTTAGAAACATCAAATCCAGCAACCGCATTTGGATTATAGTTGATTGCATCATTGACAAATTGTAATGCTGTCAATTCAGAAACTTTTTTACCACTAGTTAATGAAGATACCTTAGCTTGTAAAGTGCTCTTTAAACTATTTGCCTGTTCATCATTTCCTTCACCAATAGCAATCAATAAATCTAAAGCAATCTTGTCTGCTTCTCCTAAACTTCTTAATTTATTTAAGTTAGCATTACAATGACTTAATTCTTCACTTGTTAAAGCTTCTTGTAATTTATCAGCAGCTAAAATCATATTATCAAACTCTGCTGTTAATGCTTCAACTTCAGCAGTTGTATCTTCTCCTTTAGCATTCTTTTTAATGAATTGATTCATTAATTCTCTTACTTCAGGAGCATCTGCTCTACCTGTAGAAGCCCATCCAGCAACTAATCTAGAAGAATGATTAGCAAACGTATACATATATGGAGCTAAATCACCATAAAGATTAATAATACTATTTTCAAATGACTTATTATAATCATACGCTGGTGTATTCCATGAATAATCAGCCCCAGTTAATAAAGTGATTTTAGATAAATCAGCATGTTCCATTGGATTCATAACTAAGAAATCCAATTCATTTGCTAACCCTTTATCTAATCCATAGACTGGTCCTAATCCTAATTTATCAGTAATATAATCAGTTACTGGATAATTCCACCAGATTCCTACATTATCACCATATATTTCTTTTACATATTGAGCATTATTAACATCAATACCTTCAGGCACTACTGCAGTTCCTGTCCATAATACTCTAATACCAGAATTTAATGTTTCACTAAAATTCTTAGTATATGTTTTTAAATTTGTTCCATCACTCATTGCATTTGTATCATATTCAGTTGGAACTGTAACTAATGGTTTAATATCACCTTTAGCTAAAATAAATTCTTCATTAAAACGGTTTAAGAAAGCAGCTTGTTCAGTACCTTGTTTATTTGAAATATCATCAAAGAAAATAGCGAAACTTCTTACTCCCATTTCATACATTAATTCACACTTAGTTACTAAAGCCTGATAATCAGATTCAGCATTAGAACCAGTAAATTGAATATCATTTCCTGGTGAAAGTGAGAAAACAAAATCAACTTTATTGTTTTTAGCAGTTTGAATTAATTCATTCATTTTCTCCATTTCAGCATCTGGGTATGGATCTCTCCATTTTGTACGATGATATACATCATCTTTTGGTGCATAAATATATGTATTTAATTTTGATTCACCATAAAATACAATTTGATCTAATCTATTTTGATGAGTCCATGGTGTACCATAGAATCCTTCAATAGAACCACGAGTGGTCATTGCAGGTTCATCTTCAATTTTTACTTCTTTTGCTTTTAATGTTCCATCCTCATTAACTGCCAATTGAGTTAGTGTTTGAACTCCATAGAAAGTTCCATCACCGTCTTTACCCTCAATTAATACAGTACCGCCATTAGAACTATCTATTCCCAAAACATATCCTTCATCACCTAAAGTAGCTGCATCCACTAATCCTAAATTATCTCTAATGTTATCCATGCTATCTACTTCATCATCTTCTTCACCGATAACAAAAGTAGTAGAGCCTTCTTGATAATTTTCATTTATTGTAATTGAATTATTTTCTAAATATTCTGTTAATTCTCTTATTGCATCTGAATCTGCAACATCTTGTCCTTTAATATTTACTGTACTAGTTATTGAAAGTATGTTATCTTGATATGTTACTTTTTTTGGTGCTGGTACTAAAATCGGATTTTCAGCACTCTTTTCATTGGTTAATGCATTTGCATTAGTCATAGGTATATTAGAAGCCAGCGTTGTTGTTAACATTGCTGCTACTAATACTTTTTTTATTAATTTATTATTCATACACATTTTCCCTTCAATATTATTACAAATATTTGTGAAAGCAGAGAGATGAGATAATTCATCCCACCTGCTTATTTATTATTATCCCTTTAATCATTTTTTCTTTTTTTTACTATACAAGCAACAATTCCAGTAACTGATGCCAAACCTATAGTTCCAAATACATTTATTACATCACCAGTTTTTACACTCGCTGTAATATCTCCTGCTTTTACAGTATTTACATTGTTATCTACTACTGGTTTTTCTTCTAATCCTGTCATTGCTTTTGTTAAAGCTGCTTTTGCTTTATCTACTTCTACTTGGCTTGCTTCTGGATTATTTAATACTGCATTGGCTTTCTCTAATGCTTTCTCTACTGCATCCCATGTTTTTGCACTATAGCTTGCTTTGTTTAATCCATTTGCCTGTTTGATTAAATCTTCTAGTAAGTCTTTATTTGGTTTTAATCTTAAGTCTAAGTATGCTCTTATCAATGCTTCATATGCATTATCTACTTCTTCCTGCGTTGCTTTTTCATTTCCAAAGACTTCTTGTCCTGCTTCTAATACCGGCATCATTGCATTCCATGTAGATTCAATATATTCATTTTCATTTAATCCTAAGACTTTATTTATCGTTGCTTCCAATAATGATTTATCAACTACTTCTACTTCTTCTAAACCATCTATTGCTGCCTGTAATTTATCATATGCTTCATCTACTTCTTCCTGCATTGCATTTACATTATTCATTACTGTATTTGCTGTCTCTAATGCATCCGCTAATGTCTGCCATGATTCAGGTGTATAGTTTCCTTCTACTAATTCGTTTGTTGAATTAATTAATGCTTCTAATTCAGCTTTATCACCTTTATAGAACTGTAACATATGCATTGCTGCTGCTAATCTTGCAAATGATCCATCTACTTCTTTTTGTGTTGCCTTATCATTAGCTAAGATATCTTGAGCTTCTTGTAATGCTGCTTTAAATTCTGTAACTACTGCTGGTACTACTTTATCCAACTGTTCTTCAGTTACATTACTTGCCATACCTACAGCTATTGTCAATGCTGTTTTATCTGCTTTAACAGTTACTGCATTCTCTAAATTATTAATTGCATTTTGTAGATTTGTTTCTACTGCTTCTGTATCAGTTCTTCCTGCTGCATAGGCTTTTTGTGCTTCTATTAAAGCATCTACTAGATTTGATACTGATTCTGTTGTTTTTCCTTCAATATCTGCATCTTTCGCTTCATTTATTAAATCTCTTAATGTATTGTCTTCTTGTGGCTGTTCAAATGTAAAATACATTTCTGAAATCTGATACCAGTTTGACTTATCTTCTGTCAATAAGATTCGCACATATTTAACTGGTGTTTTTTCGAATGTAACTGTTGTATCCAGTTCACTGTTATTCATGCTTCCTACAGTTGTCCAGTTTTCCTGATCTCTGGAAATCTGAATATCTGCACCATCAATCACATCATTTCCTACATCACTTGGCTGAACTACTTGTATACCTGTCATATTTACTTCTTTTGGGAATGTAAAGACAATTTCTTTATCTACTACCTGATTGTTATTAAACCAGCATTTTGTTGATGTATCATTGTCTAACATTTTATCATAACTGTATTTTGTTGCAGGATAAACTCCTACAGAATAGTAGTTATCAGTTGCACTTACACTTGGTACATTACCATCTGGAAGCATCAGACCATCTTTAGCTGTCTGAATGGCATCTATTGCTTCGTTCATTTTTTCAGCTGTTAATTCACTACCGTATAAAATACTCTTAGCATTGGCAACTGCACTTTGATACTGACTGTATCCAGATACATATCCATTGTTTTCAAGTGGATAATTTACTTCTATGTATAGTGGATAATATTTTAATTCTACTGCTTTATTTTTAGCACTGGTCAAATCAGCTAATGCTTCATCAACTGCTAATTGCTCACTATTTTCATCTAAATATACTTCTTTAGCTGTTTGATATAAAGAAATATAATCAGAAATTGTTTCTCTAATATAATTTTCACTTAATAAAGGATTATTGATCTCATTTGCAAGTTCAGTTTTATCACAATATAGTTCATACACAAAAGTAAATGTATTTCCTTCTTTTGTATATTTACCACTTACAGGTTGATTAGATATTAAACGATAACCATAAATATCATCACCACTAAATTCAAAATCTTCACCAACTGTTCCATATTTAACTACATCATTCTTTAAAATTTTTCCACTTTCGCTTATATATTTTAAAGTTACTTTTCCTAAATCTTCTGCAAGTAAAAATTCTCCTGAATCAGGTAATTGTGACTGTTTTTCAAAACCAGCAACATTACCTAATTTTTCGTAATTATCTTGGAATTGTTCAAAAGTAGTTATTTGATTGCTTCTAACATTCCATGATTTACTTGCAAGCGCTCTCAATTCATCGCTAATATCATCAGTTATAACATCTTCTTCAACTAAATTTGGATTATCACACCAAACTCCAATTGCAGCACCTTTAATAAAATCAGAATCATCTGCAACAGTATTTTGTTGGAATTTACCTGGTGTCCACTCATCGAAGATCTTACGATCAGCATTCAAATTATCAAAAGAATGTTGTTCTCTTCCATCGGTAGGTTTAGAATTTCTTAAAACATAATAGAAGAAACTTGCATTAATATTATAGATTGTATCATGACCTTTTTGAATAAATGTATTTAACTTAGCAATACTTGAATTCCATGACATTTGTGACCAAAAATCAATTCCAATATAATCATGCATTTTAATCATTTGTGGATTTTCATAATACGAATTTTCACCATAATAAATACCATCATTCCAAATTCTAGGTTTAAATCCACGTTCATATACAAATTCAGCTAATTCATTAATATAATTAGCTAAAACATCTTTCCAAGTTGCACTTGGATCAATATTAGCCTTAGCATAATTATCTAAGACACTTTTATATTGAGTAGTGAATGGTGCACGGTCAAATTCCATGTATTCATCTCCACCAATATGAAAATCAGTACACCCTTCAAAAAGATCCATATATTCACTATATAAACTTCTAATATATGCAATCGCTTCTGGATTAGTAACATCTAGACCTGAAGCAAAATGTCCACCTGAACTATTTACTTGACCATATTCAGGATGAGCTTTCAAGATTTGATCAACATGTCCAGGACTATCAAATGATGGTATAACCTTTATTCCATATTTCTTTGCTTCTTTTAAAATTTCTCTTACTTCATCTTTAGTAAGATATTGATCAGAAACAATTGCTGGATCAGTTTCACATTCAATTCTAAATCCTAAATTTTCAGAAAAATGCATTTGTATTGCATTCATTTTTAAATATGACATTTCTCTAATTTGGCGAATAAACCAATCTTTAGAAATATATTTTCTTGCACAATCAACATGTAAACGTCTTTCAGCAATATATGGATAATCTATAATAGTTCCATACACCAATCCATTATTTGTTATCATTAAATTTTGAATTGTTCTTAATCCATATAATACTGCAACTTCTGATGCCCCTGTTAAACGAACACCATTATCATCAATTTCTATTTTATAAGCCTCTTCGCTATTTGATTCTTCAGTAATTGAATTCTCTTTATCAATAGTAATTAAAATATCTCCATATCCAGCATCTTTAGCTTGTGCATATACCATAGCAAATGGTGAACTAGATACAATTTCTTTTTCCATAAATTCACTATTAATTAATTTAACAATCTCTGCCAACCTTTCATTTTCTAAATTATCTTGATTAGCTAAAATTGCTAAACGAGTATCACTTGTCATTTTCCAAATCTTATGTGATTCATCTGCATTATAATGCTGTAATACAGGATTAGTTAATGCTGATAATTGCTGGTCAGTTAAATCTGAAATTTCTTCATTATATTTTAGTGAAACATTATTTGTTGCTTTGATCAAATATGATCCATTAGAAAATATAATTGATAATACTAATAGTAAAGATAAAGGTACTTTTTTTATTCTATTATTTTTTCCCTTCATACATATTTCCTTTCTTACTACATCTTTAAAAGTCAGCTTACTAATTATTATTAGTAAGCTTGACTAGTAACTATCAATACCTTATTTATTAACTCTTCTCTTTTTTGATAAATAAGCAATTGCACTCAATGATACCATTAAACCTAAAGCACCAATCATACTTGTTGTATCTCCAGTTTTTATACTTCCTGTTCTACCTCCTGGTGTAACTGTGCTTGTATCTCCAGAAGCTACTGGTGAAGAAGTATTTACTACTAGATTATCAATACCTGCTTGTAATCCTTCAACTGCTGCTTTTACTGTTGCTTCATCAGCATTTTCATTTCCTAATACTGCTTTTGCTTCTTCTAATGCTTCAACCATAGCATTCCATGTTTTTGCTGTATAGTTAGCTGCATTTAATGTTTGAGCTTTATTGATCAATTCTTGTAATAGATCCTTATTTGGAATCAATCTTAAGTCTAAGTATGCTCTTATCAATGCTTCATATGCACTGTCTACTTCTTCCTGTGTTGCATCTGCGTTTGCTAATACAGCTTGGGCATTTGCCATTGGATCTGTTAATCCGGCTACACTTGCTTCTGTGTATAGGCTCTTATCTAATCCATCTACCATGTCATATAATGACTGTAATCTTGTTTTATCAGCTCTCAAGACTAAGTTTGCCATTGCATCTTTCAAGCTGTTGTACGCATCTTCAACATCTTTTTCTAATGCATTTTCATCAGCTGCTACTTCTTTTGCTGCATCTAATGCTTCTTTAAATTGTGTCCATGAATCAGTTGTGTAGTTACCTTCTTCATATTTTTCAGCTTCTTCGATCAATGCTTCTAATGCAGTCTTATCACCTTTGATAAATCCTAACATATGAATAGCATTAGCTAAACGATAGAATGCACTGTCAACTGTGGTCTGGTCAGCATAATCATTAACTAAAACTGTTTTAGCGTTGTCTAATGCACTTTCAAATTCAGCTGCTACAGCTGGTACAACATTATCTAAAGCTCCTTGATCTTTTAAAGTATTAGCTGTATCAACAGCGATTTGTAATGCTACTTTATTTGTTTCTACAACTTCTGTTCTTTGTCTTGCAATAATTTCATAAATAGCTGGTGCTGGATTTCCCGCATGGAAAGTCAACTTAACTTCTAAGATAATTTTATTTACATCAAATGTATTTGTACCTTTATCTAAAGTACCAATTTCACTCCAGCTGCCATTAACATCTTTTACACTTACAGTTGCATTGCAAACTGCACTTGGATCCTGCATAATCATTAATGTTCCAACATTAGTAATTGAAGTCATTGCATAAGTTAATGTATCACCATCATTTACACTATCTGGTGCAAATGCAGTTGTTAAATCACGGTCATATAAGTTTTCAACATTACCAGTTGTAATAGTTGTATCAACAATATTAATACTGTCGTCACCTAATACATCAACTGTTTCATTGTATGGAATCTCAAATACTTGTACCCAGTTATCACTAGATTCAGTTGCACTAAATTTAATATAACGAGCCATTTGTCCTTGAGCGTTATATGCTGCCTCACTTACCAATTGTCCGTTAACAGTTTTAGATTGGTAATTTTCATCTTTGATAATATCACCAATTTGTATCCAGGTTACACCATCAGTTGAGATTTCTAATTTTGTAGCTGCAAATCCATCAATTCCATATGAAGTACCTTTTGGATTACCTGCATAATATATAGCTACATCATATAACGGAATTTCTTTTCCTAAGTCAGCACGAACATAACTTCCAACTGTTGCTCCAGCACTTGAATAGAATTTCGTATTAATATTTCCATCTAAAGCATTAGAAATAACATAATTTTGATAAGTTCCTAAATCAGTTTCGACTGTTTTAGTACCAGTGTTATATACTGGTGTTACAGCGATTTTATCAATTGTAACATCAATACTGTTATCATTTTTATTTACAACTCTCACATATGTAGCTGTTGTATCAATAGCTGCTTTTAAGGTTCCATCTTCAACAGTACCTTGTGCACTTATCCAGTTAACTCCATTTACAGAATATTGAATTTCTAAATTGTCAAGATTATCAGCAGTTACTGTAACATCAGCTACTTTCATTGCTTTTGGTAAAGCAAGACCTACTGTTTCATTAGAATTCATGATACCGTTAACTGTATTTACTTCATAATTTCCTTTATTTACTTCTACTGTTTTACCATCCAATCCAGACATAGTCCCGATTACAGAAGCTTCATTTTCAGGGAAAACATTTTCCATTAAAGTAGATTTAATTTGATCTACTGAATCTTTTAAAAGTGGTTTAATACGTTTTTCACAAACTTTAACAACATTCATTTTTGTACCGTTTGATTCAAAACTTTCTACTTCATAAGTTTCAGCTTCTTTTAATTTAATTTCAGTTGTATTAATATTTGATAAACAAGAATCTACATCACCATTTTGGGCATCAATAAATGCTGACATACTTGCAATTCCTGCTTCTGCAACTGCTTCATAAGCATTTAAGTGTTGTTCAATTTCTTCATATAAGTTTTTATCTTCAACATTTCTTAAAGCTGCAACATCATTTTTCATTTTTGTAAATTCAGCTTTTAATGCTGTTGCAGCTTCAACAACACCTTCTTTATTTTGAAGAGCAGTTTTGAAAGCTTCGATAGTATCTACTAAGTATCTTGATTCATCAAATTCAAAACCATCTTTAATATATGAAATATTATCAGCAAATCGCTGGAATGCTTCACTTGCTTCAGGTACTAATTCATCAATTGCTCTAACCCAGCTGCTTGTTCTTTCAAAAGCACCAATATTCCATGAATAATCAGCACCTGAGAAAATAGCAACTTTACTTGCTTCAGCTTGTGACATTGGATTTAAGAAGAATCCACTTAAATTATCAACATCATTTTCTAGATTTTCCAATGGTGACATCATTAAGTTACCATCACAATAATCATTTACTGGATAATTCCACCATGCAGCAAGATCCTTATTTGTTACACCTGTTTGTGTTTTTGGCCATTCATAAGCATCTTTTGTGATTGCTGACATTGTATTAGCACCTGTCCACATTACTACAACATCATCATCTAAATTTTGCCAGAATGGTTTAAAATAAGTTGTCATACTTGGTCCCCATCCATTACAATAACGAGTTCCAACTACAATCAATGGTTTTACATCACCTTTTACTTGCACAAATTCTCGATTAACTCGATTAATTATCTCAGCATGTTGTGATCCACTTACAGAACCACCTAAATCGTCATATGAAATACCAAATTGACGAACTCCTAAACTATATAATTGCTCAAATTTAGCAATTAAGGAATTATAATCAGCATCTGTATAATAATTAAATCCACTTCCTGGATGTACGCTCCAACAGAAGCTCATATTATCTTTTTTACCTTCTGCGGCTAATTGGCGAAGTTCTTCTGCCTTATCTTCTGGATATAATTCACGCCATTGATCTTTATGATATGGATCATCTTTTGGGGCATAAATATAAGTATTCATCTTAAATTCGCTTGATTCACTCATTAATGATAAACGATCTTCAAAACTCCAAGGATATCCATAGAAACCTTCAACAAATCCTCTTAATTTAACACTTGGATAATCAGAAATAACTGTTTCTGCAATTTTACCATCAGTCTTTTGTTTTAACATTTGTGATAAAGTTACAATTCCGTAGTACGCTCCATCGCTATCTGCTCCAATGATCTTAATTTCACCTTTTTCATTATCATCATCACTAGCATTTAAAATATATCCCTGTTCTTCATTTAAAGCTTGGCTGTTTCCTCCCAATTCTTCAGCACATTCATCACAATGATCGCTAGATGAAGAAACTAAAATATTTGCTTTTTGCGCATCTACTTCATCAGAAATAACATAATTAATATTATTTTCTTGTAATAATTTTTCTAACTTCGGTAATGTTGCTTCATTTTGATCACCGTGAAGCACTACATTAACCTCACCTTCTAAATTCATACCTTCATTTGAAATATATGAAATTTCTTGTGGCTTAGGATAGATATCTACCGTTACATTATCTTCATTTTGTTCAGCACTTATCCAAGTTGGATTAGCAGTTACCAATGAAAAAGTAAATGAAGCGGCTAATACACTCTTTAATATTTTTCCTGTTTTTTTCTTCACTTTTATTTCTCTCCTGTTTTTATTTTTGGTCGATGTTTTGAGCAATTCCCTCCTTTTTAACAAATTTAGACTGCAAATTTAAAAGACCGCAAAAGATATACCTTCATCAAAAGGTATAAATTATCACGGTCTTGCCTAATTAAAGTAACAATCCTATTAACATCTACCATCTGTATTAATCATATCATCTTATCAAAATAACATCAATAAATATATTTTCTTTTTTAAATATTAGAATCTTTAAAAAAACAAGCAATAAATATTTTATTATCAAACTCATTAACTCTAAATAGTATATCTAAAATTACACTATTTTTAAAACAAATCTTATTATAAAAATTTCCGGACACCCTAAGTATCCGGAAATATTTTAATTAATCAATATTTTGTTATCCATTAGCTCTTCTTTTCTTATTTTCAAATAAAACAATCGATGTCACAATTAATCCTACAAATGCATGCATTAAATTAATTGTATCTCCAGTTTTTACACTTGATATCGCATCTCCTGAATTTACTTGATTATTTGAATTTACTTCTAATCCAGCTATTGCTTTTATTAAAACATCTTTGGCATTATCTACTTCTTCTTGTGTTGCTTCTGGATCTTCTAATACTGCTTGTACATTGCTTAATGTTTCTTGCAATACATTCCATGATTCAGCACTGTAACTTGCTGAATCTAACCCTTTTACTCGATTGATTAAATTACTTAATAAATCTTTATTTGGTTTTAATCTTAAGTTCAAGAACGCTTTTACTAATTCTGTAAAGGCTTCATCTACTTCACCTTGCATTGCATTTTCATCTGCTAATACATCATTTGCTTTTTCTAATACTGGCAACATATCAGACCATGATGATTCAATGTATTTACTTTCATCTAAACCATTGATTTGATCTACTTGTTTTTGTAATGCACTCTTATCACCTTTGTAGAATTGTAACATATGCATTACATTTGCTAGTCGAGCAAAGACATTATCTACTTCACTTTGAGTGGCATTAGTTTTTGCATATACTTCTTTTGCATTTTCTAAAGCTTCGTTGAATTCAGTTACTACAACTGGTACGACATTTTCTAAATCAGCTTTTTCAGCCATTTCAATAGCAATTTGTAAAGCTGTTTTATTAGTTTCGATTACTTCTTTAGCTTCATAAACTTCTAATTCATAAATAGAATATCCATATTCTGTAGCCCGTTCAATACCTTGAACCTTAACATAACGAGCATTAATAGGATCAAAGTAATGTTCTTTTAATCCACTTTCCACATCTTCTACTAAACATACTTCTGTATAATTTTGTCCATCTATCGAAGTTAAAATCTTATATTTGCTAGGGCGAGCATTTTCCCAATATATTTTTACATTATCAATTAAATACTCTTGACCTAGATCTACTTCCAACCACTCGCTATCATTATATTCTGATGACCATCTCGTATTATCAATATTACCATCAACTACATTTTGTGGATCAAATTGTACTAGATTATCTTCAATACTAGATACTGTTACATTTTTATGATATGCCAAATTTTGAGGCGTTTCATCATCAATTATATTTACTGTCGTTTTTGTTGTAAAACCTGTAATAGCTCCAACAACTTTACTGATTCTTACTTTAAATGATCTATTTCCATCCATTTCATCATTATCAAACAGCTTCACTGAAGCAAATGCCTCACTCTGTCCATCTTTAAATGTTACATCTTCAATCATTCTTTGGAAATCTTGATCCTGCAAGGCTGTTCCACTTTCAAGTGAGAATGAAACAGACACTTCACCTTTAGTACCGCCAACACGTTTAATAGGAATTTCTACTCTTCCAGCATCTTCATTAACGATAATATCATCATCAGCTATTTCAATCATACCACTTTCACTATCTAAAACATATATAGCATCTAAGTGTGCTGCATATCCTCCACCATGAGGATTTTGACCACTTAATACTAATTCTACAGTATGTTCTCCATATGTTAGATCTTCACTTTCATACACAATCTGTTGCTCTAAAAAGTCTTCTGTTCCATAATTATCTACAACTATTGTTTCTTGACCATCTATTCTCATATTGAAAGTACCATGATTTGGACATGTTGCAGATAAAATATAAAATTTAGATCCTTTAAACTTAAATGTTGCTTTAGCTCCAATAGAATTTGTCCAGTGACTTGAATTATTATAGAATCCATCTTGTGTTTTGCGATCATCCCATGTACCTTCATACTGAATTTGATTTAATCCAGTTCCAACATCTTGATCATCAATAACAATTAATCCATCTGGCACATTTGATTCTAACTCAATTGCTGAATCAGCTTTGTATACACCTACATTATTAATAAGCGGTACATCTTGTGAAGATAGAATATTGATTCTTATTTTTGAAGCAGTCATTGGCGCAAGACGTACTAAACGTTTATATCCAATTGTTTGACCATCAAACACTTCTTTCCATGAATCAGTATTTTCATTGTATACTTCAACACTAAAATGTTCAATTCTTTGTCCTAGCGGTATATACTCTTGAATATTGATTACATCAAATAATGTTTCAGAACCTAAATCAATAGTTAATGAACCTGTAAATGTTCCGTCATTAGTTGCCCAATAAGTATCGTAATTATTATCTGTAACATTATTTGGATTATACGTTTCTACTCCTTTATTTTCACCACGATAACTTGTTGCTGTTACTTTACTATTTATAGCAAGATCTTCATCAAATGTATTTGTAATCACTCTATTTAATTCTCTTAATCTTGCTTCATCATCTTCATTAATCAAACCTTTTTTATTAGGTGGTACATTTAATAATAATGGCGTGTTTCTTCCTACAGAATTAAAATAAATATCTACTAACTTTTCTAAAGATTTAGTTTCTTGACTTTCATGGAAGAACCACCCTGGTCTGATTGAAGTATTAGTTTCTCCCATGATCCAATGAGTCCCTTCAGGATCACCATGATTTAAATAATCTGTATCATAATGCGGCAATGTTAATGTATCGCCTTTAATTTTTGACCAGCAAGGTTCCCCAGCATAACCTGCTTCATTCCCGATCCATCTAACATCTGGTCCCATGTCAGAGAAAATCAAAGCATTTGGCTGTAATTCTTTTACAAGTGCAAACCATTGATCAAAATAATATGTTTGTGTTACATTTGATCCTTTAGCACCATCAAACCACACTTCTGAAATTTCCCCATATTCAGTTAACAATTTTGTCAACTGATTCATAAAATACACATTATAATCTTCCCCACGATCATCACCATAATTAGGTGAATTTTGATCCCAAGGTGATAAATAAATTCCTAATTTTAATCCATATTTTTCACAGGCAACAGACAATTCTTTTACAATATCTCTACCACGAATATTTTCATTAATTGCTTCATTAGTTAT
Organism: Clostridiales bacterium VE202-01; assembly: GCA_000508865.1. Lineage (GTDB taxonomy): Bacteria > Bacillota_I > Bacilli_A > Erysipelotrichales > Coprobacillaceae > Thomasclavelia. Next base: position 17,855 of record BAHP02000034.1, read on the forward strand.
ATCATGATCTGTACCTGGACTATCAAACAAAGCAAATCCATCATGATGCTTTGCTGTAATAATTACCTTTTTAAAACCAGTTTCACTTAAAACTTTTGCCCATTGATCTGGATCCAATTCTGTTGGATTAAAAATAGCTGGATCTTCTTGTCCATCTCCCCATTCTTTATCAGTAAAAGTATTCACTCCAAAATGGATAAATGCAGATCTTTCATCTTTATTGTACTCTAATTGTCGATCAGTTGGTACTGGCCCATAAGCCTTTGGTGCTGTAACTTCACCACTATCTTCTTTACCTGCTAATTCTCTGATTTCATCAGCAGTTAAAGCTCTATTAAAGATATTTAGTTCATCTACTGATCCATATAAATTTCCAGAATCTTCCAATCCTGCTTTGTTATTTGCACCGATTCGCTTAGCTGGTCCATTGATCACTGCACTTACTCGGTCCTGGTATTCTCCATTTACATATAAGCTTGTTCCACTACCATCGCATACAAATGTTAAATGTACCCATTCTCCTATTGGCGCACTGTAATTAAATGGATAATCTTCTACTCCAAATTCTGTGATTCCTACTTTTCCTGTCTTATTATACTGCTCTAATTTGAGTTCTCCCTGATCTCCTGATAATAAGGCGGTGTTCGTTGTTCCTGCTGGGCTCTCTCCTCGATTTACCCACACACTGGCACTCCAGTTTCCTTCTAGATCTTTGATTCCTAGATCGACAAAACCATTTCCATTAAACTGAAGCCCTTTTCCTTCGATTCCTTCTGTCCAGCTTACTCCACCATTAATTGTTCCAGGATATAATCCAGTACTATCACTAACTGTTGTTCCTGTTCCTTCATTCATATCCCAGCTTGTGTTTACTGGTACATATGGTTCTTTCCAGATCGTTTCATCTTTATAATAATTGATTCCCTGGTTCTCTAATCTTTCACCATGAACGATCAATCTTTCCTGATATTCATCCCAGCTGCGATCTTCTTTTGCCGTCCAGCCGATTTCTGCATATCCCAAGATTCTTGGAAATGCCATATATTCTAATGATTCCAGACTTGATAATGTCTCTGCCCATAATGGACATTCTATTCCTAATACCTGATCTTTTGATCCATATTTTGTTGGTTCAAAACTGTATGCCTTTTGAACCGATATCATTCCTGCCCATTGTAGACCTAGTTCACAGCTGCTGTTATATTTCATATCTAGATATGCATAGTTTGCTGGTGATACGATTTGTTTAAAATTACCTACGAATGATGAACCGTTTGTTTGCCAGTATTGGATTACGGCATCTTCACTTTCTACTATATCATCATAATGCTGCCATCCGATTGGTGTCTTTCCATATTTTTGAGCTATCTCTGTTACTCGATTCATGAAATATGAATAATCTTCATCTGATGTTGAGTATGCTTCATCCCCACCTACATGTATATATTTTGATGGTGATATCTCTGATACCTGTCTAAATACTTCATCGATGAATTTATATGTATTTTCATTATGACATTCCAATGATGCCCATCCGACATCCCATCCTTGATATGGTTTTGTATTGTCATAACCGCTTGCATATGGTTTTCCATCTTCGGTACTATTTAACATTGGCAATGAAACCAACGCTGCCCAT